>DASXBS010000072.1:0-29681 GCA_036491555.1 Casimicrobiaceae bacterium
GGTCCCTCAGTGGCCTGTCAAGCCGACTTGGCATCCGCGCCGACGAGTATCCGGGTGTCGCTCAGGTACTTGTAGGGCGGGATGGTGAGGTTGGTCGGCGCCGGGACGCCCTTGTACACGCGCGCCGCGAGGTCGAACTTCGACTGATGGCACGGGCAGAAAAACCCGCCCAGCCATTCGGGTCCGAGGTCGGCAGGCGCGATGTCGGGACGAAACGTCGGCGAGCAGCCAAGGTGCGTGCAGATGCCGACCGCGACGAAGATTTCTGGCTTGATCGAGCGGTTCTCGTTCTTGCAGTCCGCGGGCTGGATTGAGTAGTTGGAATTGGGATCGGCGAGTTGCGGATCGAGCTTGGGCAGATCCTTGAGCATCGTCGGTGTGCGGTTGATCACCCAGACCACCTTGCCTCGCCATTCGACATTGATTTTCTGGCCGGGCTCGAGCTTCGTGATGTCGACCTCGACCGGTGCGCCTGCCGCCTTCGCGCGTTCGCTGGGCCAGAAGCTCATGCCCAGCGGCACTGCCGCCGCGACGACGCCGACGCCGCCAACCGCCGCCGTCGCGCCGATCAGGAAGCGACGCTTTTTCCTGTCGACAATACCGTCCCCAACGCCATCCACGCTGCCATCTGGTGCCATCGAACCGGTTTCCTTGTCGTTCGCGTCGAATGCCTGCTGACTGTTGCTGTTGGCGGCAGGAACGCCGATCGCTTCGTCCGCCTGAAAGCAGTGCGGATTCGGGCGGGCGGTCCTCAAACCGCGAAAGTATAAAGGATTTGCGCCGTTTTCCCAAAGCCCGACGTCCGAAAAAGCCATGAAACCGCCAGCGAAACAGGCTCTTACATGCTTTCCGACGACGTTCGGCGGCGACCGCGGAAGGGCCGCGATGCTGCATTGCGATAAGGCAAGACTATAATTTCAGCTACGTCTCTGCGGATTGCCTATGCTTCGCCGCTTCTGGTTGTTATTTGCGCAGGTCGCAACGATCTGCCTTGCTGTGCTTTTTGTCGTGGCCACGCTGCGTCCTGATCTGCTTGCGCGTTTCACCGGGCGCAACAACATCGTGCTGATCGAAGAAGCGCCCGGTACCGTGTCCGCGCCCAAAATAGAAAGTCTCGCCGACGCCGCCCGCAAGGCGACCCCGTCGGTGGTCAACATCTACACGAGCAAGGACGTGAAACAGCGCAACCCGCTGAGCGACGACGCCCTGCTCCGCCGCTTCTTTCCGGGCCTTCCGGACAGCGAGCCGCGCCGCGCGACCAGCCTGGGCTCCGGTGTGATCGTCAGCAGCGAGGGCTACGTGCTGACCAACAATCACGTCATTGAGGACGCCGACGACATCCAGCTGGTGCTCTCGGACGGCCGGCGCATGCGCGCCACCGTGCGCGGCAGCGATCCGGAGTCAGACCTCGCGGTGCTCAAGACCGAGGGCAAGGACCTTCCCGCCGTCACCTTCGGCTCGCTCGACCATGTGCAGGTGGGTGACGCCGTGCTGGCGATCGGCTCTCCCTTCGGCTTCGGAAGCTCGGTGACACATGGCATTGTCAGCGCACTCGGCCGCAATCACCTCGGCATCAATCGCTTCGAGGATTTCATCCAGACCGACGCGGCGGTGAACCCCGGGAACTCGGGCGGTGCGCTGGTCGATACCGGCGGCAACCTGATCGGCATCAACAGCGCGATCTTTTCGCAAAGCGGCGGATCGCAGGGCATCGGCTTCGCGATCCCGATCACCATTGCGCGCAGCGTGCTCGAGCAGATCATTCGTGACGGAGAAGTCACGCGCGGGTGGCTGGGCATCGAGCCGCAGGAGCTCACTCCGGAGCTCGCTGCTGCGCTGGCGCTGCCCAGCGCGGACGGCGTGCTCATCCGCTCGGTGTTGAGCCGCGGTCCGGCCGACGTCGCCGGCATGCAGGCGCGCGATGTCGTGCTCGAGCTCGACGGGAAACCCACGCACGACGTGTCGGGGCTGCTCGCGCAGATAGCGGCGCTCACCCCCGGCTCGCAGGCCAGGCTCAAGGTCCTGCGCGAGAAGAAATCGGTCGAGCTGGCCATCACCGTCGGCAAGCGGCCGAAGATGCGCTCGTCGTAAGCGCGCGGGCAGCGCTTCGTCCTACGAGGCCTTTTCCGCGGCTTCGTCTTCCCGCCGCGTCACGGCGACGAAGCGCGCGGTGAACAATCCGATCTCGTAGAGCAGCCACAAAGGCACGGCGAGCATCACCTGCGAGAGAATGTCGGGCGGCGTGAAGATGGCGCCGACGACAAACGCGCCGACGATCACGTAACCGCGGATCGAGCGCAGCGTCTGCAGGCTCACCACGCCAAGCCGGACCAGCACGATCACCACCACCGGCACCTCGAAGGTAAGGCCGAAAGCGATGAACATGGTGAGCACGAACGACAGGTATTTGTCGATGTCGGTCATCATCTGCACGCCTGCGGGCGCGTAGCCCGCGAAGAACCCGAACGCCACCGGGAACACCGCGAAATAGGCGAAGCACATGCCCAGGATGAAGAAGAATACGCTGGACACGAGCACCGGCGCGGCCAGCCGCTGCTCGTGCTTGTACAAACCCGGGGCGACGAACGCCCACATCTGGTAGAGCACGTACGGCAGCGCGATCAGGAAGGCCGCCATCAGCGTGACCTTGAGCGGGACGAAGAACGTCCCGGTCACATCGGTCGCGATCATGGTGCTGCCTTGCGGCAGCGCACGCAGCAGCGGCGCGGCGAGGAATGCGTAGATGTTCTTGGCGAAGGGAAACAGGCACAGAAGCACGACGATCACCGCGACGATGGCGCGCAGCAGCCGGCTGCGCAGCTCCACCAGGTGCGAGATGAAAGTCTCCTGCGTGTCCTCAGGAGCTGGCGTCGGATCGGCCACGATGCGGCTCAGATGCGATCGAGGCCGGGAAGCGTCGCCTGGCGCGCCGGGGGTTCGCTCGCCGCCGAAGGCGCCGGCGCGAGCTCTGCGTCCGGCGCGCTCTCGGCGCCCGCGGGAGCCGGTGGAGGCGCTTCGCCGGCCGCGGCAGGCGTTTCGCCGCCCGCCGCAGCTTCAGCGACGGTGGCATTGATCTGTTGCTCGACCGAACGCACGCCGCCCTCGACCTCGTGCGCCGCCTGCGACACCGAGCGCTCGATGTCTTGAGCGGCGCTGTGCACCTCGGCTTTGAGCTTGCGCAGCTCGTCGAGCTCGATTTCGCGGTTGATGTCGGCCTTGACGTCGTTAACGTAGCGCTGCAGTCGCCCGAACATGTGGCCCAGCGTGCGCGCGACGCGCGGAAGGCGCTCGGGGCCGATCACGACCAGCGCCACCACGGCGATGAGCGCGATCTCGCTGAAGGCGATGTCAAACATGGACGCCGGCCGCCGGGCGCGTCGCGGCGTGGAACTCGCGCCCGCAGAGCCGTCGACGCATCAACTACAGCGTCTTTTCTTTTTTCACTTCGCCTTCGATCGTCTGTCCGGCGATTTGCTGCGATGTGGCCGACGAGGGAGGGTTCCCCGGTGCAGGGGTCTCGGCGTCGGCGTCGCCGGTCTTCATGCCTTCCTTGAAGCCCTTGACCGCGCCTCCGAGGTCCTGCCCGATGTTGCGCAACTTCTTCGTGCCGAAAATCAGCACGACGACCAGCAATACGATGAGCCAGTGCCAGATGCTCAGTCCACCCATGATGGATCTCCTTCGGAGCTCGCGCTCTCTATAGCCTCGGCAGCATTCTACCAAGCGGCTCGGTTCCACCCAGCACGTGCATGTGCAGGTGCATGACGTCCTGACAACCCACCCGGCCCGAATTGATGATGGTGCGGAAGCCGTCGTGGGCACCCTGCTCTCTGGCCAGGCGTCCCGACATCGCCAGCATGCGCCCGAGGACACCGGCATCCTCGGCGGTGGCGTGCACGAGCGAGTCGATGTGCTTTTTCGGAATCAGCATGAAATGCACGGGCGCCTGGGGATGAATGTCGTGAAAGCCGAGGATCTCGTCGTCCTCGTAGACTTTTTTCGACGGGATTTCGGCCCGCACGATCTTGCAGAATATGCAATCGTCCATGTCGTGGTCACAAGCATTGGGCAGCGTCAGCGCCGCGCGTCCGGTGCCGGCGACTTCGAACGTGCTGCCTTCTCGTCGATTCCGGACACCCCCTCGCGCCTTTCGAGCTCGGCCAGCACATCGCGCGGTCCCATGCCGTGTCGCACGAGCAGGACCAGACAGTGGAACCACAGGTCGGCAAGTTCGGACCTGATGCGCATCTTATCACCGTCCTTGGCGGCCATGACCGCCTCGGTCGCCTCCTCGCCGATCTTCTTGATGATCGCGTCGTCGCCCTTCGCGAACAGCGTCGCCACGTACGACTTGACCGGGTCCGCGCCACGGTGCGATTCGATCTTGGCAGTCAGGCGCAGCAGCGTGTCTTCACTGTTTTCCATAAATCGCCTTCGGATCCTTGATTACCGGTTCGACGGCGCGCCAGGCCCCGTCCTCCAGCCGCTGGAAAAAACAGCGACGTCGTCCGGTATGACACGCGATTCCGCCGACCTGTTCCACCAGCAGGAGGATTACGTCGTTGTCACAGTCGGTGCGAATCTCGCGTACATGCTGGATGTGGCCCGACTGCTCGCCCTTCTGCCACAACGCGCCACGCGAACGTGACCAATAATGCGCGAGGCGCGTGGCTGCGGTGCGCTCCAGCGCCGCGCGATTCATCCACGCCAGCGTGAGCACCTCGGCGCTGCTCGCGTCCTGTGCGATCGCCGGCACCAGCCCGTCGGCGTTCCAGCAGATCTGTTCGATCCAGTGGCTCACCGGGAGCGCTGCGCTCATGCGCGGATCTCGATACCGGCCGCCGCCATCGCCGCCTTCGCCTGGCCCACGGTGAACTCGCCGTAGTGGAAGATCGATGCTGCGAGCACGGCATCGGCGCCGCCCTCGGTGATGCCTTCGACCAAATGCGAAAGCGCGCCGACGCCACCGGACGCGATGACGGGAACCTCAACCGCGTCGCAGATCGCCCGCGTGAGTGCAAGGTCGAATCCGCTGCGCGCGCCGTCGCGATCCATGCTCGTGAGCAGGATCTCGCCCGCGCCCAGCGCGGCCACACGCCGCGCCCATTCGACTGCGTCGACGCCGGTGGCCGTGCGACCACCGTGCGTGTACACCTCCCACCGTCCTGGCGCGGACTGCCTGGCGTCGATGGCGGCGACGATGCATTGCGCGCCGTAACGGCGCGCCGCGCGCGCGATGAGCTCGGGATCGTTCACGCCGGCGGTATTGATGCTCACCTTGTCGGCGCCGGCGTTGAGCAGGGCACGGATATCATCGACGTGCGAAACGCCGCCACCAACGGTGAGCGGAATGAACACCTGGTCGGCGACCGCCTCGATCATGTCGTAGAGCAGCGAGCGCGACTCGACGCTGGCCTTGATGTCGAGAAAAGCGAGCTCGTCGGCGCCCTGCTCGTCGTAGCGCCGAGCCACCTCGACCGGGTCACCGGCATCGCGCAGATTGACGAAGTTGATGCCTTTCACGACGCGCCCATCGGCGACGTCCAGGCAGGGGATGATGCGTTTGGCGAGGCCCATACGGCCTCTATTTTCCGCCCTTTGCCGCCTTCAGCGCATCCTTGAAATCGAGCGTACCTTCGTAGAGCGCGCGCCCGGCGATGGCGCCGGCGACGCCGTCACCTTCGAAGCTCGCGAGCTCCTTGATGTCGGAAAGGCTGTTGATGCCGCCGCTCGCGATCACCGGCACTTTCAGCTCGCGCGCGAGCTTGACCGTCGCCTCGATGTTCACGCCGGTGAGCATGCCGTCGCGGCCGATGTCGGTGTAGACAATCGCCTCGACGCCGTAGTCCTCGAATTTCTTGGCCAGGTCGACAACGTCGTGACCCGTCATTTTCGACCAGCCGTCGGTGGCAACCTTGCCTTCGCGCGCGTCGAGTCCGACGATGATGTGTCCGGGAAAAGCGTAGCAGGCGTCGTGCAGGAAGCCCGGGTTCTTCACCGCCGCCGTTCCGATCACGACGTAGGTGATGCCGTCGTCGAGATAGCGCTCGATGGTGTCGAGATCGCGAATGCCTCCGCCGAGCTGCACGGGGATCTCTTCGCCGATCACGCTGACGACTTCCCGGATCACTGATTCGTTCTTGGGTTTGCCGGCAAATGCGCCATTGAGATCGACGATGTGCAGCCGCTCGGCGCCGAGCTCGAGCCAGTGGCGCGCCATCGCAGCGGGGTCTTCCGAAAACACGGTCGCCGAATGCATCTCCCCCTGCCTCAGGCGGACGCAGTGTCCATCCTTGATGTCGATCGCGGGAATGATGTGCATGGCGGCGGCGGGGGAACGGCCGGACGAACAACGGGTGTGTCAGTCTCGTCCGTCCCAGACCACGAAATTGGAGAGCAGCTGAAGACCGGCGCGGTGACTTTTCTCGGGATGGAACTGCACGGCAAAGATAGTAGCGCTTGCGATCGCGCAAGTAAACGCCGACGGATACTCGACGCTGCCGACTGTCATCGCGGGGTCATCCGGCACCGGATAATAGCTGTGCGCGAAATAGAAGCGCGTGCCGTCGGCGATGCCGCGCCAGAGCGCGTGCGGCCGATCCTGACGCACGCGGCTCCAGCCCATATGCGGGACTTTGAGCCGCGCGCCGGACGCATCGATCATGCGCTGCTCGGGAAAGCGCTGGACACGTCCCGGCACGATGCCCAGGCACGGCGTCGGCCCTTCTTCGCTGTCGTCGAACAGCATCTGCAGGCCAAGGCAGATGCCCAGGAACGGGCGGTCGCGCGCCACCTGTAGGACAACTTCGCGCAGGCCGCTCGCGTCGAGACAGCGCATGCAGTCGGGCATCGCGCTCTGCCCCGGGAGCACGACACGGGCCGCCTCGCGAATCACCGCCGGATCCGCGGTGACGACCGTATTGCGTTCCGGCGCGACATGGCGCAGCGCCTTCGCGACTGAACGAAGGTTTCCCATGCCGTAATCCACCACGGCGATGTCGGGCTTCAACGGGTGCTCCCTTCGACCTGTCGCCTAGAGCGTGCCCTTGGTCGAAGGAACGTGGCCGCCGGCGCGCGCGTCCGGCGTGGTCGCCATGCGCAGTGCCTTGGCGAAGGCCTTGAACACCGTCTCCGCCTGGTGGTGGGCGTTCGCGCCGCGCAGGTTGTCCACGTGCAGCGTCACCAGGGCGTGGTTGACGAAGCCCTGAAAGAACTCGTGCACGAGATCGACGTCGAAAGCGCCGATCAGCGGGCGCGTGAACGCGACGTGGAACTCGAGCCCCGGTCGGCCGGAAAGATCGATCACCACCCGCGACAGTGCCTCATCGAGCGGCACGTAGGCGTGGCCATAGCGGGTGAGTCCGGCGCGGTCGCCGAGCGCCTGCTTGACCGCCTGCCCCAGCGTGATGCCGATGTCTTCGACCGTATGGTGCCCGTCGATGTGCAGGTCGCCCTTGGCGGCAACGCTCAAGTCGAGCATGCCATGGCGCGCAACCTGATCGAGCATGTGATCGAGAAAAGGCACGCCGGTGGCGACCTCGGCACGGCCGCCGCCGTCGAAGTCAACGCCGACCACGATCGAGGTCTCGCGCGTGACGCGCTCGATGCTCGCCGCACGGCCTCCGGCGCCGATGCCGCTCGCCGGCTTGATCGATGCATTCATGGGCAAAGCTCGCTCAGCGAAGAAATCAGTAGCTCGTTTTCGGACGGCGTACCGACCGTGATACGCAGGCAGTCCGCCAGCAGCGCGTGCGCGCCCGAGAGATTCTTGACCAGGATCCCGCGGCGCTTGAGGCCTTCGAATATGCGCTGCGCTCCGTTGATGCGAATGAGGACGAAGTTCGCTTCGGAGGGAAACACCGCGATCCCCGGCAGTCGGGACATTGCTGCGCCAAGGCGTTCACGCTCGGCGCGGATCGCGGCGCCCTGCTCGTCGATCCAGCCGCGGTCGGCGAGCAGCGCGGGCACGGCGGCCTGCGTCAACGCGTTGATATTATAAGGCGGGCGCAGCTTGTCGAGCTCGGCGATCCATTCTGGTGCACCGGTGACGTACCCTAGGCGCAGCCCCGCCATGCCGATCTTGGACAGCGTGCCCATCACCAGCAGATTCGGAAACTCCGCGACGCGAGGCAGGAGCGCATCGTCGGCGAACGCCGAATACGCCTCGTCGACGACCACCAGTCCCGGCGCAGCTCGGATGATGGCCTCGATGTCGGCGATCGGGTAGCGGATGCCAGTCGGATTGTTGGGTGATGCTATGAACACCACTGCAGGACGCTCGCGCGCGACCGCGTTCTGCATGGCACTACGGTCGAGCGTGAAATCGGGATTGAGCCCGACACCGCAAAAGCGCACGCGCTGGTGGGCCGAGCTGACGCGATACATGACGAAGGTCGGCTCCGGCGCGAGCACCGTGGCACCCGGCTGCGCGACCAGGGAAATGATCAGGGTGATGAGCTCATCCGAGCCGTTGCCGAGCAGTAGCGCGCTGCCTGCGGAGAGTCCCGGCATGAGACGCAACGCGGTCGCCACAGTGCTGGCGGGCCCATCCGGATAGCGGTTGAGCGGCACCTGGTCGAGCGCGGCGGCAACGCGCGCGCGCACCGCGTCGGGCAGCGCATGCGCGCTCTCGTTGGCGTCTAGCTTGACCATGCCGCCGGCGTCGGCGACCACGTACGCCGTCTGCGCGCGCACGTCCGGTCTAACCACCGAAGCGACGTATCCCGCAGCGATCCCGCGGGCACGATCGTTCATCTCAGACCGCCTCGCTGTCGGCGACCAGGATGTCGACGCCGCCGGTTGCGAACTTGGCCACGTCGGCGACGACGGCCTGACCCTGCGGCGACGCGACGGCAGCGTCGATCGCCGCGCGCGAGTCGAAGCGAAGCGTCGCGATCATGTAATACGGCGCGGCGCCGCCCATCGCCACCATGGGACGACGGGTGACTTCGTAGCTGCGCAATCCCGGAAGCATCTTCGCGATCGGCACGTGCGTGTCGAAGTAGTAGCGCTCGAATGCCGCCGCGTCGGTTGGCGTGCGGTACAGCGCGTAGATATTGGCCATGACTTCCTCCATTCAACCTTGCAGACGATACTCGGCGCTGCGCGCATGCGCCGACAATCCCTCGCCGCGCGCGAGCGTCGCCGCGATGGCGCCGAGCGTGCGCGCCCCGGCGCGCGACACCTCGATGACGCTGCTCCGCTTCTGGAAATCGTACACCCCGAGCGGCGACGAGAAGCGTGCGCTGCGCGACGTCGGCAGGACATGGTTGGGGCCCGCGCAATAATCGCCGATCGCCTCCGAGCTGTAGTGGCCAAGGAATATCGCGCCGGCGTTGCGGATCCTGTCGAGCAGCACTTCCGGATCGGCGACGGCGAGCTCGAGGTGCTCGGGCGCGATGCGGTTGGCGAGCTCGCACGCCTCGCGCAGGTCACGAACGCGAATCAGCGCTCCGCGGTTGCCCAGCGATCGGGCGACGATGTCGCGGCGCTCCAGCGCCGGCAGCATGCGTGCAATCGCGGAAGCGACCGCGTCGAGCAGTTCCAGGTCCGGTGAGAGCAGGATCGCCTGCGCGAGCTCGTCATGCTCGGCCTGGGCGAACATGTCCATCGCCACCCACTCGGGGTTGGCGGTGGCGTCGGCGATCACCAGGATCTCCGACGGTCCCGCAATCATGTCGATGCCTACCGCGCCGAACACGCGACGCTTGGCCGCCGCCACGTAGGCATTGCCGGGGCCGACGATCTTGTCGACGGCGGGAATCGTCGCCGTGCCGTAAGCCAGCGCGGCGATCGCTTGCGCGCCGCCGACCGCGAACGCGCGAGTCACGCCGGCGAGCCGCGCGGCGGCGAGCACCAGCGGGTTGCGCACTCCGTTGGGCGTCGGCACGACCATGATGATTTCGTTTACTCCGGCGACAAGCGCAGGCAGCGCGTTCATGAGCACCGTCGACGCATACGCCGCCTTGCCGCCGGGAACGTATACCCCGACCCGGTCCAGCGGCGTGATGTTCTGTCCGAGTCGCGTGCCGTCGGGCTCGGTAAAAGACCACGACGCCATTTTCTGGCGCTCGTGATACTCGCGAATGCGCACCGCCGCGGCGGAGAGCGCCGCGCGCTGCTCGCTGGGAAGACCCGCGAGCGCGGCGTCGAGGTCCGCCGCGTGAAACTCCAGCGCTGCCATTTCGTGCCGCTTCACGTGGTCGAACAGCGCCGTGTATTCGAGCACGGCGGCATCGCCACGCGCGCGCACATCCGCGATGATTGAGGCGACCGAGGTATCGACCGCTTCGTCTGCGGCCGGGTCGAAGGCGATCAGTCGCGAGAGCGTAGCGTCGAAACCCGCGACGGCAGCGTCGAGGCGCCGGATCGATGCGTCAGCCATGCGCGGCCTCGACCGTCACTGCGGCGCCGATCGCCGAGAGCAAGGGCTGGATCTGGTCGCGCTTGAGCTTGAGCGAAGCCGGATTGACGATCAAACGCGCGCTGATCGGCATGATGTCCTCCACGGCAACCAGATCGTTGGCCTTGAGCGTGTTGCCGCTGCTGACCAGGTCGACGATGGCCTCGGCAAGCCCAACCAGGGGAGCGAGCTCCATCGAGCCGTAAAGCTTGATGAGGTCGACGTGCATCCCTTTAGCGGCGAAGTGCTCGCGCGCAGTGACGACGTACTTGGTCGCGACGCGCAGGCGCGCGCCGCGCTTTACGACGCCCGCGTAGTCGAACCCGCGACGAGTCGCGATGACCATGCGGCAGCGTCCGATGCCGAGGTCGATCGGCTGATAGAGACCCTCGCCTCCGTGCTCGATCAGCACGTCCTTGCCGGCGACACCGAGGTCGGCTGCGCCGTGCTGCACGTAGGTGGGCACGTCCGACGCGCGCACGATGATGAAACGCACGCCAGTGCGATTGCTGCCGATGATGAGCTTGCGCGAGGATTCGGGATCTTCGGACGGTGCGATGCCCGCCGCGCTCAGCAGCCCGATCGCTTCCTCGAAAATGCGGCCCTTGGACAGGGCGATGGTGAGTGCCATGGATGCGCCGTCACGCGCAGCGACCGGCCTTCGCAGGCGCCGGTGCGATCGCGCAAACAGACATTCTAGCAGGCGGCGACCCTGCAGCTACGCCGCGCGCTCGTGCACGCATTCTCCCGCGACGTAGGTTGCACGCACCGCGCGGTCGTCGCCGAGCGTCATCTGCACGAACAGCGCCTGCGCCAGATCGGCGCAATGCGCCATGCGCGCGGCGATCAACGGTGTCGACGCGAGATCGAGCACCACCAGGTCAGCGTCCATGCCGGGCGCGATGCTGCCGATCCGGTCGTCGAGATAGAGCGCATGCGCGCCGCCGCGTGTGGCGAGGTAGAACGCCTGTATGGCGGTGAGCGAATGGCCGTTGAGCTGCGCGACCTTGTACGCCTCGTGCATCGTCGCCAGCATCGAAAAACGCGTGCCGCCGCCGATGTCGGTGGCGAGCGCGACGCGGATCGGCCGCTCGGCACGGCGCGCTTCGTGCAGACGGAACAGACCGCTTCCGAGAAAGGTGTTCGACGTCGGACAATGCGCGATTGCGGTTCCGGTCTCGTGCACGCGCGCGAGCTCCCCCTCCGACAGCCAAACGCCATGACCGTAGATGGCGCGCGGACCCAGCGCTCCGAAATGATCGTAGACGTCGAGGTATCCCGAGCGCTGCGGAAAGAGTTCCCGCACCCACGCGACCTCGCTGCGATTCTCGGCGATGTGCGACTGCAGGTAGGTGCCCGGATGCTCGTGCCAGAGCGTCGCCGCCGCGTCGAGCTGCTCGGCCGAACTGGTCGCGGCGAAGCGCGGCGTCACACAGTAGGCCAGGCGGCCGCGGCCGTGCCAGCGCTCGATGAGCACCTTGCTCTGGTCGTAACCCGAGCGCGCGCTGTCGCAAAGATTCGGCGGCGCGTTGCGATCCATGAGCACCTTGCCGGCGAGCGCGAGCATGCCCAGCGCCTGCGCCTCCTCGAAAAACGCGTCGACCGACACGGGATGTACCGTGCAGAACACGGCGCAGGTCGTGGTGCCGGCGCGCAGCGATTCGCGGAGGAAAAAGCGCGCCGCGTTGCGCGCATGCGCGCGGTCGGCGAAGGCGGCCTCGGCGGGAAAGGTGTAATCGTTGAGCCAGTCGAGCAGCTGCCTGCCGTACGAGGCGACGACCTGCGTCTGCGGATAGTGCACGTGCGCATCGATGAAGCCGGCGCTGATCAGGCAATTCGCGTAACGCGTGACCGCCGCGCCCGCGGGGAGGCGCGGCTGGACCTCGGACGCCGCGCCGAAATCGACGATGCGACCGTCGGCCATGGCGATGATGGCGTCGGATTCGTAGCGCAGCGCCGCCTCGCCGTCCGCGAAGGCATCGCCGGTGAACGTCAGCGCCGCGCCGCGGATCGCGCTCATTCCAGCAGGCCGCATGTGCATCTCGGGGCCCTAGGCGACGCGGCGGATGCGCGCACCCAGAACGGAGAGCTTGTGCTCGATGCGCTCGTAACCTCGGTCGAGGTGATAGATGCGGTCGATGCACGTCTCGCCTTCGGCGATCAACCCGGCGATGACCAGACACGCGGAGGCGCGTAGATCGGTGGCCATTACGTTCGCTCCGGTTAACTTCTCGACGCCTTTGACGATCGCCGTGTTGCCCTCGACCTCGATGTCGGCGCCGAGTCGCTTCAACTCCTGGACGTGCATCATCCGGTTTTCGAAAATCGTCTCGGTGATCACGGTCGTACCGCGGGCAACGGTCATCAGCGCCATCAGCTGCGCCTGCATGTCGGTGGGAAAGCCGGGATACGGCGCGGTGCGCAGGGTCAGCGCCGCGAGCGGACCGTTGCGCGCCACGCGGATCACGTCGGCGTCGACCTGAATGCTAGCGCCGGCCTCGACCAGCTTTTCCAGTACCGCATCGAGCGTGTCGGGACGCGTCGCGCGAAGCGCCACGTGCCCGCCGGTTGCCGCCGCGGCGGCGAGGAAGGTCCCGGTTTCGATGCGATCGGGCATGATCGCGTGGCGCGCGCCGTGCAGGCGCGCCACGCCCTCGATGACGATACGATCGCTGCCAGCGCCGGCGACGCGCGCACCCATCGCATTGAGACATTGCGCGAGGTCGACCACTTCGGGCTCGCGCGCCACGTTCTCCAGCACCGTGGTGCCGTCGGCGAGCACCGCCGCCATTATCAGATTTTCGGTGCCGGTGACGGTGACCAGGTCGAAAATGAACCGCGCGCCGCGCAGTCGCGAGGCCTTGGCATCGATGTAGCCGTGATCGAGGTCGATTTCCACGCCCATCGCCTGCAGTCCCTTGATGTGCTGGTCGACCGGTCTCAGCCCGATCGCGCAGCCGCCGGGAAGCGAGACGCGCGCCTCACCGCAGCGCGCCAGCAGCGGCCCCAGCGCGAGGATCGACGCGCGCATGGTCTTGACCATCTCATACGGAGCGAGCGGCCAATCGACGCGCGCCGCCGACATCGTGAGCGCGTTCGCATCCACCTCGGCGCGCACGCCCATCTGCGCGAGCAGCGAGCGCATCGTGCGCACGTCGTTGAGCTCCGGGACGCCGGTGAGCACGAGCGGCTCCGCGGTGAGCAGCGATGCGCACAAAATGGGGAGCGCAGCGTTCTTGGCCCCCGACACGCGCACTTCGCCGCGCAGCGCAACGCCGCCTTCGATCGCGAGCTTGTCCACTAGCCGTTGCTGCCGCTGGCCTTGGCGTGCTCGACGGGGGTCCGCGTCTGCATCGACAGCGCGTGGATTTCCGAGCGCATGCGCTCCCCCAGCGCCGCGTACACGAGCTGGTGACGCTTGATGCGGCTCTGACCCTCGAACGCCGGGCTGACGATGACCGCCTGGAAATGCTGCCCGTCGCCGTCGACTTCGAGAACCTCGCAGGCGATCGACGCCGCGATGGCGTCGCGAATGGATTGCGGTGTGGTCATGAGCGAGGAGGAGGGCCTAGTGGCGAAGCTTGTAGCCGCTCTTCAGCATGGCCAGTGTCAGCGCGGCGAGCGCCGCGCAGCACGTCGTCACGACGGCGAAACTGATGAGCGGCGCCACGTCCGACAAGCCGAAGAATCCGTAGCGGAAACCGTCGATCATATAGAAGAAAGGATTGAATCGCGACAACGCCTGCCAGAACGGCGGCAGGGTATGGATCGAGTAGAAAACACCCGACAGAAAAGTGAGCGGCATGATCAGGAAATTCTGGAACGCGGCGATCTGATCGAACTTGTCGGCGACGATCCCGGCGACCACGCCGAGAATGCCCAGAATGGCGCTGCCCAGCAGCGCGAAGGCGACGACCCAGGCGGGGTGCTCAAGCGACAACGGCACGAACCACAGCGTGACCAGGAACACACCGACGCCGACCACCAGTCCGCGTACCATCGCGCCCATCACGTAGGCGCCGAAAATGTCGAGCGGGGATAAAGGCGGGAGCAGCACGAAAATCAGATTGCCGGTGATCTTGGACTGGATGAGCGAGGACGAGCTGTTGGCGAACGCATTCTGCAGCACTGACATCATCACCAGTCCGGGTACCAGGAACGACGAGTAGCGGACCTTGCCGTCGAACACCGAAACGTGCGATTCCAGCACGTGCGAGAAGATCAGCAGGTAGAGCAGCGCCGTCAGCATCGGAGCGAGGATGGTCTGGAAGCTTACCTTCCAGAAGCGCAGCAGCTCCTTGTAGAACAGCGCCGCCCAGCCCGATCCGAAGGCCGGCATCATGACGTGCGCGAGCCGGACAGGCGGCAAGGTCGCGTCATCACGCGGCTCGCTTCATGATACGCAGGAAAACCTGCTCGAGGTCGGCCTCCTGCAGCGACAGCTCGGCGACGGCAATGCCGGATTGGCGAAACGCGGCGAGCAGGCGCTCGAGCTCGCCATAATTTTCCAGCGTGAGAAGGTAGTGCGCGCCTTCGTGACGCTGGACATGGGCGTCCCAGCCGCGAGGCAGTTCGGGCGCCGTGAGCCGCACCGTGAGCCCGGCGAACGAGGACAGAAGATTCTGAGTCGTATCGAGCGCGACGATGCGTCCTGCCTTGAGCATGGCGATGCGGTTGCACAGCGATTCGGCCTCTTCCAGATAGTGCGTCGTCAGGATGATCGTATGGCCATCGTGATTGAGCTTGCGGATGAACGCCCACAGGCTTTGCCGAAGCTCCACGTCGACGCCGGCGGTGGGCTCGTCGAGCACGATCACCGGCGGCTTGTGTACCAGTGCCTGTCCGACCAGGACGCGGCGTTTCATGCCGCCCGAAAGTGCGCGCATGTTGGCGTTGGCGCGCGAGGTAAGTCCAAGGTGATGCAGGATCTCGTCGATCCAGTCGTCGTTCCTGGACAAGCCGAAATAGCCGGCCTGCAGCCGCAAGGTCTCGCGCACCGAGAAAAACGGATCGAAGACGAGTTCCTGGGGAACGACACCGAGCATGCGGCGCGCCTTGCGGTAGTCGCTCACCACGTCGTGCCCGAGGACGCGTGCGCTGCCGCGATCGGCGCGCACCAGCCCCGCCAGAACCGATATCAGCGTGGTCTTGCCGGCTCCGTTGGGCCCGAGCAGGCCGAAGAATTCCCCGGGCTCGACTCGGAGGTCGACGCCCGCCAGCGCATCGATGTCGCCGAAGCGGCGAGCGATGTCGAGGATTTCAACGGCTGGAATCACGGTAACGGGCGTGGTCGACGTGGGCAGCGGCGCACTCGCCCGTTGGAGGATCAGGCCGCGAGCAGCTCCACGACGCCATAGAGCATGGCGAGCGAGGTCACCACCGGCGGAACGCGTTCGAACAGGAGCTTGTGGCCTTCGGCCGCGGCACGACGCTTCCACGCAAGCATGAGCGCGACGCCGGCAGAATCGACGCGCGCGATGTTGGCCAGGTCGACGACGCCCGACTCGGGCAACGGTTGCGCATGGCTGGCAGCCAGCAGCGAAGCTACGCTGTCCATGACAAGCGAACCGGCCGGATACCAGCGGCCGTCACGCGCTTCGACCGAGGCGTCCGTGGCTTTCATTTCGGCGGCGGTGGCGGCGGTCCGGCGTTTTTCTTGTTGAGCGCCGCGATGAGACCATCGATGCCCGACGCTTTGACCGTATCGGAGAACTCGTCGCGATAGTTGGTGACCAGGCTCACACCGGCAACGATCACGTCGTAGGCCTTCCATCCGTCGGGCGTCTTTTCCATGCTGTAGTCGATCTGCACCGCAGCCTGTCCGGGTCGACGAACCTCCGTGCGCACCGTTGCTTCGGTGTCGCCCGGGTTCATGCGCAGCGGCTTGTAGTCCATCGTGTTGTCGCGATAGTTGGCGAGCGCCCCCGAATAGGTGCGCACGAGCAGCGTTCGAAACAGATCGGTCAGCTGCTTTTGCTGTTCGGGCGTGGCGCTTCGCCAGTTGCGCCCCATCGCCAGCGCTGTCATGCGCGCGAAGTCGAAATTCGGGACGAGCTTGGTCTCGATGATCTCCTTGACCTTGGCCTGGTTGCCAGCCTGCAGATCCTTGTCGCTTCGGATCTGTGTCAGAACGTCCTCGGCGACGCGTTTGACCAGCGCATCCGGTGCTTCCTGCGCCGCGGCGGCAAAGGCGACGCAGCCTAACGACATCACCAGCGTTGCAAGCATCCACTTATGCATATCGTGATTCCTTGGTGTTCGAGGCATGGCGGACAGACAGCCGGCGCGACCGGGGGTTCCTTGAAGCGCTGGGGGGTCTCTCATTCGCCCGTGGGGTCTTCGGCGTCGGGCGGCGGCTTGCCGTCGTACACCTGATAGTTGCGCGCGCGCAGATACGCGTTGCGTATGAAGCGGTAGCGATCAAGCGCCGCCTGATCGACCATCGACTCGGTGCCGAGCATGTTGGCGCGAAGATCGAGCGCGCCGATGCCGTAGACGACGTTGCGCAGGGGCACGTATTCGAAAATGTAGGTGGTCGGGCCCAGATAGGCACGGATCACCGTTCCGGTGCCGTCGCGCAGCGTGGTCGGTCCGAACAGCGGCACGAAGAAATACGGTCCCTGCGGGATTCCCCACTTGCCGAAGGTGATGCCGAAGTCCTGGTTGTGGCGCTCGATGCCCATCATCGATGCGAGGTCGAAAATGCCGCCGATGCCGAACGTGCTGTTGAGCAGCACGCGGCCGAAATCGTCGCCGGCACGATTGCCGTTGCCTTCCAGAACGTTGTTGATGCCGACGAACAGGTCCTCGATATTGCCGAAAAAATTGGAGATGCCCTGCTTGATCAGCGGGGGCGTGTACTTGACATACGTCTCCGCAATCGGCTTGACCACCTTGCCGTCGACCACGTCGTTGACCTCGAACATCGCGCGATTCCACGGCTCGAACGGGTCGACGCGCGACTGCGTGGTCGCGCAGCCTCCGAGCGCGAGCGCGGACAGCGCCAGTCCCAGCCCGAGCGCACGGGACCGCGAAGCAACGCGATGTGTCATTTCTTGCTGCCTCCGCCACCTTCCGCCGCCTTGTCGAACAGGAACTGGCTGATCAGCTTTTCGATCACCACCGCCGACTGCGTCTTGGTGATGCGCTCGCCGTCCTTGAGCATCACCGAGTCGCCGCCCGCATCAAGTGCGACGAAGACCTCGCCGAGCAGTCCCGACGTATTGATCGAGGCGATGGTGTCCCTGGAAAACGAGTACTGGTTGTCGACGCGCAGCGTCACCAGCGCTTCGTAGGTCTTTGGATTGAGCCGCACCGCTTCCACACGTCCGATGACCACGCCGGCCGCCTTGACGGGCGCGCGAAGCTTGAGCCCGCCGATGTTGTCGAAGTTGGCCTCGATGCGGTAGCCAGGCGCACGATCGAGCGTAAGCAGATTGCCGACCTTGAGCGCCATGAACAGTATGGCGCCAAAACCGACAGCGACGAACACGCCCACCCACAGATCGATGGCCGACCGGTTCATTGGCCTCCCCCGCGAAACATGAAAACGGTCATGACGAAGTCGAGCGCGAGGATCGCCAGCGACGAGATGACCACTGTGCGCGTGGTCGCGGTGGAGACGCCCTCGGCAGTCGGCTTGGCGTCGTAGCCTTCGAACACCGCGATCAACGACACGGCGATGCCGAACACCAGGCTCTTGATGATGCCGTTGGTCACATCGGGCCAGACGTCGACACCCGCCTTCATCTGCCCCCAGAACGCGCCGTCGTCGATGCCGATCAGGCGCACACCCACCAGATAGCCGCCGAATATGCCGAACGCGGAAAAAAGCGCCGCCAGCAGCGGCATCGAAATCACGCCACCCCAGAAGCGTGGCGCGATCACACGCGCCAGCGGATCGACCGCCATCATTTCCATCGCGGCCAGCTGTTCGGTGGTCTTCATCAGCCCGATCTCGGCGGTGATCGCCGAGCCCGCGCGCGAAGCGAACAGCAATCCCGCCATCACCGGTCCGAGCTCGCGCACCAGCGACAGCGCTACCAGGATCCCCAGCTGCTCGTCGGCCCCGTAGCGCTTGAGCGTCTCGTAGCCCTGCAGCGACAGCACCATGCCCACGAACAGCCCCGACATGAGGATGATCACGAGCGACAGCACGCCGGCGAAATACACCTCGCGAATCGTGAGCTGGAAACGGCGCAGCGCCTGCGGCGAATGCCAGGCGATCGCGACCAGGAATCGCGACGCAAACCCGAGCCGGCTGATCGAGCCCGTCACCGCGCCGCCGAGGCGGCGCAGGAAGTGCGTCACGCCGGCAATCGCGTCAGTGGACATCGGCGAACAGGTCCGTGCGATAGTCGCTCGCGGGGTAATGGAAAGGCACCGGGCCATCGGATGCGCCATCGACGAACTGGCGCACGAATGGATCGGCCGATGCGCGCACCTGGTCCGGCGTTCCCTCGGCAACGATCCTGCCTTCGGATACGAAATAGAGATAGTCGACGATCTTGAGCGACTCGTAGACGTCGTGCGTCACCACGATCGACGTCGTTCCGAGCGCGTCGTTCAACTTGCGGATGAGCTGTCCAACGACACCAAGCGAGATCGGATCCAGGCCCGCGAACGGTTCGTCGTACATGACCAGCATCGGATCGAGTGCGATCGCGCGCGCCAGCGCGACGCGTCGAGCCATGCCACCGGAAAGCTCGGCTGGCATCAGCTGCGCCGCGCCGCGCAGGCCGACCGCATGCAGCTTCATGAGCACCAGATCGCGGATGAGCTCTTCGGACAATTCGGTGTGCTCGCGCATCGGAAACGCGATGTTTTCGAATACCGACATGTCAGTGAACAGTGCGCCGAACTGGAACAGCATGCCGAAGCGGCGGCGCAGCGCGTACAGCGCATCGGCGTCGAGCTCGGGCACCGACTGGCCTGCCACCATGATCGTGCCCGCGTTGGGCTTGAGCTGTCCGCCAATCAAGCGAAGGATCGTCGTTTTACCGCAGCCGCTTCCACCCATGATCGCCACGATCTTGCCGCGTGGAACGGTCATGGTGATGCCGCGCAGCACCGGGCGGCGATCGTAGGCGAACGACACATCGGTGAGCTCGATCGCCGCAGCGTGCGGGTCGAGATGGCAGGTGTCGGTCAGCGCGTGGTGCGATTCGGCGGATGGGGCTGCCGGCATAGTTGCGAGCGCATTTTGGAAGGATGGCGATTGTAGCGGGTTCACCTCAGCCCGACAAATCCGCACATGTGGGAATTGCTCTGTTCTGCCGGGAAGCATCAGCCGCGAAGCAGACGCCGTTCCGCGAGCGCAAGATTGGCGGGACGGCCAAGCAGCACGACCACGTCGCCAGCCTCGAGACGATCCTCATCCCTGGGTGTTCCTGAACGCACTCCGTGTCGTCGGATCGCAGTCACCTCGACAAGTGTGGCCAGATCGAGCTCGGCAATGGATTTGCCTATAGCTTTCGCACGCGCCGTGAGCAGCACGGTGTGCAGGCGAGACTGCAGATTTTCCGCGTCGGCAGCATCGGTGGCGCCATGAAAGAATCCGCGGAACAGGCTGTAGCGCTCCTCGCGCACGGCGCGGATGCGCGCCAGCACGCGACCGAGCGGCACACCCAGCAGCAGCAGCGAGTGCGTGGCGAGCATGAGGCTTCCCTCCAGCACTTCGGGTACGACCTCCGCGGCTCCCGCCTTGAGAAGGCGGTCGAGCTCGGTGTCGTCGAGCGTGCGGACGACGACGGGGACCTCGGGGCGCTCCTGGCGCACGTGATGCAGGATCTTGAGCGCCAGCGGCACGTCGGCGAATGTCACCACGACCGCGCGTGCGCGTCCCAGGCCCGCCGCGATCAGCGCCTCGCGCCGCCCTGCGTCGCCGTACGCGACGGTGCCCTCGCTGGCCTCGCGCACGCGCTCGGGATCGGAATCGAGCGCGAGGTATGCAATCTGCTCGGATTCGAGCAGCCGTGCGAGATTTTGCCCGCTGCGTCCGTAACCGCAAATGATGACGTGATCGCGGCGCGTCATAGTTCGTGCAGCGATCTGCGTGACCTGTGCTGCGCGCGCGAGCCAATCGTTCGCGGTGAGCATGCGCACCACGGGTTCGGAGAACTGGATCATGAAGGGCGCCGACAACATCGACAGTACCATCGCTGCGAGCACGAGCTGCGCCATCGTCGAGTCGACCACGCCGAGATCGGTCGAGAGCGCGAGCATCACGATCGCGAATTCGCCCGCCTGCCCAAGGTAGAAACCGGTTCGCAGTGCGATTCCCAGCGGCGAACCGAACAGTTGCGAAAGGACGACCACCAGCGCGATCTTGACGACCACCGGTCCGACCAGCAGCAGGACCACCCAGCCGACGCGGGCGCCGACCACGTGCAGATCGAGGTACATGCCGACGGTCACGAAGAACAGGCCCAGCAAGACATCGCGAAAGGGCTTGATGTCCTCCTCGACCTGGTAGCGATACTCGGTTTCCGCGATGAGCATGCCGGCGAGGAACGCGCCCAGCGCATACGAGAGTCCCGCCATCTCGGTGGCGGCGGCCAGCCCCAGCGTCACCAGCAGCACGTTGAGCATGAACAGCTCGGGCGAGCGCAGCCCGGCGATCAGCGTGAACCACGCACGCATCGGCCGCTGTCCGAAGAACAGGATCACCGCCAGCGCGAGCGCGGCCTTGCCGCCGGCGATCGCCAGCGCCTTCAGCAGGTCGGTTCCTCCGTCCGCCAGCGTGGGCGTGGCAATGAGGAACGCGACGACCGCGAGGTCCTGGAACAGCAGCACCCCCAACACGTCGCGGCCGTGCGGCGACGCAAGCTCGTTGCGCTCGGCGAGCATCTTGGAAACGATCGCGGTCGAGCTCATCGCCAGCGCGCCACCGAGAACGAAGCCGGCGAGCCATCCGTAGTGCAGGAAATGCAGCCCGACCATCGCCATCGCGGTGGTGATCGCCACCTGCGCGAGCCCCAGCCCGAACACGGCGCGACTCATCGTCTTGAGATGCGGCAGACTGAACTCGAGGCCGATCGAGAACATCAGGAACACAATGCCGAACTCGGCGAGGTCGCGCACTGCGAGGTTGTCGGGCACCCAGGCCGTCGCGTGCGGTCCGACCACGATGCCGACCACCAGATAGCCGAGAATCGGGGGCAGTCGCAGCAGGCGGCAGGCAATCACTACCACCACCGACGCCGCGAGCAGAAGAAGGATCAAAACCAGCGCGTGGGGCATGCGAAGAATGTAGCACACGCCATCACCGCGCCGAGGCGTCGTAGCTGCCGGAAGCGGGCGTGGTCGCAGGAGCGGCAGGGTATACTTTGAGCATGCCTGCCGAGATCGCACAGACCGCTGCCGTGACGCCGCCAACGAGAGGCATCGATGCCACGCGCGCGCTCGCGCTCGGACGCGACGTGCTCGCCACCGAGGCCGCCGCCATCGCTGCGTTGCAGGCGCGGCTCGGCGGCGCATTTCTCGCCGCAGCGCGCATGCTGTACGGATGCCGCGGGAGGGTCGTTGTCACCGGTATTGGCAAATCCGGACATATCGCGCGCAAGCTCGCTGCGACGCTGGCATCGACGGGAACGCCGGCGTTTTTCGTGCATGCGACCGAGGCGAGCCATGGCGATCTGGGCATGATCACCGCCCACGATGTCGTCCTCATGCTGTCCAATTCGGGCGAGACGGATGAGCTGGTGTCACTGATGCCGCACCTCAAGCGCCAGGGTGCGCAGCTGATTGCGCTCACCGGCAACGAGGAGTCGTCGCTGGCGCAGGCCGCCGATGTGCATCTGGACGCGAGCGTCGATACCGAGGCATGCCCACTCGGACTCGCGCCCACCGCCAGCACCACCGCCGCGCTGGCGCTTGGCGACGCGCTCGCGCTGACGCTGCTCGATGCGCGCGGATTCTCTGTGGAAGATTTCGCGCGATCGCATCCCGGCGGCGCGCTTGGTCGCCGCCTGTTCACCCACGTGCGCGACGTCATGCGCAGCGGAGAGGCCATCCCGCGCGTCGCACTCGATGCGACGCTGGCGCAGGCGGTGGTCGAAATGAGCGGCAAGGGCATGGGCATGACCGCAGTGGTCGATGCCGGAATGCGTGTCGCCGGGATATTCACCGACGGCGACCTGCGCCGCTGCCTCGATCGCGTCGAGCAGCTGACGGCGGGACGCATCGAGGCGCTAATGACGCGCGCGCCGCGCACCATCGGACCGGACGCGCTCGCGATCGATTGCGTCGAGCTCATGGAGACACCGCCCAAGGTCAGCCAGCTGCTGGTCGTCGACGCCGATGCGAGGCTCGTCGGCGCGCTGCACCTCCACGATCTGTTCCGAGCCAAGGTTGTATGAGCCCGCCGCGCTCGAAGTCCGAAAAGCGCAGCGCGCAGCGCGCAGGTCAACGATGAATTGGATAGCCGCGCCAGCCGCGGCGCCCGACGTGCACGAGCGCGCGCGGCGCATCCGCCTGCTTTCCTGCGATGTCGACGGTGTTCTCACCGACGGCAGAATCCTGATGTGCGACGACGGAAGCCAGATCAAGGCGTTCTCGAGCCTCGATGGTCTCGGCATCAAATGGCTGCAGCAGCAAGGCATCGTGGTTGCGTGGATCAGCGGCAGCCGCGCGGCGTCGGTATCGCATCGCGCGCGCGATCTCGGCGTCGAGCACGTGGTGCTCGGCGCCGAAGACAAGCTCACTCCTTGGGAGCGGCTGCGCGCTCAGCTGGGCATCGGCAATGAAGCCTGCGCGCACATCGGTGACGACCTTCCCGACCTGCCCGTGCTGATGCGCTGCGGTCTCGCCGCGACCGTTCCGCATGCACCCTCGCCGATGAAGCGCAACGCGCATTACGTCACCCACAACGAAGGTGGCGCAGGTGCCGTGCGCGAGCTCTGCGAACTCATCCTCACCGCACGCGGCGATCTCGAATCCATGCTGTCCTCGTACGCGACATGAACCTGCGACCCGCGCAGATCGATCGCCTGGTCGCATGGTCGCCGGTGCTGCTGCTCGGCGCGTTTGCCGCGCTCACCTATTGGCTCGACGCGCAGATCGAGGTCGGGAACAGGAAGTTCGACGGTTCGGGACGCCACGATACCGACGTCTACATACAGAATTTCCGTGCGGTGAGCCTGGATCCGCAGGGACGCGTGCGTCAAGCGCTCACCGCAAAGCTCGCC
This sequence comes from Casimicrobiaceae bacterium, assembly GCA_036491555.1. GTDB lineage: Bacteria > Pseudomonadota > Gammaproteobacteria > Burkholderiales > Casimicrobiaceae > PALSA-1003. The sequence goes on from DASXBS010000072.1 coordinate 23,590, forward strand.
CGGCATTATCCCGACGACGACACCACCGAACTCGAATCACCGCGCATCACGTTCAGCGATCCGGGCAAGCCGCAGCTCACGATTTCCTCCGATCACGCGATGATCACCGGCGATCGCGAGAATGCGTTCTTCTCGGGTCACGTCAAGGGCGTGCGCGAAGCGACCGGCACCGACGCCAACGGCAGCGAGCTGACGCTCACCAGCGAGTACCTGCACGTCATTCCCAAGGACGATCGTGTGATCACCGACAAGCCGGTGACGATCGAGGATGCGCGTGGGATAATCAGTGCGACCGGGATGGAGTTCGACAACCGCAGCAAGAAGCTCAAGTTCGGCACCAAGGTGCACGGGCAGCTTCTTCCGCAGAAATAACCGCCCGCAATCCCATGCATCGACACGCGCCCGCCCTGCCGTCGCGCAGCCTCGCCGCGGCCCTCGCCGCGGCGGCGTGCGTCGTTTGCGTCGCCGCGCACGCCGAGCGCGCCGATCGCGAGAAGCCGATTTTTTACCAGGGTGACACCGGCGGTGCAAACCTGAACAGCAAGGATGGCGAGCTCGCCGGCAACGTCGTGATCACGCAGGGAACGCTTGCGATCCACGCCGACCGCATCGTGTTTCACCAGAACCCCGACAACTCGCTGTCGGCAACCGCTTACGGCAACCCGGTGACGTTCCGCGAAAAGCGCGACGGCGTCGACGAATACTACGAAGGCTACGCGCAGCGCATCGTCTACAACGGACAAAAGCGATTTCTGGAATTGTTCGATCGCGCGCTCCTGAAAAAAAGCGGTGACGAGATTCGCAGCAATTACATCACCTACGACGCCGCCAGCGAGATCTTCAAGGCCGAAGGGCGTCCGGACGCGAAGCCGGCAGAAGCAGGCGACGCGCCGCTGGGCTCGCGGGTGCGCGGGGTGTTCCAGCCTCAGCCCAAGGAGCAGAAGGACCAGAAAGACCAGAAAGACGACAAGGGCGAAAAGGGCAAGTCGGACAAGGATGCCAAGAACGGCAAGGACGCGAAGAATGGCAAGGCCGACGCCAAGTCCGCCGCGCCCGCCGATCCGGCGCCCGCGCTCAAGGGTGACACCTCGCTTTCGCCGTCGTCGGCACAGTGATCGGCACGCTGATGGCAATCCGCGCGTGAGCACGCTGACCGTCGAGGCCCTCAAGAAGCGCTACAAGTCGCGCACGGTGGTCCATGACGTGTCGTTGTCGGTTGCCAGCGGCGAGGTCATCGGCTTGCTCGGACCCAATGGTGCCGGCAAGACGACCTGCTTCTACATGATCGTCGGACTCGTCGCGACCGATGCGGGCTCGATCGAACTCGACGGCGAAGACCTGACGCGGATGCCCATCCACGCGCGCGCCCGCCTGGGATTGTCGTATCTTCCGCAGGAAGCTTCCATTTTCCGCAAGCTTTCGGTCGCCGAGAACGTCCAGGCGATTCTCGAGCTCCAGGATATCGATGCCGACGAAATCGCGAACCGACTCGACGCGCTGCTGGAGGACCTGTCGATTTCGCACCTGCGTGACGCTTCGGCGGTGAGCCTTTCGGGCGGCGAGCGGCGCCGCGTCGAGATCGCGCGCGCGCTGGCGACCCGTCCCCGGTTCATCCTGCTCGACGAGCCCTTTGCCGGCATCGACCCGATCGCCGTGCTCGACATCCAGAAAATCATCGGTTTCCTCAAGGAGCGCGAGATCGGGGTCATGATCACCGATCACAACGTCCGCGAAACCCTGGGTATCTGCGACCGCGCCTACATCATCAATGACGGGCGCGTGCTTGCTTCGGGGACGCCCGACGAAATTGTTTATAATGAAAGCGTCCGAAAGGTGTATCTGGGAGAGCATTTCCGCCTTTGACGCAGTCCGTCCCGTCGCTCCGCCATGAAGCCCACGCTACAGCTCAAGCTCAGTCAGCACCTGACGCTGACACCGCAGCTGCAGCAGTCGATCCGGCTGCTGCAACTGTCCACGCTTGAGCTCAACGCCGAAGTCGAGCGCCTGCTGCAGGAAAACCCGCTACTGGAAAAAGCCGACGACGAAGAAGGCCCCTCGCCGCCGGTCGACTTCGCCCCAACCATGGTCACGGTGGCCAACGGCGAGAGTTCCCCCGAGGCGGCCGATGCGCCACCGAACACCGACTTCGACGTCATGGCGGGTGTCGGCGGAGACAACGACTGGGGCGCGTCCCCCGGGTCGGGCGACGACGACGAGGAGTTCTTTTCGCCGCAGCAGGTTGCGGCGTGCTCGCTGCGCAGTCACTTGAATGAACAGCTTGTGCTGCTCAACCTGCCGTTGCGCGATCGACAGCTGGTCAGCGCGCTGGTCGATGCCCTCGACGACGATGGCTATTTGAAATCGTCGCTCGAGGAGCTTTTCGAGATTTTCCCCGAGGAGCTCGGCATCGACGCCGATGACCTTTCGATCGGCCTGAAGCACCTGCAAAGCCTCGAGCCCGCCGGAGTGGGTGCGCGCGATGCCGCCGAATGCCTGGCACTGCAGCTCAGGGCGATGCCCGAATCGACTCCGTTTCGCGCCGAGGCGCTGAAGCTGGTCGAGCATCACCTCCCGCTGCTGGCGGCGCGCGACTTCGGCAAGCTCAAGCGCCTGCTCCACACCGACGACGACGGCATGCGCGCGATCCGCTCGCTGGTGACCAGCCTCAATCCGCGCCCCGGCGCCGACTTCTCGCAGACCCAGGCGAACTATGTCATTCCCGACGTGGTCGTAAAGAAGGTCCGCGGGCGATGGATCGCCGCACTGAACGAGGCGGCGATGCCCAAGCTGCGCCTCAACCGCATTTACGCCGACATCCTCACCCGCAATCGCGAGGCGTCAAACCAGCAGCTCTCGGCGCAGTTGCAGGAGGCGAAGTGGCTGATCCGCAACGTGCAGCAGCGATTCGAGACGATTCTTCGCGTGTCGCAGGCGATCGTCGACCGGCAGCGCCACTTCTTCGATCACGGCGAAGTGGCGATGCGGCCGATGGTGCTGCGCGAGATCGCGGAGATCCTGAGTCTGCACGAATCGACCATCTCGCGCGTCACGACGCAAAAATACATGCTCACCGCGCGCGGGACCTACGAGCTCAAGTATTTCTTCGGCAGCCATGTCGCGACCGATACCGGTGGTGCTGCCTCGGCCACCGCCATACGCGCGCTCATCAAGCAGCTGATCGGCGCCGAAGATGCGAAGGCGCCGCTCACCGACAGTCGCATCGCCGACCTGCTCGGCGATCAGGGCATCGTCGTCGCGAGGCGCACCATCGCCAAGTACCGTGAAGCGCTGCAGATTCCTCCGGTCAACCTGCGCAAGGCCATCTGAAGCATCGGAAGGAGAGTCCATGAATCTAAACCTGAGCGGTCATCACCTCGCCATCACCCCGGCGATCCGCAGCTACGTCATCGCCAAGCTCGACCGCGTGACGCGCCATTTCGATCATGTGATCGACGTCAACGTAGTGCTGTCGGTCGACAAGCTCCGCCAGCAGATCACGGCCAACCTGCATATCCGCGGCAAGGAGATCCACGTCGAGTGCGTCGATCCCGACATGTATGCGGCGATCGATGCGCTTGCCGACAAGCTGGACCGCCAGGTGCTCCGCCACAAGGAAAAGACCAACGGACACCGACACGATCAGTCCTCCGAGAAGCTCATCAATCCCGCTTTACGCACCGTCAAATCGCGCACGCCGTGAAGGCGAGCCGCGGCGCGCGTTCGCAGCTTCCGGCTCCCTCATGAATCGCATCGCCCCCTTGCTGCCCGAATCGACCATCGTGCTCGATGCGGCGGCGGCTACCAAGAAGCGGCTGTTCGAGCAGGTCGCGCAGCTGTTCGAGGCGCAGACCGGCATCCCGCAAGCGACCGTATTCGACAGCCTATCGGCCCGCGAGCGCTTGGGATCGACGGGACTGGGACAAGGCATCGCGATTCCGCACGGCCGCATCAAGGGCATCGCCGAGCCGATGGGCGCGTTCGTGCGGCCGAACGAGCCCATTCCTTTCGATGCCCCGGACGGGCGGCCGGTATCGCAGGTATTCGCGCTGCTGGTGCCTCAGCACGCAACCGAGGAGCATCTGCAGCTGCTCTCCGAGCTCGCCCAGATGTTCAGCGACCAGGTGTTCCGCGAACGACTGGCGCATGCCGCCGATGCACCCGAAGTGCACGCGCTATTCTCTGCGTGGCCATCACCCGCGTGATCGCGAAGCGATGACCAGCGACAGTCCTTTGCGGCAGGTGAGCGTCGAGAAGCTCTTCGCGGACAACAACGAGCGGCTCGGACTGGCGTGGCTCGCGGGGCGCCAGGGTGGCGCGCGCATCCTGACCGGCGAGGCGGCCCTCAAGCCGACCATCGGCCAGGTCGGCCACATGAATTTCATTCATCCGTTTCGCGTTCAGCTCATCGGCGCGGCGGAAGCCGCGTACATGCGCGGGTTGCCCGAGGACTCGCTGCGAGCTTCGATCGCACGGCTGTTCACCACCGAGCTGGTCGCCATTATCGTCGCCAACGGCGAGCAGATTCCGACGCATCTGCACGACGAATGCAACCAGCACCACATGGCTCTGTTCACGTCACCGCAGCCTTCGCCTCACGTGGTCGACGTGATGCGCCTGTATCTGTCGCGCGTGCTGGCCGAGTCGACATCGCTGCACGGTGTATTTCTCGACGTGCTTGAAATGGGCGTGCTCATCACCGGCGCCTCGGCGATCGGCAAGAGCGAGCTTGCCCTGGAGCTCATTTCACGCGGCAACGGGCTGGTCGCCGACGACATTGTCGAGCTTTACCGCATCTCGCCGGACACGCTCGAAGGCCGGTGCCCGGCAGTGCTCAAGGATTTTCTCGAGGTGCGCGGCATCGGCGTGCTGAACATCCGCACCATCTTCGGCGAGACCGCGGTGCGCCCGCGCAAGCTGCTCAAGCTGATGGTGCACCTCGAGGACCACAGCAACGAGCAGTTCTCCGAGCTCGACCGGCTACAGGTGAGCGCGACCTACCAGGAAATCCTCGGCGTGCCTATCCGCAAGGTGACCATTCCCGTCGCCGCGGGTCGCAACCTCGCGGTACTGGTGGAAGCCGCGGTGCGCAACTTCGTGCTCAACCAGCGCGGCATCGACAGCACCAAGGAGTTCATCGAGAAGCAGCAAAAGCTCATGGAGGACGGCGGGTAGCGAAATCGCGCGCCTCACGCCGGCGCCGCGACCGCGGCACGGCCAGGCGCGACTCAAGCGCCCGCCCTCATGGACCTGCTGCTGATCGTCGGCGTGTCGGGCTCAGGCAAGAGCGTCGCGCTCGCTGCACTCGAGGACAGCGGTTACTACGCAGTCTCCAATCTTCCGTTGACGCAGCTCCCCGGACTGCTCGCGCACCTCAAGGCGGCGACGCAGGATCGCGTCGCCATCGTCCTCGACGTCAAGACCGCTCCGGGCCTCGACGGCCTCGTTCAGCGTATCGCCGACGCCAGAGCCGAAGGTTGGACGGTTCGCTTTCTCTATATCGACGCGAAGACCGAAACGCTGGTCAAACGTTTTTCCGAGACCCGTCGACGCCACCCGTTTTCCGATGAAATGCGCACGCTCAGGGAGGCGATCGAATTCGAACGGGAAACGCTCGCCGAAGTGCGATCGCTAGGCTACAGCGTCGATACCAGCGACCTGTCCGCTGCCGCGCTGCGGGTATGGATGAAGGACTTTATCAGCGTCGATCCGTCGAAGCTCACGCTGCTGTTTCAGTCTTTCGGCTTCAAGCACGGCGTGCCGCTCGATGCGGACCTGGTCTTCGACGTGCGCTGCCTGCCCAATCCGCATTACGAACCCGACCTCAGTCCGCTCAACGGGATGGACGCTGCGGTGGTCGAATACCTGGAAAGGCAGCCCGAGACCGAGCGCATGTACGGCGACATCTATCACTTCGTCGCGAGCTGGCTTCCTGACTACGCGCGAGATAACCGCAATTACCTTACGGTGGCCATCGGCTGTACCGGTGGCCAGCATCGATCGGTCTACCTCGTCGAGCGTCTTGCGCGCGCCTTTGCCCGACGCTACCAGGTGCACATCCGGCATCGGGAGCTGCATTGAGCCCGCGTGTCCCA
>DASXBS010000073.1:0-8177 GCA_036491555.1 Casimicrobiaceae bacterium
GCTCGAGGTTCCTGCGCTCGGCATCGCCGAGGAGCGCGATCGGCACGGTGCTGTCGTGCGCCGCGGGCACCACGACGATCTCGACGGGCTTGGCCGTCGCCGATGCCTTGATCGTGCGCGATCCGCCAGTTTGCACCGTGGCCAGGCAGGGTGCGGCGAGTGGTGCGACGATGTCGGCACCGGATAACGGACATGCGGTGGTCGGCTTGCCGCGTATGGTCTCGGCCTTGCGGCCGATGAAGTTGGCGAGCGCAACGACCATGACGACCGCGGCATTCTTCGCAGCCACGATCTCGCCGGTGGTGGAATTCGGTGCGGCCGAGGCAACCTGCGGGTTGTCACAGGTACCCGCTTCCGGCGCCTTGAGCCTCATATCGCCGATGTGATCGCCGTGCGCGTGGCTGAGAATGACCACGTCGATCTTGCCGAGCCGCGGATCGTCGCCGCCGGTCACCGATTGTCCCGCGTCGTAGAGAATGCGAACGCCTGTCGGATCCTCGAAAATGGTCGCCCGATCGCGCGCGCACAACTCGCCCACGTGCGAACCCAGGGGCGTGACCTTGACGTTCTGAGCGCCGACAGCGCCGCAGGCTGCGCTGACGAGCAGGCCCATACAACAAGCCGGAAGCATTCGCATGGGTTCTCCTTGGTGGACGGATTCGGCGTGCAGGTGCTGCCATAGCCTACAGCGCCGCATCGACATTATTCCGGGTCGCGATTGCAAAATGCGAGGCCGCGAACCATAATGACAATGGCATTGCCCGCTGGTCGTTTGTCCGTCGCATCGAGAGGCCCCCCCATGGATCTTGCACGCTGCTCCTATCCCATTCCTGCAACGCATCGGCTGATCTTGCTGTTCGTGCTTTTCGCCGCGACCGTCTTGCTCGCGTCGACGGCGCGGGCGCAGGGGTTTCGCAATGGCGTGCAGGACGCTCTCGGCGGGCTGTATCGCGAGAATCCGTACGCGCGACGCCTCGACCACGCGACATCGCCGCACGACAGCACACCGATGGGAATGATGCGGCACTGGAACGAAGTCGCAATCAACGCCAGCGGGCTCGACCACACACCAGTCGCCAGTGGAGAAGCGCGCGTCTTCGGCGAGCAGCTGGGGCCGGCGCGATCGAGCCGCGCGATGGCGATCGTGCACATCGCCGTGTTCGAGGCGGTCAACGCGATTTCCGGCCGCTATAGCAGCTACACCGGTGTTTCCGCCGCTCCGCCCGAAACCTCGATGGAGGCCGCCATTGCTCAAGCGGCGCACGACACGTTGAGCGACCTGTTTCCCTCGCAAAAGCCGGCATTCGACGACGATCTCGCGCAGGACCTGGCGGCGCTTCATGGCCGACGTCCCATCGCCCTGGGCACCGACCTTGGACAGCGCGCCGCCGCGGCGATCCTTGCCCTGCGCGCGGCGGATGGGTCCGCGAAAGCCGAGCCGCGGGTCGGCATCGAGTTCTTGACCAGCGGCGACCCTGGAAAATGGCGGCAGGATCCGGTGAGCCAGAGCCCGATTGCGCTTGGCGCCTATTGGGGCGAGGTGAAACCGTTCGTGATGAGCAGCAGCTCGCAGTTTCGCGCGCCGCCGCCGCCCGCGCTCGACTCAGCAGAATACGCGCGAGCCTTTGCCGAAGTGAAAGCGGTCGGCGGAGACGGCATCACGACGCCGACCGTTCGCACCACCGAGCAGACCGACACGGGGCTTTTCTGGGCCTACGACGGCACGCCCAGCCTGTGCGCGCCGCCGCGACTGTACAACCAGATCGCGATGCAGATCGCAGGGCGCATGGGGTCGGATGTGGTCGAGTTATCGCGGCTGCTCGCGCTCATCAATACTGCGATGGCCGACGCCGGCATCGCGATCTGGGAGTCAAAATACTACTACCAGTTCTGGCGGCCGGTGACCGGCATCCGCGAGGCGGACGCGAACGCTGCGCTGTCGCTCCCTGGTGATGGCAATGCTGCCACCGTCGCCGATCTCACCTTCATGCCGCTCGGCGCGCCGGCCAGCAATCTCACCGGACCCAACTTCACGCCGCCGTTCCCCGCGTATCCCTCGGGTCATGCGGGATTCGGCGGTGCGTTGTTCCAGACGCTGCGCCGCTTTTATGGCACCGACAAAATTCCATTCACCTTCGTTTCCGACGAGTTCAACGGGGTGACGCTGGATCGCGACGGCAATGTCCGCCCATTCATGCCCCGCACCTTCAACTCGCTGTCCGAGGCTGAAGAAGAAAATGGCCAGAGCCGTATTTATCTCGGAATCCATTGGTCGTTCGATAGGGTCGAAGGCATCTCACAGGGAAGCCAAGTAGCCGACTATGTCTTCGAGCATGCTTTTCTGCCGGTACGGCATTGAGGCCGGCGCTGCGATCGACGCAGGTGTACTTGTGATGACGTCGTCGCTGCGACGCCGGGCTCCCGCGCTGCGTTGCCATCTTCCCGCGGCTCACGTTGTCGCCGTCGCTCGGGCGCAGCGTCCAGAACGCGATTGACGACACGATGGTGAGCCCGCCCACGGTCAGGAAGGTGCGGTGCAGCGCGGTCATCACTGCCTGCTGGTCGGTCTGCGCTACGCTACCCAGATACCATCCCGCGATCAGCGAGCCACACGCTAGACCGAAGCTGAGCGAGAGCTGCTGCAGGGTGCTCGCGATCGAGGTCGCCATGCTCGAATCGGTGGGCCTGATCTCCGCATAGGCCATCGAGTTCAGGCTCGAGAATTGCAGCGAGTTGCAAAACCCCTGCGTCAGCCCGAGCAACACAATAAAGGACAGCGGCATGCTCGGCGTGATGGACGAGAACATGCAGATCGTCGCCCCGACCAGCACCGTGTTGACAATAAGCACTGCGCGAAAACCGTAGCGACGCAAAAGCGGAGTGCTCAGGAACTTCATGCCCATCGCCGCAGCGGCGGTCGGCATCATGAGCAATCCCGATTCCCACGCGGGTAGCCCAAGCCCGAGCTGATAGAGCAGCGGCAACAGAAAGGGCATGCCGCCGACCCCCAGCCGCGTCGCGAAGCCGCCAACCACCGACACGCGAAACGTCCGCAGCTTGAATAGCGCGAGGTCGAGCAGAGGATGCGCGGCACTTCGAGCGTGCCAACCGTAGGCGGCCAGCAGGCTCACCGATACCAGCAGGAGCACGCCGGCCTCCACGACGCCGATGCTGTGCTCGCCAAATATTTCCAGCAGCCAGGACAGGATCGCCGTGCCCGAACCGAACAGCACCAACCCGACGACATCCAGCGGCCGCGGCCGCTCGCCATGATAGTCGGGCATGTAGCGATGAATGATGAACAGCGCAGCGATGCCGATGGGCACGTTGACGAAAAAGATCTCGCGCCAGGACATCCAATGCACGATGAGCCCCCCTACCGTCGGACCCAACAGGGGGCCGATCAGGGCAGGAATGATGACGAAATTCATCGCGACGAGCAGTTCCGACTTGTCGAATGTGCGCACGATGGCGAGGCGGCCGACCGGCGTCATCATCGCTGCCCCCAAACCCTGAACGATGCGCGCGGCCACCAGCATCGGGACGTTGACCGACAACCCGCATGCTACCGAGGCAAGCGTGAACATGGCGACGGCGATGCTGAACACGCGGCGCGTCCCGAAGCGGTCGGCGATCCAGCCACTCACCGGGATGCCTACCGCGAGGCTCAGGATGTAGCTTGTCACCACCGCCTTGAGGCTTAACGGCGCAACGCCGAGGCTCGAGGCCATCGACGGAATCGCGGTGTTGACAATGGTCGAATCGAGCTGCTCCATGAACAGCGCGGTCGCGACCACCCACGGCAAATATCGCTTGGCCGTCATACCCGACGACGGCGCGGCTTTCGCGATTTCCGACTCAATCGGCATTGCAGGCGCGCTAGGGCTTGGCCTTTTCCAGCGCGATCCACTCGTCGATTCGTGCCTCGAGCACCGTCAGCGGCAGGGCGCCGTCGTCGAGCACCGCGTTGTGGAAGCGGCGCACGTTGAACTTGTCACCGAGTGCCTGCTGCGCCTTCGAGCGCAGCGCCTTGATCTTGAGTTGGCCGATCTTGTAGCCTAGCGCCTGACCCGGATTGAGAATGTAGCGGTCCACCTCGGCGATCGCTGCGCTCTCCTGTATGCCCGCGTTGTCGACCAAGTAGCGTATAGATTGCTCGCGGGTCCAGCCGAACGCGTGCAGACCCGTATCGATCACCAAGCGGCATGCACGCCACATCTCCGCGGACAGCTGGCCAAATTTGGAATACGGATCGCGATACATCCCCATCTCGTCGCCGAGGCTTTCGGCGTAGAGCGCCCAGCCTTCGCCGTACGCGGTGTACCAGGTGCTGCGCCGGAACCGGGGAAGCTCCTTGAGCTCCTGCGCACGCGCCATCTGGAGGTGATGGCCGGGCACCGCTTCGTGGAGCAGCACAACCTCCATGTCATAGGTCGCGCGACGCTGCAGATTGTTGGTGTTGGCCTCGAAAAAGCCGGCGCGGCTGCCGTCGAGCGCCCCGGCGGTGTAGTGCTCGGCGTTGTCGCCTTCGTACGCCTGCATGGGGCGGATACCGTAGGGCGTGCGAGGCAACTCGGCGAACAGTTTTGGAAGTTCGGCGTCGGCGCGCTTTGCAATGTCGCGATAGTGCATCAGCATCTCGTCGGCGCTGCTGTGGAAAAACCGCGGATTGGATTTGAGCGACTGCACGAACTCGGAGAACGTTCCCTTGAATCCGGTCGATGCGATCACCTTGTCCATTTCGAGGCGGATGCGCGCGACTTCGGCGAGCCCGATATCGTGCACTTCCTGCGCCGTCAGGCTGGTCGTCGTGTTCGCGGCGACCAGCAGGTCGTAATAGCGCTTGCCACCGGGCAACTTAGACGCAGCAAGGTCCTCGCGGCAGGCTGGCAGATAACGGGTCTCCATGAACTGCTGCAGTGCGACCAAGGCCGGGCGCACGCGATCCTTCAACACCGCGTCGGCTGCCGCTGCCAGGCGCTTGCGCTCTTCCGCTGGAACCGACGCAGGGAAGCTCTTGAACGGCAAGTACAGTGGCGATGCCGTGACGTCGTCGCCGGTGAAGGCGGCAATCTGACTGGGCGTGCGCAGCATCGCCACGCGTGGAGGAACCCAGCCGGACTTGATGCCGGCCTCCAGCGTCGCGCCGGTTTGTTGGAGCAACCTGGGAAGCGCGTCGAGCCGCTTGAGATAGTTTTCATAGTCGCGCACTGTCGCGAACGGAGCCGCCCTGGCGAGCGACTGGAAATTGGAGTGTGGTCCGCTAGCCGTCGTGATCTGCAACCAGCTATCGTAGCCGGCGCCGAAGGGCAGATCGCCGTAGAGTGCGTTACGTTCGTCGGCGCGACGCAGGTCATAGACCATCACTTCCAGAGAGACGCGATCCTGCGTGGAAAGGGTCGCCGGATCGAAGCCGTCGAGTTCAGCCAGCAACGCCTTGACGTGCGCTTTGCGGCGCGCGACCGCTTCGGACGATGCATCGTGAAGGCGGTCGTTGTAGCCTTCGATGCCGAGATAAGTCGCGATCTCGGGAAATTCCTGCAGGTCGTTGTTGAATTCGCGCTCGAACAGGACCTGCAGCGCAGGGTTCGGGGCGGTGATCGGGACGGCGGACGTCGCTGCGAACGCAGGGTGCAGGAACGCGAGCACGACGATGGCAATGAGTCTGCAATGCATCGGGAGTTCCTCGAAATCAAGGGGGTCGTCGGCGTTCTCGGTCCTGCTAGAAATCGCACGCGACAACTTGTGACAGTGAACTATCAACCGCGTAACGTCAATCAACGGGTGACGTCGAGCGCACCAACTGAGAACTGCGATCAACGTCACTGGCAACCAAATCAAGCAGAAGACGATTTTCGGGACTTCGCCCGAAGTGCGCCAAGCAAGCACATCGACTAGCGAAGACCTCCGGTATGATTGCGACCTCAGACTGTCGGACGATCGGAGCTTTTCGTGCCCTCATCCCAGACCCGCAAACCCCGCAAGATAGGGATCATCGGCGTCGGCTTCGGCGCGGCGGTGCACGCGCCGGGGTTCCGATCCGAAGGCTGGGACGTTGCTGCCATCTGCAGCCGCTCGCGTGACAAGGCACAAAAAGCCGCCGCCGAAGCAGGCATCGCCGACGCCTATACCGATCCCATGGAGGTGATCCAGCGCGAAGATCTCGACGCTGTCTCCATCATCACGCCCCCGGGTGCGCACCATGCGCTCGCGATCGCCGCGCTGCGGGCCGGCAAGCACGTCATGTGCGAAAAGCCTTTCGCGCTCGATGCGACGCAGGGCCGGCAGATGCTCGATGCCGCCGAAAAATCGGGGCGCACGGCCATGGTCGCGCACGAATTTCGGCACACCCCTCAACGCGCCTACATCAAGCAGCTGCTTGCGGACGGCTACATCGGCACTTTCCGGCTTTGCACGATCGAGCTGTTTCTCGACCGCTACGTCACGGCGCAGCCCCGGCCTTTCACCTGGATCGCGCGCAAATCCGAAGGTGGAGGGTTGCTGGGCGCGCTCGGCTCGCATTACATCGACGGGCTGCGCGACTGGTTCGGCGGTGTGTCGACGGTGAGCGGCCGATTGGAGACCTGGCGCCCCGACCTGACCGACGCGACCGGCAGGCTTGTGCAGGCCGAGACCGACGACACCTTCTCGATGACGCTCACTTTCGAGAACGGTGGCGTGGCGACGATGAACGCATCGTTCGCCGTGACCCCGACCCGCGGCGCGCGCATCGCGGTCATGGGCGACCGTGGCACACTGCTCGCCGAGCAGCCGGGTCCGAATCCGCTGCAGGACGGTGTTGTCGTGGCCAGCCGCGATGGCGCGCCGCTCGCAGCGCTCGCAACGCCGGCGCGATACACACCCTTCAGCGACGACCGTGATCATCGCCTGATGGCGTTCCGGCTGCTGGTGCGCGAGTTCACGCGGGGAGTAGAGGAGGGCATTTCGCCGTCACCGAACTTCGTCGACGGGCTGCGCTGCCAGCAGGTGCTCGACGCGGTGCACGAATCGTCCGCGTCCGGCCGCACGGTGCAGCTGTAGGGCGGATGCGCGCGACGCCCACGGTGGTCCTCGCAGATCATGGTTAGCGCCAAGAAGATCCCGATGACCGATCGCCAGTTCGCGCGCATCGCACGCGCGCTCGCGGAGCCGCGTCGCTACCAGATTCTCAAGCAGATCGGAGCCTGCGACGCGGCGCTGCCCTGCAGCGCCCTGCAACAGCTCCATGAAATCAGTGCCGCGACGATGTCGCACCACATCAAGGAGTTGGAGACGGCAGGTTTGGTCGAGATCACGCGCGACGGCAAGTTCATGAACCTTGCGCTGCGCCGCGACGTCCTGCGCACCTATTTGAAGCGACTCGCCGAGATCTAAGCTTATTTCGAAAAGACACTTGAATTCCGACGTCTTCGATTAGATACTTGTCGAAGCGTCAAATTGACGTTTCGACAGGAGCTGAAGGCAATGAGCGAACTCAAGGGCAAGGTAGCGATCGTGACCGGCGCATCCAAGGGCATCGGCGCGGCCATCGCCAGGAGTCTGGGCGCGGCAGGCGCCGCGGTGGTGGTGAACTATGCGTCGAGCAAAGGGGGCGCGGACAAGGTCGTGAAGGAGATCACCAGCCGCGGCGGCAAGGCGATCGCGGTGCAGGGCGACGTCTCGCGCGCGGCCGACGTCAAACGGCTGTTTGCGGAGACCAAAAAGGCCTTCGGCGCGCCGGACGTGCTGGTCAACAACGCGGGTATCTATCAGTTCGGCCCACTCGAGAATGTCACCGAAGACGAATTCCATCGCGAGTTCAACACCAACGTCCTCGGTCCGATCCTCACCATCCAGGAAGCGCTGAAGCACTTCGGTCCCGACGGCGGCAGCGTGATCAACATCAGTTCGGTGGCCAGCGAAAGCGCGCCACCCAACTCGGTTGTCTATTCGGCGACCAAGGGAGCCGTGGATTCCATCGCGCGGGTTCTCGGCAAGGAGCTGGGCGGGCGAAAGATCCGCGTCAATACGATCGCGCCGGGCGGCGTGGAAACCGAAGGCGTGCACAGTGCGGGGATCATTGGCAGTGACTTCGAGAAGCAGATGGTGGCGGATACACCGTTGGGGCGCCTGGGGCAGCCGGACGACATCGCGGAAGTGGCGGTATTCCTCGCCTCCGATCGGGCGCGATGGCTGAC
>DASXBS010000074.1:0-7811 GCA_036491555.1 Casimicrobiaceae bacterium
GTAGTGAAGGCGCTGGTGCCGGACTACGCCCTCGGTGCGCACACCGCGTCGCTGGGTCTGACGTGGGCTGGCGACACGGCGTTGCCGGCGCCATTCCACCACGGCATGTTCGTGGGGCAGCATGGCTCCTGGAACCGTAAACCCTACAGCGGCTACAAGGTGATCTTCGTTCCGTTCGCCAACGGCATGCCCTCAGGCGACGCGGTGGACGTGCTTACCGGATTTCTTTCGCCCGACGGCGACGCCTACGGTCGGCCCGTCGGCGTCGCCATCGATGCGCATGGTGCGCTCCTGGTGGCCGACGACGTCGGCAACATCATATGGCGCGTGCAGTGACCGGGCGTTGAGTGGCCCCGGTAACCGCCGTGAACGCACCGCGGCGCGAAGGGTCTGAACCAGAGCCGCGGGCCCGACCGCGGCGACCTGCGTGTGTGATCCTCGGAAGTGGAGTTAATATCGAGCCATGAAGTTCATGTGGCCCCAGATGTTGTGGATGCTGCTGGCGGTTCCGGCGCTGGTGTGGGCCTATCTCGCGCTGCTGCGGCGGCGCAAGAAGTCGGCGCTTCGTCTGGCGAGCCTCGGCGTGGTGCGCGAGGCGATCGGTCCCGCGCAGCGCTTTCGGCGCCACATCCCGCCCTTGTTGTTCCTGCTGGCGGTGACCACGCTCATCATCGCCATGGCTGGACCCAACGCGGTGGTGACGCTGCCATCGCAGCAGCAGACCATCGTGATGGTGATGGACGTCTCGCTCAGCATGGGCGCGAAGGACGTCGATCCCAATCGCATCACTGCTGCGCAGGCGGCGGCGAAGGCCTTCGTCGAGGATCATCCACCCGACGTTCGAATCGCTATCGTCTCCTTCGGCGCGACCGCAGCGCTGGTGCAGCCGCCCACCCGTAGTCGCGAGGATCTGCTCGCCGCCATCGATCGTTTCGAGCTTCAGCGCGGGACGGCCACCGGTAGCGCGCTCTATGTGGCGCTGCAGACGCTTTTCCCCGACGAGGGCATCGACCTGGAGTCGCTGATCTTCAAGGGGGCATGGTCGCGGTCGAACGCGCAGGGCACCAGCCTGGACAAGGCGCCCAAGCCACCGAAAAAGGAATTCAAGCCGGTCGAGCCCGGGTCGTACGGCTCGGGCGTGATCATCCTGCTGAGCGACGGCCGGCGCACCACGGGTCCGGATCCGCTCGACGCCGCGCACATGGCGGCCGACCACGGCGTACGCGTATTCACCGTCGGCTTCGGCACCGCCGAGGGTGGATCGATCGGCTTCGAAGGATGGTCGGCGTTCGTCCGTCTGGACGAGGAAACGCTCAAGGCGGTTGCCGACATCACTCGCGGCGAATACTTCTATGCCGGCAGCGCCGCCGATCTTCGCAAGGTCTACCAGGGACTGACCGCCAAGCTCGTCCTGGAGAAAAAAGACACCGAGATCAGCTTCCTGTTTACCGCGATAGCGACCGCGCTGCTGCTGCTGGCGATGCTGCTGTCGCTGCTGTGGTTCCATCGCAGCCGTTGACGCTCCGGCGTCCACGATCGGAAGGCATCGAGGCGCATCGGCGCGCGATCAAGGCGAGGGCGATCACCGTCTGCCGCTGGGCGCTGCCGGCATGCCTCGGGCTCGCATCGTTGTTCGCCGTGTCGAATGCCGCCGCTGCGATCTGGGGATTCGTCGACGAGCACGGGCAGACCCATGTCGCGAGCGAAAGACTCGACGATCGCTACGAGCTGCTCTACAAGGGTCCGAGTACAGTCGAGCTGGCGTCACAACCGTCCGCTGCGAACGCCGATGCCGAGGCGTTGGGGAGGACAGCGCACTACCAGCGCCTGCTCAACGACCCGCGCGTGGCGAGTTATGACGCGCTGATCGGCCGCAACGCCGCCGCGCAAGGTATCGATGCCGCGCTGGTCAAGGCAGTGGTCGCGGTCGAGTCCGCATTCATCGCCGATGCGGTCTCGAACAAGGGCGCGTTGGGCCTCATGCAGGTGATCCCGGGAACCGCCATGCGCTACGGTGTCGTCGCCGACAAGCATCGCAGCGTCGAGCAGAAGCTGCTCGATCCGCGCATCAACGTCGGGATCGGGACGCGCTACCTGCGCGATCTGCTGACCATGTACGCCGGGGACATCGCGCTCGCTCTCGCGGCATACAATGCCGGCGAACAGGCGGTCGAGCACTACGCGAGGCAGGTCCCGCCATTTCCCGAGACGCAGGAATTCGTCAAGCTGGTTCAGCAGTTCTACGCGCTCTACCAGCCCGCCAAAGCCGCGCCGTCGCGCGCAGCGGCGCGCATCAGGGTGCCGTCGCAGCGCGCGCGTTGAGGCACGTTGAGGAGCCTTGAAGCGACCGCGCAGCTACCGGCCCCAGCGCAGCGCGAGCGGATTAGCCTCACGCGCGAGTTCGAGCAGCCCCGCGCGTGCCTGCGGATGCAGCGGCTCGAGCGGATGACGCACCGCGTCGCTGCGGATGACGCCGCCTTCCGCCATGACGGTCTTGCAGGCGCGCAGCCCGCACTGGCGGTTCTCGTAATTGATCAGCGGGAGAATGCGCGCGTAGGTCGCGGCCGCCTCGTCGCGCCGGCCGGTGCGATGCAACTCGACGACGGGCCTGATAAGGTCCGGCAGCAGCGCGCTCGGCATCGTCCCGGTCGCGCCGGCGTCGAGGTCGGCCATGAGCGTGATCGACTCCTCGCCATCGAACGGGCCAACGATGGCTGCACCGCCGGCGGCGATGAGGTTGCGCAGCTTCGCCGCGGCGCCGGCGACCTCGACCTTGAAGTAGCAGGCGAGAGGCACCTCGCTGGCGAGACGCACGAGGAAAGGAACCGAAAGCGCAACGCCTGACAACGGTGCATCCTGGATCATGATCGGCAGCTTCGCCGCGTCGGCAACACGCGCGAAGTGCTCGATCGTGCCTTTTTCGTCCGCGCGCAGACTCGCGCCGTGATACGGAGGCATCATCATCACCATGGTTGCGCCTGCGGCGGCCGCCTGTTCCGCGCGCGCGGCCGCGATCTTCGTGCTGTAATGGCTGCAGGTGACGATCACCGGGACGCGAGCCGCGACATGCGACGTGCAAAGTTGGAGCAGCGTCGTGCGCTCGTCGTCGGAGAGCAGGAACTGCTCCGAATAATTGGCGAGAATGCAAATGCCGTCGACGCCCTGGTCGATCATGCAGTCGAGCACGCGGCGTTGGCCATCAAGGTCGAGTTCGCCGCTGGCGGTAAACGGCGTCGGCGCGATCGGGAGAACGCCGGTCAGCGCTCGGGGTGGGGTAGCGGGCACCTGCGGTTCCTCCAGGTTGTCGGCAGCGCGGGCGAGTTCGTCGACTCGCTTCCACGGGCCGCCATTCTAGCGTGTCGTCGAACGCAATCGCACGCCGGCGCCACGATGCTCGATGCGTGTCGATTCGGACCTACAATGAATGCCGCGATCAAGCCTACGCGTGACGTGACCATCCGATGAAACTTTCCGTTCTCGACCAATCGCCCGTTTCCAAGGGGCGTCCAGAAAGCGACGCCATCGGCGAATCGCTGGCGCTGGCGCGACTGTGCGATTCGCTGGGTTACCACCGCTACTGGGTCTCCGAGCACCACAACAGCGGCAGCATCGTCGGCACGGCACCGGAGATCCTGATGGCGGCGATCGCGGCGACCACGGCGCGCATTCGCATCGGCAGCGCCGGCGTGATGCTGCCGCACTATTCCGCGCTCAAGGTGGCCGAGCAGTTTCGCGTGCTCGAAGGCATCGCACCGGGGCGCATCGACCTCGGCGTTGGGCGCGCCCCCGGCTCGGATCGACTGACTGCGCTGGCACTCAACCCCGACGCCGATCGCGCCGCGGAATTCTTTCCGCGTCAGGTCATCGATCTCGCGCACTGGCTCGCCGACGAGCCGCTCGAGGCCGAGCATCCGTTTGCCAAGATCGTCGCGCACCCGCGCGGCGCGACGATCCCGGAGATCTGGATCCTGGGTAGCTCGGATTACGGAGCGCAGCTCGCTGCGCATCTGGGGTTGCCGTACGCCTACGCGTATTTTTTCACCGACGGCAAGGGTGTCGAGCAGGCACTCTCGCTTTATCGCGAGCATTACCGGCCGAGCCCGCGCTATCCGCGTCCGATCGCGACCGTGTGCATCTGGGCGCTCGCCGCCGACAGCGACGACGAGGCGCAGCGATTGCTCAAGTCTCGCGAGTACTGGCGCGTCGGTTTCGAGAAGGGCATTCGCCAGCCGCTGGTGTCGCCCGAGGAGGCGCAGGCGTATCCCTATTCGACGGCCGACCTCGAGCGCATCGACGCGCTGCGCCGCAAGGCCTTCGCCGGCACGGCAGATCGCGTCGCGGAAAAGCTTTCCGCCGAGGCGGCGCGACTGGGCCTCGACGAGCTCGTGATCAACACGTGGACTTTCGATCCCGTCGCGCGGCGGCGCTCCTACGAATTGCTGGCGCAGGCGTTCGGATTGTCATCCGGCGGCTGATCCAGCGCGAAGCAGGTTCGTCGTCGCTTCGCTCGATCGGAATGGCAAAGCCATGTCGTTCCGCGTGCGCCAAGGAACCTGCGGGTGTCGGTCCGGCGAAGACGAAGTCAGGCGTTGACGAGCCCGAGCAGCGCTCCGCCGTAGCGCTCCAGCTTTTTCGCGCCGATGCCCGCAATCGTGCCGAGTGCACCGAGCGTGCGCGGCCGCGCACGCGCGATGTCCTGCAGCGTCTTGTCGTGCAGGATCACGTACGCCGGCACCGCTTGCGCGCGCGACTCGGCAAGTCTCCAAGCCTTGAGCTGGTCGAGGAGCATCGCTCCCTGTTCTCCCAGCGAGGCGTCGACTGCCGCGCTCTTGCGCCGGCGCGCGCGCTCGGGACGTACGACGCGGCGCAACCAGACCGCCTGTTGCTGCTTGAGCACGGCACGCGCTGCATCGGCGAGCTTGAGTCCGCCGTGCGCCTCGTGATCGACGCGAAGCATCCCGAGGCTCACCAGCTGGCGGAAAATGTTTCGCCAGGTCGCGTCGTCGATGTCGGCACCGATGCCGAACACCGAGAGCTTGTCGTGATCCCAGCGCTCGATGCGCTCGCTGTCCTTGCCGCGCAGCACATCGATCACGTGCACCGCGCCGAAGCGCTGTCCGGTGCGATAAACCGCGGAGAGCGCCTTGCGCGCCTCCATCGTCGCATCGAAAGTCTCCGGCGGTGCAAGGCAGGTGTCGCAATTACCGCACGGCGTGCTCGGTTCGCCGAAATAGGCGAGCAGGCGCACGCGCCGGCATCCCGCGGTCTCGCACAGTCCGAGCAGCGCGTCGAGCTTGGCGGCGGACACGCGCTTGTAGTCCTCGCCCGCGTCGGACATGTCGATCAGCCGGCGCTGCTGCACGACGTCAGCGAGGCCGTAGGTCATCCACGCATCCGCCGGTGCGCCATCGCGGCCGGCGCGACCGGTCTCCTGGTAGTAGCCCTCGATGCTCTTGGGTAAGTCGAGGTGCGCGACGAAGCGCACGTCGGGCTTGTCGATGCCCATGCCGAAGGCGATGGTTGCGACGATGACCACACCATCGTCGCGCTGGAAGCGTGCCTGATGCGCCGAGCGCAGGGCGTTGTCCATACCGGCGTGGTAGGGAAGCGCGCGCACGCCTTGCGCCACCAGCCACGCCGCTGTCTCGTCGACCTTCCGCCGCGACAGGCAGTAAACAATACCGGCTTCGTCGGGATGGTCCTCGCGGATCAGGCGCAGGAGCTGCGCCCGCGCATCGTCGCGATCGACAATCGTGTAGCGGATGTTGGGGCGATCGAAGCTCGACACGAACACGCGGGCATCCCGCAGGCCGAGGCGAACGATGATCTCCTCGCGCGTCTGCGGGTCCGCGGTCGCGGTGAGTGCGATGCGTGGGATGGTCGGGTAGCGTTCATGAACCAGCGAGAGCTGCAGATACTCGGGACGAAAATCGTGACCCCAGTGCGACACGCAATGCGCCTCGTCAATGGCGAACAGCGCCAGCCGGCTGCGATCGAGAAGGTCCAGAAAGCGTCCCGTGGTCAGGCGTTCCGGCGCGACGTACAGGAGGTCGAGATTACCGGCCTGCAAGGCGCGCTCGGTCGAGCGCGCCGCGTCGGCGTTGAGCGATGAATTCAGGAAGGCGGCGCGTACGCCGAGCTGCGACAGCGCGGCAACTTGATCCTGCATGAGCGCGATCAGCGGCGAGACGACGATGCCGGTACCCGGGCGCACGATGGAAGGGATCTGGTAGCACAGCGACTTGCCGGCGCCGGTCGGCATGAGCACCAATGCGTCGCCGCCGTCGACCAGGTGATCGACGACCTCGCCCTGCGCACCGCGAAATGCCGGGTAGCCAAAGGTACGGCGCAGGACGTCGAGCGTCGAATCGGAAGGTGTTGCCTCAGCCATGGCTCATTGTCTCAGATGACGCTGCGGACGCGGCTCAGACGAACGTCGCATTCCGCCGTCGTGGTGTGCCCGGACGCCGATTTCCGGTCAGCTGGTCGTGATCGAGCGCGATCAGCGCCACCGTCCGGCGTCCTGCGGTGTCGCACGTGAGGTCGCACACCGTCGGCAGAGCAAGCCGCCTTTCCTGGCCGCACGCGGGGCAGCAGGCTCAGGGCGCGTTCGCGCCGCGATTCCTGCAGCACCGCACCGTCGCGGCGGAACTTGTTCCGGGATACGGTTGCTCCCGGGCGGGCGCAGTGCAGAGATCGTCGATCGAGTGCGGGTCGCTCATCGTATTCCCAGGGATTGCCAGGCAGCAATCGGCGACCGTGGCAACGTCGTGCAATGTAGGCGAGAATGGCGCGCCCGGTGATCGTTGCGCGCCGATCACGACGCGTTCTACGCGACTTCTGCGCGCGCCATGGAGCGAAGCAATGGGCAAGGCCAGGCTCGAAGCATTCAGCGACGGCGTCATCGCGGTGATCATCACCATCATGGTGCTCGAGCTCAAGGTGCCGCACGGCACCGACCTGGCCGCTGTGCTGCCGCTGATCCCGGTGTTGCTGAGCTACGTGCTGAGCTTCGTCTACGTCGGCATCTACTGGAACAATCACCATCACCTTCTGCACGCCGTCGAGCACATCAACGGCCGCACGATGTGGGCGAACCTGCATCTGCTGTTCTGGCTTTCGCTGATCCCGTTCGTCACCGGGTGGCTGAGCGAGAACCACATCGCGCCTGTGCCGGTGGCGATGTACGGCGCAGTGCTGTGGATGTGCGGGTTCGCCTACTACATCCTGGAGCGCCTGCTCATCGCGCACCACGGTGACGACTCGGTGCTGGCGCGCGCGGTGGGCCGCGATGCGAAGGGCATCGCGTCGGTGGTGATCTACACTGTTGCGATCGGGGTGGCGTTTTTCGAGCCGCTGGTCGCGTGCGCGCTGTACGTGGTGGTGGCGATCATGTGGTTCATTCCCGATCCGCGCATCGAACGTCCGCGCACGCAGCGCTAGCCGCAGGGACACACTGAGGGCACGAATCGGCATGCTGACGCTGGCGCGCGCCAGCATCGTCGCGTGCATTACGCGAGTTGTGAAATCCCGGCCAGCAGCCAGCCCGAGCCGCCCGACACCGGCTTGCTCAGGTTCCAGACCTCATCGATGGCATGGGGGACGGGGTCGCCGTCCTCCTTGACCAGCCCCGTGAAGCGGACACTGGCCCAATGCTGATCGCCTTCGCTGGCGACTTCGAGCACCTCTGCGTCCAGTTTCACGATCTCGGTCGGGTGGTGAGTTCCACGCGTGTCGAGCTCGTGTCCGATTTGCTCGGCCATCGTTGAGGTCATCACGTCGGCCAGCGCGTTGCGGTCCGCCGCGTCGTA
>DASXBS010000075.1:0-12719 GCA_036491555.1 Casimicrobiaceae bacterium
ACGTGACGATGCAGATTCGGTCGCAAACGTATCGCGTGCTCGAAATGCTGACCGCGATGGCGGCGATCTACTGGCTGCTGGGCTACCCGCAGGCGAAGCTGGTCGACTGGATGCAGCGACGCTTCGCGGTGACCGAATGAGCGCTGCAGGGTCGCCCGCGGCGCTCGCCCCCCTTGGGTGGGAGGTCGCGCAGCGACTTCGGGGGGGAGACGAATGAGCGCGCAGCCGCAGCCCGCCGTGCGCGCGATGGCGGCCACTCCGCTGATCATCCGCTACCGCGGCGTGATCAAGCGCTACGGAACGTTCGAGGCGTTGAGCGGGGTCGAGCTCGATGTGCACGCCGGCGAGGTGGTGTGTCTGATCGGACCTTCGGGCTCAGGCAAGTCGACGCTGCTCCGTTGCACCAATGGCCTGGAAAGCATCGATGGCGGCGATATCGAGTTCGAGGGTGCAGCGCTGCCGCGCGACGAGCGCGCGCTGCGCGCGGTGCGCACGCGCATGGGAATGGTGTTCCAGAGCTTCGAATTGTTTCCGCATCTGAAGGCGATAGAAAACGTCGCGGAAGGACCGCGCACTGTGCTGCGCATGGATGCCAGGGATGCGACGGCGCGCGCGAGCGCGATGCTGGCCAAGGTCGGTCTCTCCGACAAGGCCGCGAACTATCCTTCGGCGCTGTCGGGCGGACAGCAGCAGCGCGTCGCGATTGCGCGCGCGCTTGCGATGCAGCCCGAGGTCATGCTCTTCGACGAGCCCACCTCGGCACTCGACCCGGAAACCATCGGCGAAGTGCTGAGCGTGATGAAGACGCTGGCCGACGAGGGTATGACCATGGTCGTGGTCACCCACGAGATGAGCTTCGCGCGGCGCGTCGGCGACTGGGTGGCGGTGTTCGACGCCGGGCGTATCGTCGAGCAAGGTCCGCCCGCGCAGATCTTCGACGCACCGCTCACCGAGCGCACGCGCGATTTCCTGGGGCACCTCGGCTGGAGCGGCTAGGGCTTGGACAGCCCTTAATCTTCCAGCAGGTACGAGCGGCTGTCCTCGAAAAAATGCGCGCCGGCGTCCGAGCGTACCGCGGTCCCCACCCCGGAAGCGGTCAGCACTTCCAGCAGCAGCGCGCTCGCAACGCCGCCGTCGATGATGTGCACCGAGCGCACGCCCTCGCGCACCGCATCGAGGGCAGCGCGCACGCGCGGTACCATGCCGCCCTGGACGATGCCGTCGCGCAGCAGCGCTTCGGCTTCGGTCGCGGTGATGATGTAGACGATCGATCCGTCGCGACCGTGCACGCCGGCGATGTTGGTCATCAGGATCAGCTTCTCGGCCCGCAGCGCGCGCGCAAGGCGCCCCGCGAGCAGATCGGAATTGATGTGATACGCGGTGCCGTCGGCGCCGACGCCGATGGGCATGATTACCGGCACGAACTCGCGCGAAAGCAGCAGCTCGATGAGTCCGGTGTCGATGCTCTCGACGTCGCCGACGAAGCCGATCTCCTCAGCGCTGATGCCCTCGATACTGCGCTGTCGCGCGTGGATGAACCGGCCGTCCTGGCCATCGAGCCCAACTGCGCGGCCGCCGTGGCGGTTGATGAGCCCGGCGAGTTCCTGGTTGAGCTCGCTAAGCGCCATCTCCACCACCGTGAGCGCGCGCTCGTCGGTGACGCGCACGCCGTCGCGGCGCCGCGCCTCCATGCCCATTTGTTGCATGAGCTCGTCGATGCGCCATCCTCCACCGTGCACGACGATGGGCTTCATGCCG
This sequence comes from Casimicrobiaceae bacterium, assembly GCA_036491555.1. Taxonomy (GTDB): domain Bacteria; phylum Pseudomonadota; class Gammaproteobacteria; order Burkholderiales; family Casimicrobiaceae; genus PALSA-1003. The sequence continues at coordinate 1,759 of DASXBS010000075.1, forward strand.
ACCAGGCGCAGCAGCGCGATGTCGCGCGCGAATCCTGCCTTGAGCACCGGATCGGTCATCGCCTTGCCGCCGAAGCGCACCACCAGCGTCTTGCCATGGTACGCGCGAATGTAGGGGAGCGCCTCGGCGAGAATTGCGCCGCGATTGACGGTGGCCATGCGTGGTCCGGTCCTTCAGGTCTGCATGGTTTCGATGTTCTGATCGGTGGCGATCGCGCTTTCCTGCAGGACCTCGACGGCATAGCCCGCGGCGACCCAGGCGTCGAGCCCGCCATAGAGCGGACGCACGCGAGTGAAGCCATGGCTCATGAGCCTTTTCGCCGCGTGCGCTGCGGAGGATTCGTTGGGGCAGGTGCAGTAGAGAACGATATCGCGATCACGCGGAAGGTCCTTGACGTGCTGCTCCATCGCATTCAGAGGGACGTGGCGCGCCCCCGGGATGCGGGCAGGCTGCATGCCGAGCGCGGTCGGCGAGCGCACGTCGACGACGACCGGACGCGCACCCGATTCCATGAGCCGGTAGAGCTCGTCGACGCTGATGCGCGCCATGCGCAGCTTCGCGTAGAAGCGCCGGCGTTCCCACCACTTGTAGGCGGCGTAGGCCAGGAACAACGCGACGATGACGACGATTGCCTTGCTGCCGAAATCCTGGGCACGAGCGATGAGGTATTCGACTTGGCGCCCGAACAGCGCGCCCCCGCCGACACCGGCGGCGACCCAGAGCGCAGCGCCGATCCCATTGAAGAATAGGAACGTTGAAATCCTGATATGCGTCGCACCCGCCAGTGGCGGAGCGATCAGCGACAGGCCGGGCACGAACTTGGCGACGACCAGCGCGTTCATGCCCCAACGCTCGAATCGCGACTGCGTCTCGCTTACGCACGAGTCCGGGGTCAGCGAGATCCGGCATAGCGTCTTCATCACGCCGTTGCCATAGCGTCGGCCGATTGCGTACCAGATCGAGTCCGCCAGGAGACATCCGAGCATCGCGACCAGGAACACCAGCGCGAGCGAAAGCTGTCCGCTCGCTCCGAGGGCGCCCGCGACTACCAGTGTCGGAATGGCCGGGATCGGAAGCCCGATCTGCTCGACGAGCACGTTGATGAATACCAGCAGAAGGCCATATTCACTGAGCAGGGCGACGAGGTCGTGCGTCATGTTCTTGCCGATCGCGGGGTACAGCGCAAATACGCCCTGCCATCATAGCCGACCCCGGCGCAGCTCGCGCGCGAGGCCCTGTCCACCGCAGGTGGTGAGTTGGTGTCCACCGCGCGTGCGGTGACGGCGTTATTGTGCTGACGTAAACTTGATGCGTGACCCGCGGCTCGCGGGAACACAACGGAGATTCGGCGCAAAGGACGATGCCAGAGCTCGACGAATGGTCTTTTCCCAGCGACCTGCAGCCGCGGGCGAGCGAAGTTTCGTTCGACCTCGCTGAGGCGCTGCGCTCGCTGGTACTGATCCGCGCCGAGATTCCGGAGAATGCGTTCACCGCGTCGGTGCTGGGCACCGAGCGCGTCGGCAATGGCGTCGTGATCGGCGAGGATGGCTTGATCCTGACCATCGGGTACCTCATCACCGAGGCCGAGACGATCTGGCTGCACGCGCACGACGGCAGCGTGATCGCGGGTCACGCGCTCGCCTACGATTTCGCCACCGGTTTTGGACTGGTGCAGCCGCTCGGACGCATCGGCGCGCCGGCGCTCGCGCGCGGACGGTCCGAGTCGGCAGCAGTGGGCTCGGAAGTCCTCGTGCTCGGGCACGGTGGCCGCTCGCACGCGCTCAAAGCGGGCGTGTTCGCGAAGCGCGAATTCGCAGGCTACTGGGAGTACCTGCTCGATGAGGCGCTGTTCACCTCGCCGGCGCACCCGCAATGGGGCGGCGCCGCGCTGGTCGCCAAGGACGGTCGCCTGATCGGCGTTGGGTCGCTGTTCGTGCAGGAGGCGATCCAGGGCAGCACGGTGCAGGGCAACATGTTCGTGCCGATCGATCTGCTCGAGCCGGTGCTCGAAGACCTGCTGCGTTTCGGAAGAACACGGCAGACGCCGCGACCTTGGCTGGGCATGTACACCGCCGAGAACGAAGGGCGACTGGTGGTCGGAGGGCTGGCCAAGGGTGCGCCTGCCGAGGCCGCCGGCATTCGCCTGGGCGATGTCGTGCTCGAGGTCGATGGTGCGCCTGCGTCCGGACTCGCGGACCTGCTGCGCAAGACGTGGAGCATCGGCGCGGCCGGCGTCGAGGTTCCGCTGACCATCGGCCGCGAGGCCGAGGTCAAGCACATTCGCGTGCGTTCCGCCGATCGTCACGATTACCTGCGCAAGCCTGCACTGCAGTAATGCTGCGGGACGCGCGCTTCTCTCGTCCCAGGCAGCCTCAGGGCCCGGCGACCGCGGTCTTGTAATCCCAGCCGCCTCCGAGTGCCTTGGCGACGTCGACCACCGCCAGTCTGACGTCGCGCGCGGCGACGATCTGGAGCGATTGCGCCTGCAGCAGCTGACGCTGTACGTCGAGCACTTCGAGATATGGCGAATAGCCCGACGTGTAGCGCAGGTCGGCGAGCTCGAGTGATTTCTGCAACCGGTCCTTGCGCTCGGTTTGCGCAGCCAGCGCGTCGCGCGTGGTCTGGTTTGCCGACAGCGCGTCGTGCGCGTCGCGAAACGCCGACTGCACCGTCTGCACATAGCGCGTCACGCTTTCGTCGCGCTGCGCGGTCCGTAGCTCGACGGTATCGTTGATGAGCGCGAGTCCGATCAGGGGTTGCACCAGGCCGGCTCCGATGCTCCATAGCAGCGCCGGGCCGCTGAACAGGCTTTTCATGACGTTGGATTCCGAACCGAAGGCGCCGGTGAGCGAAAGCGACGGGAAGTAGTCCGCGCGCGCGACGTCGATACGCTGGTTCGCCGCCGCGAGCTGCTTTTCCGCATCACGGATGTCGGGGCGGCGCTCCAGCATTTCCGAGGGGAGCTGAGCCGGCAGGTCGGGCACCGCCAGCAGCCGCACCATCTGCACATCGCGATCGAACTTCGGCTCGAACACCTCGCGCGGTGAGCGCCCGACCAGCACCGCGAGTGCCGACAGGTTTTCGCTGACTACGCGCTGCGCGACCGCGACGTCGGAAGCCACCGCAGCGCGCTCGGCCTGTGCGGTCGCAAGATCGAACTCGCCGATCACGCCGGCGTTGAAGCGATCGGTTTGCAGCACCACCGTATCGGTGCGCAGGCGCAGCGTGTCGCTGAGCACCGAGAGCTGCGCGTCGGACGCAAGAAGACGGAAATACGCGCGCGCGACCTCGGCGGCGACGACGGTGCGCACGGTTTCGCGAGCGAATTGCGATGCGAGCAGGTCGTTCTGCGCAGCCTTGGTCGCGGTGCTGTATTTGCCCCACAGGTCGACTTCGTAAGACGCGTTGAGGCTGGCCACGAAGTCGTTGCCGATCGCCGGAACGCCTGCAGGGATGGGGATGGTGCCGACCAGCGTCTGCCGGCTGCGCGCGGCGTTGAATCCCGCGTTGAGCTGCGGCAGTTGCCCGAACTGGACGATCTTGTACTGCGCGCGCGCCTGATCGACGCGTGCGATCGCGGCGGCGAGATCTAGGTTACGCGCAAGTGCTTCGTCGACCAGCGAAGTGAGCGTCGGATCGCCGAAGGCGGTCCACCAGCGCTCGAGCGCAGGATCGTTGGCGCTCGTCTTGGGAAGATCGAGGACGGGTGGCGCGGTGGGTGTGGTGCTGCAGCCGGTCACGCCGGCCGCGAATGCGAGCGCAAGGGTGAGTTTACGCAAGTTCGTCTCCAGGCTTGACGATCGGCGGATGGCCCGGGGTGTGCGGCGGTTCGTGGCTCGCCGTCTGCAAGTGCCTGACTTCGTCGATCAGCTCGTCGTGCGAGCGGCGCTCGATCAATCGCCGCTCCACTATTGCGCGGTAGAACAGCGGAACGAAAAACACCGCGAGAAAAGTGGCGGCCAGCATCCCGCCCATGACCCCGGTGCCGGTCGCCCGGCGCGCACCGGCGCCCGCGCCGGTCGAGATCGCGAGCGGCAGCACGCCGAGGATGAATGCCATCGATGTCATCAGGATCGGGCGGAAGCGAAGGCGCGCGGCCTCGATCGCCGCCGCCGACGGCGACAGCCCCTCGTGGTTTTTGAGCACCGCGAACTCGACGATAAGAATCGCGTTCTTCGCGGCCAGCCCAAGCAGCGTGACCAGTCCGATCTGGAAGTAGACGTCGTTAGTCATGCCGCGCAGCCACGTCGCCGCCAGCGCACCGAAGGTACCGAAGGGCAGTGCGAGGAGCACCGACAGCGGCAGCGAGACCTTTTCGTATTGTGCCGCGAGAATCAGGAACACCATGACCACCGCGAGCCCGAGCGCGAAGGTCGACGCGCCGCTGGACTTCTTTTCCTGGTACGACGTGCCGCCCCAGTCGTAGCTGAAATCAGCGGGAAGGACCTCGCGCGCGATCTCCTCCATGTGCGCAATCGCCTGCCCCGAGCTCACCCCCGGTGCACCAGACCCCAGCAGCTTCACCGCCGGGAGGTTGTTGAACCGGTCCAGCGCGTCGGGCCCGGACGAATATGTTACCGTGGCCACCGACGAGAGCGGAATCATCTCGCCCTTGGTCGAGCGCACGTAAACGGCGCCGATGTCGTCGGGCCGGGTGCGGTATTGCGGCTCGGCCGACATGAGCACCTGCCAGGCGCGTCCCGACTTGGTGAAATCGTTGACGTAATAGTTGCCCAGCGTCGCCGAGAGCGCGTTGTACACGTCCGAGATCGGAACTCCGAGGGTCTTCGCCTTTTCGCGGTCAACCTTGACCGACAGCTGAGGCACGGTGGCGCGCCACAGCGTCTGCACGTAGGCGAGCTGCGGATCGCCGCGCGTCTTGGCGAGGAACGCCTGCGTGACCTCCGACAGGCGCTTCGGGTCGCCCTCGCCGCGGTTCTGGATGTAGAACTCGAACCCGCCCGCCGTGCCCAGGCCGAAGATCGCCGGCGGGTTGAAGGCAAGCACCAGTGCTTCCTTGATCCCGGCGGTCTTGCCGTAGAGTTCGCCGACCAGCTGCGCCGCAGTCACTGTGCGATCGTCCCAGGGTTTTTGCGTGACGAACAGCGTCGCCGCGTTGTTGCGAAAGCCGCCGCCGATGAAGTCGAAGCCGGTGAAGGAAACAATGTCGAGATTGTTGGGGTTGGATCGGATCGCCGCCTCGACTTGTTCCACCACCTTGAAGGTGCGCTCGAGCGTCGCGCCATCCGGGAGGATGACGGCGCTGATGTAAAAGCCCTGGTCCTCGTCGGGCACCAGGCTCCCGGGCGTGATGCGCCAGAGCCCGATCGTCAGCGCGACCATGCCGAGAAAAAGTACCGCGGCAAGGACGCCGCGCCGAAGCATGAAGACGACACCGTCCCGGTAGTGCATGGTGATGCTCGTAAACCAGCGGTTGAACGCCGCGAAAAAGCGATTCGGCGGCTCGTGCGGCTGCAGGATCATTGCGCACAGCGCGGGCGAGAGTGTCAGCGCCACCATGCCCGAAATCACCACCGAGATCGAAATCGTGACCGCGAACTGGCGGTAGAGCTCGCCGGTGAGCCCGCCGAGGAACGCGATCGGCACGAACACGGCCGTGAGCGTGAGCACGATGGCGATGATCGGGCTGGTGACTTCGCGCATCGCCTTGATCGCCGCGTCTCGCGCGGAGAGCCCGTCCTCGCGCATGTGGCGCTCGACGTTTTCGAGCACGACGATCGCGTCGTCGACGACGATGCCGATCGCGAGCACCATGCCGAACAGCGTCAATGTATTGATCGAGTAGCCGAGCAGGTAGATGCCGGCGAAAGTGCCGATCAGCGAGACCGGCACCGCGGCGAAGGGAATCATCGCGGCGCGCCAGCTCTGCAGGAACAGGTACACGACCAGGAACACCAGCACCATCGCTTCGCCCAGCGTCTTCATGACCTCGCGGATCGATACCTCGACGAACCGCGTCGTGTCGTAGGGGATCGCATAGGTCAGGCCTTCGGGAAACCGCTGCGCGATCCCGTCCATCGTGACCTTCACGCTCTTGGCGACCTCGAGCGCGTTGGCGCCCGGCGCCAGGAAAATGCCGACCAGCGTCGCCGGGTGCCCGTTGTAGCGCCCCATGAACTCGTAGTCGCGCGAGCCGAGCTCGACCCGCGCGATGTCGCCCAGCCGCACGATCGAGCCGTCGGCGTTGGCGCGGACGATGATCGCGTCGAACTGCTTGGCATCGGTCAGGCGGCCCTGCGTCGTGATCGTGTAGACAAGGTCCTGGTTGTTCGCGATCGGCGACTGGCCGATCTTGCCCGCGGCGAACTGCGCGTTCTGCTCGTTCACCGCGGTGATGACGTCCGCAGGCGTCAGCTTGAGTTGCGACAGGCGATCGGGCTTGAGCCAGATGCGCATCGCGTAGTCCTTGGCGCCGAAGATCTGCACATTGGTCGTGCCAGGCAGACGCTTGAGCTGATCGAGCACGTTGAGCGTCACGTAATTGGACGTGAACAGATCGTCGTAGCGCCCATCGGGAGCGTAGAACGCAAGCACCTGCAGGAAGGCGGAGCTGCCCCGCTCGACGGTCACGCCCTGCCGGCGCACTTCCTCGGGCAGGCGAGGCTCGACCTGCTTGACGCGGTTGTTGACGTTCACCGCTGCGATATCGACGTTGGTGCCGATATCGAACGTCACCTGGATTTGCACCGTGCCGTTGGATTGCGACGACGAGCTCATGTAGATCATGCCCGGCACGCCGTTGATCGCGTTCTCTATCGGTGACGCCACCGTCTGCTCGAGCGTGGTTGCCGAGGCCCCCGGATACACCGCCTGCACGGTAACGACCGGCGGTGCGATCTCGGGATACTGAGCGATCGGCAGCGAGCGCATCGCCGCCAGCCCGGCGAGTATGAGGAAAGTCGAGATGACGATGGCGAAGATCGGCCGGTCGATGAAAAAGCGCGAAAACATGAGGAGGCGTCCTGTCGCTTATTTGCCGGCGGCGGCGGGGGCCGGGGCGGGCGCTGCGCCGGCGGCGCCGGCAGGCGCTGCGGCGGCGATCTTTATCGGCGCGCCGGGCTGCAGGCGCGCGATGCCGTCGACGATGACTACGTCCCCCGCCTTGAGACCCGACTCGATCTGCCACAGGTTGGTCCCGTTGCTGTCGACCCAGTCGCCGACGACGACCGTACGCTGCGACGCGACGTCCTTGCCGTCCTTGTCCTTGGCAATGACGTAGACGAACTTGCCCTGCGGACCGTCGAGCACCGCCACCTGCGGAACCGCGAGCGCGTTCTTGCGTTGCGCGCCGCGAAGGACGACGCGCACGAACTGACCGGGTTTCAGCGCGGCGTCGGCATTGGCGACTTCGGCGCGCATCTCGTAGGTACCCGTGGAAGGATTGACGCGGGTGTCGGAAAAATTGATGCGACCGCGGCGCGGAAAGGTCGAGCCGTCAGAAAGTTTCACACTGACGTCGTAGCCGTTGTCCCTGGGCAGCACGAGTTGCCCGGATGTCACGGCGCTATTGAGCCGCAGCTGCTCATTCTCCGAAATATTGAAGGCGATCCATATCGGATCGGTCTGCGAAATCACCGTGAGCAGCGTGTCGTTGGCGGTGACGAGGCTCCCCTCGGACTTCATCGCGCGACTCGATAGCCCGGCGATCGGCGCCACGACCTTGGTGTACCCTAGGTTGAGCTTGATTTCGTCGACCTTCGCCCGCGAGGCCTGCACCGCAGCCGCGGCGAGCTCGGCGTTGGAGGCGGCATCGTCGGCTTCCTTCTGACCGATGGCCTTGCGCTCGGCGAGCGGGATCAGGCGAGCGCGTTCGCGATCGGCCTGCGCTTTCTGCGCGCTGGCGCGGGCGAGATCGGCCTCGGCGGCATTCACCTGCGATTGATAGAGCTTGGGATCGATGATGAACAGCGGCTGCCCCGTCTTGACCGGTGCGCCTTCCTGATAGAGGCGCTTCTCGAGGATGCCGGTCACCCGCGCGCGTACCTCGACGTCCTTCGAGCCCAGCGTCTGCGCGACGTGCTCGAAGGACACGGGGAAATCCTTGGGTGTGACCGTCATCGTGGTCACTTCGGCGGGGGGCATGCTGAATCCGCCGGGAGGCGGGGCTTTTCCGCAGCCTGCCGCCAGCAAGCCCGCGGCAAGCATGCAAGTCAGACGGACGACGCGGAAAATTGTGGTACGGCTTACCATCGATGAACTCCTGAGTACGCGGAGGGAAATACCTGCGACTTGCAATGTTGGGAAATGTTACATACAATCGCGGATGTTTGTAAAGCATTTTTATTTTTCGATCCTCGACCGGACAAGCTGTCCATGGCACGGAAGACCAAAGAGGCCGCAGCGATCACCCGTGAGGGCTTGATAGATGCGGCGCAGGTTGTGTTTTGCAAGTACGGCGTCACGCGTACTTCGCTGGCCGAGGTCGCGGCAGAGGCGGGGGTCACTCGCGGCGCGGTGTACTGGCACTTCAAGAACAAGGCGGACCTGTTCAAGGCGATGTGTGCGCGCGCTACGCTGCCGCTCGAGTCGATGCTCGAGGCAGCATCGCGCGCCGATCCCGACAACCCGGTGGGTGCACTGCGCAACCTGATGGTCGACACGTTGCAACACCTTGCCCGCGATCCACGCACGCAGGCAGTCTTCGAGATCGTCTTTTCCAAGACCGAAGCCTGCGCCGAGCTTGGCCAGGTCGCGCAGCGCCGCGACGACGAGCGTTGCGAATGCCTCGCGCAGGTCGAGATTCTCGTTCGTCGAGGCGTGGAGTTGGGACATCTTCCCGCGGATACCGATCCCGCGGTGACGACGCAGCTGCTGCAGTCGTGCATGGGCGGGATCATGCGCGAATGGGTGATGAACCGCGGGGCGTACGACCTCGAGAGCGCAGCTCCCTCGATGGTGGACTGCATCGTGGCCGGACTAACCACGCGTCCGCCACGACGCAGCGAGCGCGTTCGCCCGCGCGTGCGCGCCCGTTCCACACAGAGCGCTTGAGCAGGGGAATCGCGTCCCTCCGCGATGTGATTTAATGCTCGCGGGCGCGCCGCAACGAATCGGCCGCAACGAGGAGAGTGTCAGTGCGGGGAATCGGCTGGGTGGTGGCGCTCGTTTCCGCAATCGCAGGTCACGGCGCGCTCGCGCAGACCCCGGCGCCGACGCCGGTGCGGGTGATCACCTTCAACGGCGGCTGGGATCTTCCGCTGTGGGCGGCGCAGCGGCAGGGTTTTTTCGAAAGTAACGGCGTCGACGTGCGCGTAGCCTACACGCCTTCGTCGGACGTGCTTGTCGCCGGCCTGTTCGACGGACGCTACGACATCGCGCTCGCGACGATCGACAATTTCGTCGCGTACCAGGAAGGGCAGGCCGACGTTCGCATCGCCGACGCAACGACCGATCTCGTCTCGTTCATGGGAGGCGACGGCGGATTTCTTTCCGTGGTCTCGGCGCCGGGCGTGAAGACCTTCGCCGACCTGAGGGGCAAAACGCTGTCGGTCGATGCGATGGGAAACGGCCTGGCGTTCGTGCTGCGCGAGCTGCTCGCGCGCAACGGCGTGCGCGAAACCGACGTGACCTTCGTGCGCGCGGGCGGAACGCCTAACCGCTACCGCGACCTGATCGCCGGCAAGCATGACGCGACCCTGCTGCGAACGCCGTTCGAGCTGCTTGCGCAGAACCGCGGCTTCAACGTGCTCGCGACCGCATCGTCGCTCGGCGCCTACGAGGGCACCGTCGGCGCGGTGCGCCGATCATGGGCGCGCCAGAACGAGGCGACGATGATCGGATTCCTGCGCGGCTATCGCAGCGGCGTCGCCTGGGTTTGCGACCCTGCCAACCGCGACGTGGTCGAGGCGCTGCTGGTAGCCAACATTCGCGATATGACGCCGGCGCTCGCTCGCCAGTCCTACGACCTGCTTGTCGCGCTCCAGGGTGGGCTCACCCGCGACCTCGCCCTCGACGTCGAGGGGATTCGCACGGTGCTCGCTTTGCGCTCGCGCTACGCGACGCCGCCGCGCACACTGGATGATCCCACCAGGTACATCGACACCAGCTACTACGACAAGGCCTTCGGCAAGCGATGAGCCGGTGCTGAACGAACGCGGTTCCGATCCACGTATCTCCCGAAGCGGCGAGGCGCATGGCAAAACCGAAAGCGCATGAACCCAAGGTCGTCCGCCCGGACGACATCGACCCGCACTACCGCTGGGACCGTCCGCTGCAGGCGCCCGGTCATACGCAGGTCGACTTCGAGGAGCGCATCAATTTCCGCCGCCTGCATGATTATCGGCTGGCGCGCACGCGCGCCGCGCTTAGCGCTTCGGGACTGGGCGCGCTGCTGTGCTTCGACCAGCACAACATCCGCTACACCACCAGCACCGTCATCGGCGAATGGGCGCGCGACAAGCTCACGCGCTACTCGCTGCTCACCGGCAACGGCGATCCCTACATCTGGGATTTCGGCTCGGCGGCCAAGCACCATCGCCTGCACGCGCCTTGGCTGCATCACGATCACTGCCGCGCCGGGTTGCTCGGATTGCGCGGCGCGGTCGGCGGCGACATCACGCTGTTCCGCGATGCCGCGCGCGAGATCAAGTCCATCCTCGATGCCGAAGGCGTCGGCAACATGCCGCTCGGCCTGGACGTGGTCGAGCCATCGATGCTGTTTGAGCTACAAAAGTTGGGCATCGAGGTACGCGACGGCCAGCAGACGCTGTTGCAGGCACGCGAGGTGAAGAACATCGACGAGCTGACGCTGCTCAACATGGCCGCGGCGATGGTCGATGGCGTGTATCAGGACATCGCGGAGGCGCTCAAGCCCGGCGTCAGGGAATCGCAGATCGTCGCGCTGGCGACGAGCCGGCTGTACGAGATGGGCTCCGATTGCGTCGAGGCGATCAACGCGATCTCGGGCGAGCGCTGCTCGCCGCATCCGCACAACTTCACCG
>DASXBS010000076.1:0-24674 GCA_036491555.1 Casimicrobiaceae bacterium
GAAAATCAGCCACACCTTTCGCCGACTCACCATGATCGCACAGCAGTTCGGCGATGCCGACCACCATCTCGAGCGCTTCGCCAGCCTCGCTTGAACAATGGAACTTCGCCCGACGCGGCGAAAGGAACTTTCAGATGACCATGAACAGGCAGGTCCTTCTCGCACGCCGGCCGCAGGGCGCCGTCCAGGAGCAGGATTTCAGCATCGTCGATTTGCCGATGCCGGCGCTCAGCGAGGGCGACGTGCTGGTGCGAAACGACTGGCTTTCGCTCGACCCCTACATGCGGGGCCGCATGAACGATGTGAAATCGTACGTGCCAGCAGTGGGGATTGGCGAAGTCATGGTGGGCCAGACGGTCGGGGAAATCGTCGAATCGCGCGATCCCGCGCTCGCCGTCGGGGACGTGGTGCTCTCCTCTCTCGGCTGGCAGCGCTACGGTCGCGCAAAGCCTCGGGAGCTGATGAAGATCGACACGCGGCGCGCGCCCCCGTCCGCCTATCTGGGTGTGCTCGGAATGCCCGGGATCACCGCGTGGTTCGGCCTGCTCGAAATCGGCCAGCCGAAGCCGGGTGAGACGGTCGTCGTCTCGGCTGCTTCCGGCGCTGTGGGCAGTATCGTCGGCCAGCTCGCGCGACTGCGCGGATGTCGTGCCGTAGGCATCGCCGGTGGCAAGGCGAAGTGTGATTACGTGGTCAACGAGCTTGGCTTCGACGCCTGCATCGACCACAAGGCGGGCAATCTTTTGGAGAATCTGCGGGCGCAGTGCCCCAAGGGCGTCGATGTGGATTTCGAGAACGTGGGCGGTGCGATTCTCGATACGCTGCTGCGCGTGATGAACCTTCGCTCGCGCATCGTCGTGTGCGGGCTCATCGCCGAATACAACGCCACGCAGCCCTACGGGTACACAATGCTGCGCTCGGTGCTGGTCAATCGCATCCGGATGCAGGGCATGATCGTGTTCGACTGGAAGGATCGCTACGGCGAAGCGATCGCCGGACTCGCCACACATCTCGCGGCCGGCGAGCTCAAGTACCGCGAATCGATCGTCGACGGCCTCGACAACGCGCCGCGCGGCCTCATGGCGCTACTCAAGGGCGAGAATTTCGGCAAGCAGCTGGTGCGACTGGGCTGAGTCCACCGGAGTTAACGGCAGCGCGTCGAGCGTCGCGGACTGAAGTGCGGGGGGCCTGGTCGAGGACTCTACTACGGAACGCAAGTGCACCGGCGATGTCAGTGGAGTGTGGGAGGTATGGTCCTAGAAAGGAGTCCCCCGACATGGAACGCAAGACCGCCGGCGATTTCCCTCCCGAAGTCCTCAAGTTGTTTGACAGCTACGTGCACGGTTGGATGAGCCGTCGCGATTTCCTGGACCGCGCCCAGAAATATGCCGTTGGCGGTTTTACCGCGGCGGCGATGCTGGAAAGTCTGCGGCCGAACTACGCCTTCGCGCAGCAGGTCCGCAAGGACGACCCGCGGATCAAGACCGAATACCTGACATATCCGTCGCCGCAGGGCTCGGGAATGATGCGAGCTTATTACGCGCGGCCCGCGAACGCGGCGGGCAAGCTCCCCGGCGTCGTCGTCATCCACGAGAATCGCGGACTCAATCCGTACATCGAGGACGTCGCGCGGCGCTTGGCCGTCGCCAACTTCCTCGCTCTCGCGCCCGACGCACTCACTCCGGCCGGCGGTTATCCCGGCGACGAAGAAAAGGCGGCGCAGCTTTTCGGCCAGCTCGACCCTGCCAAGCGCACCGAGGACCTGATGGCCGCGTACGGCGTGCTCAAGGCGCGACCCGAATGCACCGGCAAGGTCGGCGCGGTGGGCTTCTGCTTCGGCGGAACGACGGTGAACCAGATGGCAGTGCGCTTTACCGACCTCGGCGCCGCGGTTCCCTTCTACGGCGGCCAGCCTTCCGCCGCCGACGCCGCCAAGATCAAGGCACCGATGATGCTTCACTACGCCGGTCTCGACGATCGCGTGGACGCCGGCTGGCCCGCCTTCGAGACCGCGCTCAAGGCCAACGGCGTCAAGTATCAGGCGTTCATTTATCCGAACACCAACCACGGCTTCCACAACGACACCACGCCGCGCTACGACGAGGCCGCGGCCAAGCTCGCGTGGTCGCGAACCCTGGCATTCCTGAACGAGAACCTGAGGACCTGATCGCGCTCGGCGACGTCGCGCCCGCTGAGGGATCTCGCGCGCGACGATGCTCGGGCGGCGATCTCCCGTCGCTGGCGGACTGTTTCGCCCCTCGCAAGACTTATTTCGCCGTGCGCTGGATGATCGCCTGCGAGCGCGCGTCGCTGGCGGTCGCTTTCACCCTCTGCACCTGTGCCGGCGTGAGCTTGGCGCCGCTACCCGCGAGCGCCTCCGCGGCGTCGGTGTGATGCATGATGAGCGCCATCGACAGCGGATTCATGCCGCTGCCATTGGTGACCTTGACGTCGGCTCCGGCGGTGACGAGCCGCGAAACGATCTTCGGGCCGCACACCTTAACTGCGGAGACCCTACACGACTTCGAACAGACCCGCCGCGCCCATGCCCCCGCCGATGCACATCGTGACGACTACGTGGCGAACGCCGCGGCGCTTGCCCTCGATCAGCGCATGCGCGGTAAGGCGCGCGCCCGATACACCGTAGGGGTGCCCCACCGCGATGGCGCCGCCGTCGACATTGAGACGCTCGTCCGGAATGCCGAGCTTGTCGCGGCAATAGATCACCTGCACCGCGAACGCCTCGTTCAGCTCCCACAGGCCGATGTCGTCGACCTTCATGCCGGCGCGCGCGAGCAGCTTGGGCACTGCGAAAGCCGGTCCGATGCCCATTTCGTCGGGCTCGCATCCGGCGACCGCGAAGCCGCGGAAAATGCCCATCGGCTGCAAGCCTTTGCCGGCAGCGCGTTCGGCGCTCATCACCACGCACGCCGCGGCGCCGTCGGAGAACTGGCTGGCATTTCCCGCCGCGATCACGCCGCCGGGCAGCGCGGGGCGGATCTTGGAGACGCCTTCCAGCGTGGTGTCGGCGCGGATCCCCTCATCCGCCGCGATCGTCACCTCGCGAGTCGAGATGCTGGCCGACGCTGTGTCGGCCACCCCCATGGTCACCGTCATCGGGGCGATCTCGGCGTCGAAACGTCCCGCTGCAGCTGCTGCTGCCGCCCGCTGCTGGCTTTGCACACCGTACGCGTCCTGGCGCTCGCGTTCGATGCCGTAGCGCTTCGACACGTTCTCCGCCGTCTGCAGCATCGTCCAGTAGAGCTCGGGCTTGTGCTCGGAGAGCCAGCTCTCGCGCAGCATATGCTTGTTGGACTCGTTCTGGACGCACGAGATCGACTCGACGCCGCCGGCGACGTAGATCGCGTCCTCGCCGGCAGCGATGCGCTGCGCTGCCAGCGCGATGGTCTGCAGTCCCGACGAGCAGAAGCGGTTCACCGTCATCCCGGCGACGCTCACCGGAAGGCCTGCTCGAAGCGCGATCTGGCGCGCGATATTGGAGCCGGTCGCGCCTTCTGGAAACGCGCAGCCCATGATCACGTCCTCGACTTCACCCGCGTCGAGTCCGGCGCGCTCGATCGCCTGGCGCACGACGTGTCCGCCCAGCGTCGCGCCGTGCGTCATGTTGAAGGCGCCGCGCCATGACTTGGCAAGCCCGGTACGCGCGGTTGAAACGATGACGGCGTCGGTCATGATGGTCGGCTTCCGAAATGCCCGGAGTTATGCAGCGTCGAGACTCTTGCCTGCCGACGCGCGCTCATCGAGCAGCCGCGCCGGCTGCCAGAACGCCTTGTCACCGCCAGGCTGTGCGGCGAAGCGACGCATGCTGCGCACGACCGAATAAAGCCCCACCGTATCGGCGTAGAACATCGGGCCGCCGCGCCACAATGGAAATCCGTAACCGGTCAGGTAGACGAGGTCGATATCCGAGGCGCGCAGCGCTATGCCTTCCTCGAGCAGGCGCGCGCCCTCGTTCACCAGCGCGTAGATGCAGCGCTCGACGATCTCGTCCTCGCCGACGCGGCGCAGCTCGATTCCGCGTTCCTTGCGATACGCGGCGATCAGCGCGTCGACCGCGGGATCGGGAATCGCGTCGCGCTTGCCGGCGGCGTAGCGATACCATCCCAGCCCGGTCTTCTGGCCGAAGCGTCCCAGTTCGCACAGCCGGTCGGGCAGACGCGAATACACGACGTCCGGCTTCTCGACATAGCGGCGCTTGCGGATCGCCCAGCCGATGTCGTTGCCGGCAAGATCACTCATGCGAAACGGCCCCATCGCCATGCCGAACTTCTCCAGCGCACGATCGACATCCTGCGGCGAGGCGCCCTCCTCGACCAGGAAAAACGCCTGGCGCAGGTATTGCTCGACCATGCGGTTGCCGATGAAGCCGTCGCACACGCCTGACACCACCGCGGTCTTACCGATCTTGCGCGCGACCTGCATCGCGGTAGCCAGCACATCGGGAGCGGTCTTGGCGCCGCGCACCACCTCGAGCAGCTTCATCACGTTGGCGGGGCTGAAAAAGTGCATTCCGACGACGTCCTGCGGCCGGCGCGTGAAGCCGGCAATGCGGTCGACGTCGAGCGTCGAGGTGTTGGTGGCCAGTACGGCGCCGGGCTTGATCGTTGCGTCGAGTTTCTCGAACACCGCCTGCTTGACGGCGACGTCCTCGAACACCGCTTCGATTACGAGGTCCGACTGCGCGATGTCGTCGTAGGAGAGCGTCGACGAGAGCAGCGCCAACGTCTGCTGCAGCTTGTCGGGCGTCAGCCTGCCCTTTTTGGCGGATGCGTCGTAGTTCCTGCGAATCGTTGCGAGGCCGCGGTCTAGCGCTTCCTGCGTGCTCTCCAGGAGAGTGACCGGAATTCCGGCACTCAGGAAATTCATCGCGATCCCGCCGCCCATGGTTCCCGCGCCGATCACCGCGACACGCTCGATCCTGCGCGCCGGCGTCGACGCGTCGATGCCCGGGATCTTCGGCGCCGCGCGCTCGGCGAAAAATGCATGGCGCAGCGCGTGCGACACCGGAGTGGTGACCAGCTGCATGAACAGCTCGCGCTCGTAGGCGAGTCCCTGCTCGAACGGCATGGACGCCGCGGCGGCGACCGCATCGACGCATTTCAGCGGCGCCGGAAAATGCCTGGTCGCAGCGGCCACCGAGTTGCGTGCGAACTGGAAAAAAGCGTCCGCATCAAGAACCGAGAGCTTGATGTCGCGCACTCGCCTGAGCGGACGCGCATCGGCCGCCGCCTTGCGCGCAAAGGCAAGCGCAGACGCCAGCAGCGTATCCTCGGAGGAGGGCTCGAATACCTGGTCGAACAGGGCGGTGTCACGAAGCTGCGCGCCCGATCGGGTTGCGCCGGAGACGATCATGTTGAGCGCGTTCTCTACACCGATGGCGCGCGGCAAGCGTTGCGTTCCGCCGGCGCCGGGCAGAATGCCGAGCTTCACTTCGGGCAGCGCGATCTTCGCGTCGGCCGTCGCGACGCGGAAATGGCATCCCAGCGCGAGCTCGAGTCCACCGCCCATGCATACGCCGCTGATCGCCGCCACCACCGGCTTGGTCGCCGACTCGACGACGCGGATCGCGGTGCGCAGGGTCGGCTCGGCGGTCGCCTTCGGCGTGTTGAATTCGCGAATGTCCGCCCCGCCCGAGAACACCTTGCCCGCACCGGCGATCACGATCGCCCGTACCGCGTCGTCGCCAAGCGCCGCATCGATGCCCGCGACCAGTGACGCGCGCACGTCGTGGCCCAGTCCGTTGACCGGGGGGTTGTCCAGCGTGATGACGGCGACGTCACCGTCGACGCGATAGGCGGCGGAATTCATGGAGTCGCGGGAGCTTACCAGAGCGCGGCGAGGCTTACACCTCGAGCCAGTCCTTGCGCACCCGGTCGTTGGCGCGCAGATCCTGCGGCGTCCCCTCGAACACGATGCGCCCCTGCCCCATGACATACAGCCGTCGCGAGATTTCGAGTGCAATGGTGAGCTTCTGTTCGATGAGCAGGATCGCGACTCCGCGCGCAGCGATCTGCTCCAGAAACTCGCGCAGGCGCGTCACCAGCATCGGCGCCAGCCCTTCGGTGGGCTCGTCGACCATGATAAGGTCGGGGTCGCCCATGAGCGTGCGGCACACAGTGAGCATTTGCTGCTCGCCGCCGGACAGCACGCCTCCCGGCGCATCGGCGCGCGCCTGCAACACCGGAAACAGCGTGAACATGTCCTCGATGCGCCAGCGGCCGCCCGGCTGTGCCGATTTCATGCCCAGCATTAGGTTCTGGCGCACGGTGAGCGTCGGGAATATGGCGCGATCCTCGGGGACATAGCCCAGCCCGCGGCGGGCGATCTGATGCGGTTTGAGTCCATCGATGCGGTCATGCTTGAAGCGGATGCTTCCGTGCGGCACAACTTCGCCCATGATGGTCTTGATGGTGGTGGAGCGCCCGGCGCCATTGCGGCCGAGCAGGCTCACGATCTCTCCCTCGGCCACACGAAGCGACACGCCCTGAAGGATGTGGCTCTTGCCGTAGTAGGCGTGCAGGTCGTCGACTTCAAGCATGCGCGGGCGTGCCCAGGTACGCGCTTTGCACGGCGGCGTTTTCGCGCACGCGTAATGGCACGTCGGTGGCGATGACCTCCCCGTACACGACGACCGAGATGCGATCCGCGAGGTCGAACACGACGCTCATGTCGTGCTCGACCATGAGCAGGGTGCGTCCCTGACTCACGCTGCGTATCAGCTCGACCGCGCGCTCGGTTTCGGCGCGGCTCATGCCGGCTGTAGGCTCGTCGAGCAGGATGACCCTGGCGTCGCCGGCGATGGTGATCCCGATCTCGAGCGCACGCTGCTCCGCGTAGGTGAGGACACCGGCGGCGACATGGCGGCGTGACGCCAGGCCGATGCGCTCGAGGACGGCGTCGCTGCGCTCGGCGGCATCGCGCAGCGCTGCGACGTTGCGCCAGCAGTTGTAGCGATGGCCCAGCGCCCACAGCGTGCCGCAGCGGATGTTCTCGTAGACGCTCATGCGCGGGAAAATGTTGGTGACCTGGAAGCTTCGCGCGAGACCACGCCGATAGATCCGCGACGGCTTCTCCCCTGCAATGTCCTCTCCGTCTAGCCGGATCGTCCCCCGCGTCGGCGCGAAGCGGCCACTGATCAGATTGAACAGCGTCGACTTGCCGGCGCCATTCGGACCGATGATCGCGTGCCGCTCGCCGCGACGCACGTCGAGGCTCACACCGCGGATCACCTCGGTCGCGCCGAAACGCTTGTACACGTCGTGCAGCACGAGGACGGGGTCGGCCTGCCGCGGCGATTCGATGGTTGCGGTCTCGTCCATGCTATCGCTCACGATGCCGGCGTCCTGCTGCGTGCCAGGCGTTCGTCGCGGGCGCGCTGCCAGGCTGTCTCGACCAGCGGACGCGTGCGCCGGAACAGGAGCCATCCGCCGAGCGTCAGCGCACTCGCAACGAGCCAGGGCCACGGGGTCGCGCTGTCGACGACCACGCCGAGAATCTTCATGCGCGACCCGGCCTCGGGTTGCGTGGAAAGCCGGTAGTTCATCTCGAGCAGCACGACGACGCCCGCCACCGCTGCCAACGCTGGAACCAGCGCGATCGCGTAGCTTCGCAGGACGGCGGCAAAGGCGCGCGTGCGCGCGATGGGCACGTGCATCATCATGAGGCCGGTCAACCCGCCAGGCGCGTAGAGCACGATGGCCATGAAGAACAGTCCCAGGTAGAGCTGCCACGCGGTGGTGTAGTCCGACAGGCTCACTTGCAGCCAGGTGATGACGATCGCCCCCACGATGGCCCCGAGGAACTGCGCTTCGCCGCCTATGTAAACCATCAGCAGCACGCTTCCCGAGCGCGCGGCGCCGAGCGCGTCGACGCCGACGATCTCGTAGTTGATCGCGTGCAGCCCACCAGCCAGTCCCGCGAACATCGCCGCCACCGAGAACACGATGAAGCGAACGCCCTGCGTGCTATAGCCTACGAAGGATGCGCGCTCGGGGTTGTCGCGCACTGCGTTGCACATGCGTCCGGCGGGGGTACGCGTGAATGCGACCATCAGCAGCGCCGCCAGCAGCGTCCAGAAGGCGACGATGTAATACACCTGCAGCTGCGACGCGAAGTCGAGTCCGAACGGATGCGGCCCGAGCGCGCGGTTGGCGGTGATGCCGCCTTCGCCGCCCGAGATACCCTGCAGCATGCCGGCCGCGGCGTGGATCAGTTCGCCCACGCCGAGCGAGATCAGGGCGAACACGACTCCCGAGCGCCGTGTAGTCAACGCGCCGAAGACCAGGCCGAAAGCGAGTCCTGCAGCGGCGCCGACCAGCGGCACCAGCGGCATCGGCACGGCGAGGCCGGCATTGACGGCGCGCATGAAATGGATCGCCGCGAATCCACCGACTCCGAAATACACCGCGTGGCCGAACGACAGCAGGCCGGTCTGCCCGAGCAGCAGGTTGTACGAGAGCGCGAATACCGCGGCGATCCCCATCTGGCTCAAGAGCGAGCGCGCGCCGTTGCTTTGCAGCCCGGGAACGTGCGGAAGCAGCAGCAACGCAACTGCGGCGACAATCCACGGCGCGGCGGTGCGCAGCGCCGAGTTGCCCGCCACGACATCGCGGCCGGCCGCGGTCGCCGCCTGATCCGCGCTCATGTCTCGCGCGTGCCAAGCAGCCCGCGCGGCCGCAGCAGCAGCATCAGCACGAGCAGCAGATACGGGATCAGAGGCGCCGCCTGGGCGATGCGGATCGAATAAACGTCGTGCAGCGCCGATTGCGGCGACACCGCGACGCCGAGGGTGGAGAACAGGTCGAGCAGCGAGTAGTCGAGCGCGACCGCGAAAGTCTGCACGATACCGATCAGCATCGACGCGATGAGCGCGCCCGGAATCGACCCCAGCCCACCGACGACGACGACGACGAACACGATCGGTCCGAGCGCCGCCGCCATGTTCGGTTCGGTCAGCAACGCGAAGCCGCCGATCACGCCGGCCAGACCCGCCAGCGCGCTCCCGACGCCGAACACCAGCACGAAAATGCGCGGCACGTCGTGGCCGAGCGCGCTGACCATGCGCGGGTGCGTCAGCGAGGCCTGGATGACCAGTCCGACGCGCGTGCGCTTGAACCCGATGTAGAGAAACGCGAACATGCCTACCGAAATCGCCATCATCAGCACCTTGTAGAAGGGGTAGCGCGTGCCGAAGAGGACGAAAGCGGGAAAGTCGATCACCGCGGGGACCTTGTTTTCGATCGGGTTCCTGCCCCACAGCATCACCACGATCTCGGCGATCAGGTAAGCAAGTCCGAAGGTGAACAGGATCTCCGCGACGTGACCGTAGCGGTGCACCCGGCGCAGGCCATAGCGCTCGACCAGCACACCGAGCACGCCCACCAGCAGGGGCGCAACCAGCAGCGCAGGCCAGAAGCCGATGTATTTCGCGATCTGGTAGGAGAAGTAGGCGCCGAGCATGAACATGCTGGCGTGCGCGAAGTTGAGCACCCCCATCATGCTCCAGATCAGGGTCAGGCCGCTGGAGAGCATGAACAGCAGCAGTCCGTAGACCACGCCGTTGAGCAGCGAGAACGTGACGAGCTCGAGCATCTAGACGCTGGCGGGTAGGCCGGTGCGGTCCACAGCGCGCTGTCGCCGTCGGGAAATCCTGCTGTCGCGCCGGGCCGGCCCGTCGATCACCGGCACCGGCGTCGCGCGTGCATCAGCTCGGCCGCTGCATCTTGCACGTCGTCGGCAGTGCCATGTCCTTGCCGTTGATCTTGACGTCGGTCTTGAATCCGACGCCGCTTTTCTCGACGTCGTATTTCACGCTGTCGGACAGCGTCGAGACGAACATCGGCATCAGGATCTGGTGGTTGTCCGCACGCATCTCTGCTTCTCCGACCGTCGTCATCACCTTGATGCCCTCGAGCGCTTTCGCGACCTTGACCGGATCGTTCGATTTGGCCTTGGCGGCGGCGGCGGCGAACATGTCGAAGGTCGTCTTCAGCCGGTAGTAGCCGAACTCGTCGTCCTTGCCGGTGAAACGCTTGCGAAACGCCACTGCATCCGGGTCCGGTTCGGGCAGCGCGTTGCTGTGATACTCGCTGATCTGCTTGACGACGCCGACGCCATCCTTGCCGATGGCGCTCGGTGCACCGAGTGCGCCGCCGTAGTAGGTGTACCAGTTCACCTTGAGTCCGGCGTCCTTGCCCGCCTTGATCAGCAGCAGCATGTCGTTGCTCCAGTTGCCGGTGATCACGGTATCCGCCCCCGACGCCTTGATCTTGGCGACATAGGGCGAGAAGTCCTGCACCTTCTGCAGCGGATGCAGCTCGTCGCCGACGATCTTGATGTCGGGACGCTTCTCGGCGAGCATCTTCTTCGCCGCCGCCGCCACGGCGCGGCCGAAGGAATAGTCCTGGTTGATCAGGTACACCGCCTTGATCCGCGGGTCCTTTGCGATCGCATCGGTGAGCGCACCCATTTTCATGTCGGCGTCGGCATCGAAGCGGAAATGCCAGAAATTGCACTTCTCGTTGGTCAACGCAGGATCGACCGCGGCGTAGTTGAAGTAAAGCACTTCCTTTCCGGGATTGCGCTCGTTGTACTTGAGCACCGCGTCGGTGATCGCCAGCGCCACACCGCTGCCGTTACCCTGGAAAATGTAGCGGGCGCCTTCGTCGAGGGCCTTTTTCAGCGCGATCAGCGATTCCTGCGGATCGACCTTGTTGTCGAAGGAGAGGAGCTCGAGCTTCTCGCCGTTGAAACCGCCCGCGGCGTTGGCTCGATCGATCATGTAGATGAAGTGTTTTTGCGCGTTGATTCCCGCGCTGGCGGCCCCGCCCGAAAGCGGATCGATGTAGGCGATCTTGAGCTGGGCCGCGGCAGGTAGGCACCAGGCCAGCGCCGCCAGCGAAAGCGAACAGAGGACGGGAATACAGGGGATGCGGCGCATGTTCGTCTCCTCGGGCGGTCGTGCGCCGGAGCTTGTACGTCTACGCCGCCCCGGTCGCGAGCCAGTCCGATGCTACCGGGCGCAACTGGCGCTGACAAGCGACGAAAAGCTTTGGCGAACTCGCGCGTTCCGATACTCTCCGGGTGCAATGCGATCATAAGGAGGAACAATGAACAGCTCCGCGATGCAGGCCGCGCTCCGGGTTTTGATGGTGGCGGCGATGACTGCCTCGGGCCAGGCCCTGGCGCAGTCGACGAACATGTCGTTTTTCGTGACCAGCGCCGGCTCCGACAAGGGCGCTGATCTGGGCGGGCTGGCCGGTGCCGATCGGCTTTGCCAAAGCCTCGCCGCGGCCGTCGGAGCCGGCGGCAAGACCTGGCGCGCCTATCTGTCTACGACCGCTTCGGGCGGCAGTCCCGCCGTGAATGCCCGCGACCGTATCGGCAAGGGTCCATGGCAAAACGTCAAGGGCGTGATCATCGCCAAGGATGTCGCCGAGCTGCACGGCAAGAACAACATCAACAAGCAGACCGGCCTCACCGAGAAGGGCGCTACCGTCAACGGTTTCGGCGATACGCCCAACCAGCATGACATCCTTACCGGGTCGCAGGCCGACGGCACCGCGTTTACCGGCGCGGAGGACAAGACGTGCGGAAACTGGACCAAGAGCGGCGAAGGCTCGGCGATCGTCGGCCACCTCGACCGCACTGGCACCAATCCCGATCCGGTCGCGAACGCGTCGTGGAACTCCTCGCACGCCACCGCCGGCTGCAGCGTTGACCTGCTCAAGAAGACCGGCAGCGCGGGCTATCTCTACTGCTTCGCGTCCAATTAGGAAAGCCGCCCGCAAGCGTCTTCGCGCGCACAGTCGTTTCGCAAGCTACGACCCGAGCTGGCGGCGACCTTTCGGCTCGTCGGGAGCGAGGTTCATCGGCTTCGTCTCGGGAGGCTCTCCACGTCCGATCCGCTCGTACTCGGCGATGACCTGCGCGCCGAAGAGAAAGAATATTGCGCCGATCTCGACGCTGAGCAGCACCGCGATCGACGTAGCGAGCGATCCGTAGACGACCCTTACCTGAGAGATCGTTCCGTAGTACCAAACCAGCACATGGCGTGTGATCTCCCATAACAGCGCCGCGCTCGCACCACCGATTAGCGCCTCGCGGAAGGCCAGCCGCCCGACCGGCATCACGAGATAGATCGCGGTGAGTATGAGCACCTCGCCGACAACGCCGAGCAGGTACAGCAGGTAATCGGAAACCTGCTCCAGCGAGTGCGGCACCCCGAAAACGGTCACGTCGCGCGTCGCGAGCACCGCAAGCTTTCCCGCGACCACCGTCACCACCAGCAGCCCGATCGCCAGGAAAACGATGAATACGTAGGGCATCAGAGCCGACACGATCATGCGCCGGCGCACCGCTACCCGATGGAAAAAGATCACCGACAGCGCATTCTCGAGGACGGTGAACGCCAGCGCGCTGAAAAAGACCATGGTGACCAGCAGCACCCCGCCGATCGCCTGGCGATGCGCGAGGAACTTCTTGAGCTCGTCGACCAGCGCCTCCCCCTGCCCTGGCGCGATGAATTGCAGATACTCGGCCATCGTCGCCAGCAGCCGCCGCTCGTCGATAAAATGCGATAGCGCGATGAGCATCAGGATGAGCAATGGAATCAGCGACAACAGTGTGTAGTACGCAACCGCACCTGCGAGCAGCAGGCCCTGATTGGCGCGAAAGCTCTTGAGCACGCAGGCGAGAAACGCCCAGGGACGCGCCACAATCGCACGCGTGCGGTAGCCACGGCTCGCAGATTGCGAAGTCATGGAGTCGAGGGGTCGAGGGGTCGTACGCTGCAAAGCAGCATGACCCGCCGCCGATCGGCGTCTTCTTGGCGGAACGCGAGCCACGGAGTAGCCTTGCGCGGCTGCCTTTTTGCCATCGACGCCCATGGACTATGCGCTTTCACTGCTCTTGCTCGCCGGCCTCGCGCTCATGCTGATGGGTGCCAGGCGCGCGGCGCGCAGCCGCCGAAAAAAACTGGCGGAGGAACGTGAGCGCGCACGGCGCAAGCGGCCCAAGTACAAACCACGCCCCATGTCGAGCAGGGGCGAGATGCGTGCCTACGACGACCCGAGCACGCTCGCGGGCGAGATCACCACTCGCGGCTCGCCTACGACCACTCAAAACCCGATCGCGACCGCGGCCACCAATTCCCGCCCCTCCGACGCCAGCACACGCATCCGCGGCGCGCAACCTTCGTCGCGCTCTAGTAGCACGCGGTCCCCGGCGGGCGGAAAACCTGACGCGTAATCGTCTTGGTCTGATCGACGCCGAACAGATCGTAGGTAAACGCCGCATGGTTTCCATCGCTGAACGCGAGGGCGGCCGATCCCACCGCCATGCGCGTCACATTGTCCGGATCGAAAGGAACGGTGTAGAACGCAGGCCCGGCCGTGCGATATAGCGTTCCAAAGTAATTGCCCGGCGTCGCCGTTGGCGTCGCGGTGAAAGACAGCCACAACGGCAACCCGGATCCGTCGTAGGTGAACCAGGTAGCGAAGATCGTGTCTCCTTCCTGCGCGAAATTGATGCCCCATCCCGATTCCGCCGGATTCCACCATATGTCGGTGTAATTGGTGTCGACGCTCAAGTCCTGCGCCGCGGGCCAGGTGCAGGTCGGAAGGGGGCCGAAGACCTGACGGGTGATCGGCTTGGTCTGGGTGATGCCGTTCATCGTATAGTTGAAAAATCCGTTGTTCAGGTCAAAGAAAGTGAGATTGCCCGCCCCCACCGCGACCCGGGTCACCGCGGCCGGATCGAAAACCGCGGCGCTGAACGGCGGTCCCGTGGTGCGATAGATCGTGCCGCTGTAGTTGCCGTCACTGACTTTGAACGCTGTCATCGACACCCACAGCGCAGTGCCGGTGTCTCCGTAAGTGAACCACGTGAGAAAGATGACGTCTCCCTGGTGGGCCACATTGATACCCCATCCGGATTCGGACTCGGCGGGCGAGCGCCACCATAGGCCGCTATAGTTGGGTGTCGGCGGCAATTGCTGGACAGCGATGACGACATGATCGTCCCCGCCCCCGCTCACCGCGGCCATCTGCGCGAGCTTTGCAGAGGCCGCTGCGTCGTGGCGCACCTCGGCATCGAGAAAGGTGATCGTCCAGGTGAAGATATCGTTGGTCGACGCGACGTCGAATCCGTGCGTCACACCCGTCAACGTCACGAGCTCGCGCGTGCCTTGCAGGTGCTCGATGCCCTGCGTCGTGGACACGAGTGGCGCCGTGGTGTCCGCGGTCCCCGCGATCGCCAGAAACGGCAGCGTAACGTCGTCGAGCCCATGCTGGTCACGACCGAACGCGGGAAAGACTGGCTGACCGAAATAAGGCACGTAACCCACCGCCGCCTTCAGCCGGGGATCGGTGTCGATCTTGGTCCACGACTGACCGATGGAACTGGTCATTCCCGCGCCCGCCATAAGCAGCAGCGATTCACCGCCAAGGCTCGCGCCGAAGCCGCCGACGCGGGAGGCGTCGATGCGGTCCTTCCATTGCGGGTGCGAAAGCATCAGATCGAGCGTGGCTGAAAGCTCGAGCGGGCGCAGCGATTGCAGCGCCAGGAAGTTCGCCAGATGGCTGACGAGGTACGTCAAATCGCCCACGCTTTCCAGCTGGAACTGCGCGATCCGTGCGTCGCCGTGAAATGGCGCCGCGACGACGTAACCGTAGCTCGCGAGCACGCTCATCGCGTCCGGGTAGTCATTCGAAAGCGGACTGCCCAGATAGCCATGCGAGAAAAGAATCAGTGGATACGCGGCCGTCCGATCGGCGAGTATCGGAGCGTCATCTGAACGCTGCATGTGCGGCACGACCTTGCCGTTGGGCAGCGGGAAGTCCGCCCGGCTGTTGCTCGCCAAGGTCGGGTAGCAAACGAGGACCACGACAGGAACCCTCGCGCCTGCGAATGAGCCGTAGATCGACGCATTGGAGGGGACCGCGAGCGAGAACGAGAGCGTATTGGCCGGGTCGGAGAGCAGGTCGGTTATATAGCGGGCGGAATTGTCGGCTCTGGGCACGCCCTCCCAGTACGCCTGTACGTCTTCTCCGGGCGCCATGCGGCCGAAATCCTGTGCGACGTTGCTGCACGCCACCGGATACGGCCCGGGGAGCGCTAGAGGCGGCACGACCGTTGCCGGTTGCGCCAGCGAAGCCGCAGCAAAAATCAGGGTGGCGAGCGCTGCGAGCGAAGCAGCGATGATTGATCTCAGCTTGCCCATGGTCATTCCACTGAGGCAATGCTGAAGTATCGGGGAGGCCCACCGCTTGCCGGTATAGGCGAAGGGCTGATTGCCACGTAGGACAGGCGCCTTCGCCGTGTGGGCAGTCGGCCCCGCTGGCTGGCCTACTTCAGCGCGGTGGCCGCATCCATTACGTCTCCTGTCGCGTACATCGGAGGGCGGGGCTCGGCGTAGCCGCACGCTGACGAGGCTGCGGGCTGCGCCCGCGGGCACCCTGTCACGTAATTGGAGAGCGGCACGTCGATGAAAGCGGCAAATCCATGCACCGTTCTCGCGCGGATGCGCGGAGTCCGTGGAAGCGCGCTGATCGCCGGCGCCCTATTCGCGGTTGCGGTCCATGCGGCGCCTTTCGTTCCTGCCGAAGACTCGCAGATACTCGAGCGCCTCCCGACCCGGACGACGCCGCAATTCCGTGAACTGAAAGCGCTTCGCGAGGCGGCCCGACAGCATCCCGGCGACGTTTCGGCAGCGAGCGCGCTGGCGCTCGCTTACGTTCGCGCGTCGCGTGTCGAGGGCGACCCGCGCTTTCTCGGCTACGCGCAGGCGGCGCTCGCCCCATGGTGGAAGGATGCGCAGGCGCCCACCGGCGTCCTGGTGCTGCGCGCGACCATCCTGCAAAGCAGCCATCAGTTCGACGCGGCGCTCGTCAGCCTTGCAACGGTGCTCGCGCGCGAGCCGGGCAACGCGCAGGCACGATTGACCCGCGCGACGGTGCTGACCGTGCAGGGACACTACGCCGCGGCACGCGAGGACTGCGGGAGCCTCGCCGGGGCGGTGCCAACGGTCTACCGCGTGATCTGCTTCGCCGCGATCGACAGCGTGACCGGCCGATCCGCGCGCGCCTACGCAGCGCTGCAATACGCGCTGCAGTACTCGACGCACGTCGACGACTCCGCGCGGGTGTGGGGACAAACGCTGCTCGGTGAGATCGCACACCGGCAAGGGGATCCCGACGCCGAGAAGCATTTCCGTGCCGCCCTCGGCGTTGGGGATCGCGACGCCTACCTGCTCGGTGCATACGCCGACTGGCTGCTCGACCAGCGCCGCGACGCCGAGGTGGTCGCGCTGCTGCAGGGAGAGACGCGCGTCGACACGCTGTTGCTGCGGCTGGCGCTGGCGCAGCAGGCGTTGCGCGCGCCCGAGGCGCCAGCGTCGATCGCGCTGCTCGCGGCGCGCTTCGATGCGAGTCACGCGCGCGGCGACACCGTGCACGCCCGCGAGAACGCGCGTTTCGAACTGGCGCTGCGCAACGACGCGAAGGCGGCACTCGGCTACGCGCTGGAAAGCTGGAAGGTACAGCGCGAGCCGGCGGACCTCTGGATCCTCGCCGCCAGCGCCAACGCAAGCGGCGATAGTGCCGCGCTCGACACCGTACGGACATGGATGACGCAAAGCGGAATCGACCACCCGCAAGTGGCAGCGATGCTGGCGCCCAAGGCAAAACCGTGACGCGGCTCATGGGCGCGTTGAAGATGCTGGCCGTGCTCGCGCTGACGGCACACGCTGCCGCCGCCCTCGCGCACAAGCCATCTGACAGCTACCTCACGCTTGCTGTGGACGACGCGCACGTCGCCGGCCGATGGGATATAGCGCTGCGCGACCTGGATTTCGTTCTCGGGCTCGACGCCGATCAGGACGATCAGATCACGTGGGGCGAGGTGCGCGCGCGACGCACCGACATCGCAGCGTACGCGCTGTCGCGGCTTCGCATCGGCCCCTCCGGGGCACCTTGCCCACTCGAGGCGGGGGATCTCCTCATCGACAATCACAGCGACGGCGCGTACGCGGTGCTGCGCTTCAGCGCGGCGTGCGCCGCGGCGCCGCGCACGCTCATCGTCGGCTACAGCCTGCTGTTCGACGTCGACCCCCAGCACCGCGGCCTGGTGCGCATCGACTATCACGGCGCGACGCGCGCCGGCGTGTTCAGCGCCGACGCTTCCGAGCAGCGCTTCGCGCTGGCCACGCTGTCGCCGTGGGAAGCATTCCTCGACTACGGGAGCGAAGGCGTCTGGCACATCTGGACCGGCTTCGACCACATCCTTTTCCTGCTCTCGCTGCTGCTGCCCGCGGTGCTGGTGCGATCGCGCGTGGCAGGGGAACGCCGGCAGCCGGTGGCGGATTTCCGCTCCGCGCTGATCGACGTGGTCAAGGTCGTCACCGCATTCACGCTCGCGCATTCGATCACGCTGTCGCTGGCCGCGCTCGGTGTAGTCAGCCTGCCTTCGCGGCTGGTCGAATCGGCGATCGCACTCTCGGTGGTGCTCGCTGCGCTCAACAACGTGTGGCCGGTCGTGTACGAGAGGCGCTGGGTCATCGCCTTCTGCTTTGGACTCATTCACGGATTCGGCTTCGCATCGGTGCTGGCCGACCTCGGGTTGCCGCAGGGTGCGCTGCTGATCGCGCTGGTGGCATTCAACCTCGGCGTCGAGGTCGGACAGCTTGCGATCGTCGGCGTGTTCCTGCCGCTTGCCTACGCGCTGCGGAGGACGCCGCTCTACCGGCGCGTGATCTTCGTCGGCGGCTCGATCGTCATCGCGCTGGTCGCGCTGGCATGGCTCCTCCAGCGCGCGTTCGATCTCAAGTTGATCGCCGGCTAGGATCGTCGCATCCGAGTCCTCCCGGGGATGACATTACGGTCGAGGCATTATAGGGCCGACGGCCGCATGAACTAAGAAAGCGCTCGTCCTTCGTCGCGTCTGAAATAGAATCGCTCGACGTCCGATCGCCTCGCACCTCCAAACCTACACGCTCATGGATTCCGCCTTCGCCCACTCCAACGTCGCCTTCGGTCCCTGGAACCCCGGTATCCGCGCGCAGGTGCCGCGCGAGCTGCTGCACTTGGCGACGATATTCAGGGAAGAGAACGTGTTCACCCGCGTCGCCGACGCCGAGGAATGGCGCGATCTGAGCGGGTTCGAGCTGGCGGACCTCACCGCGTTCCGGCCCCAGCGCCTCGCGCTGCACGAACTTCTGGTTCGGGTCACCGCCAATTTTTCGGTTCCCGATGGCTCGCGCATCGAGGATCTCGGCATCAACTTCCGACGCATCACCACGACGCTGCTCGAACACTGCGTGACGCCGGCGATGCCTTCCATCGTCGCGGCCTTCGAGTCGACGCGTGCGCGCACGCGGACGTTCGTCGATGTCGAACTGCGGCGTCTGTTCGATGGCGAAGTTGCGCCGGTGGCACCGGCGCGCAAGGGCTGGCTTGCGTTCCTGCGGCGCAAGCCGCACCCCGAGTCCTCATCGCCGGAGTCCGATGGCGAACGTGAGCAGCGGATCGTGAAGGCATGGGAACTGCAGGCCGCAGTCAGCGCCGATCCTTTCGAGAAGGCGGCGTATCACGCGCTCGCGCGCGTCGTTTCGGCGCTGCTGGTCCGGCACGGGCACGCCTGGGGCGGACGCCAGCTCGTCTCGTCGCTGGTCACGAGCCAGGCCTGCAACGATTGCGCGAGCGAAGAAATCGGGCGGCTGCTCGATCCGCTGCTGGCACGCGTGGCGCAGCACGAGGGTTACGCGCTGCTACCGCGGCAGGACCAGCCCGTGGTGATGAACACCAAGGGGGCGTCGGCGTCGGGCAAGAGCACATTGCGGCCCCTGCAAAAGGCTCTCGCCGGCCAGATCGGCGTGCGCTGGAGCGAGTTCGCGTTGATCAGTCCCGACATCTGGCGCAAGCAGCTGCTCGACTACGCATCGCTGGGCAGCATCTACAAATACGGCGGCGCCTTTACCGGAGACGAGGTGCGCATCATCGACCAGAAGCTTGATCGCTACATGGCGAGCAAGGCTGCGCGCGGCGAAATGTCGCATCTGCTGATCGACCGCTTTCGCTTCGACAGCTTCGCGCCCGATTCGAACGAGGCGGGGAGCAACCTGCTCACCCGTTTCGGACACGTGGTATACCTATTTTTCATGATCACGCCGCCTGAGTTGCTGGTTGAGCGTGCCTGGTCGCGCGGGCTCGAAGTCGGTCGTTACAAGGCGGTGGACGATACGCTAGCCCACTGCGTCGACGCCTACGCAGGCATTCCGGAGCTGTTTTTCACGTGGATCAGGCGCGGCGACAAGCGTCTTCGCTTCGAGTTCCTGGACAACAGCGTCGCGCAAGGCGAGCGTCCGCGCACCGTGGCATTCGGCGACAACGATGTGCTTAATGTGCTCGACGTCGGTCGTATGCTCGACGTCGAGCGCTTTCGCAAGGTCAGCATCGATGCGAGTTCGCCGTCGATGCTGTTCGCCGACGCCGCCCTCCTCGACGCTGCGCGCAACACGACATTTCTGGCGCACTGCGTAGCGCTGTTTCGAGAAGTCAATTTTGCGGCGCAGGCCAGCGCGAATGTCTACTTGCGATTGCGTCGAAACGAGGCGCCGCTGATCGACCGCGCGGGCCTGGCGCTTGCTGCTGCGGACCCCGACACGCGCGCGGGTCTGCTTGCGATCGGGATCGACACCGACGCCATGCCTCGCGACGCGGCGTTCACCGACGCGCCCTTGCGCCTGCATGAAGCGAGCGCCGGCGCGCGCGCGCAAACCCTCGGTGCATGGGCGCAGTCCGCAGGCGCCGAAGCCTGATCGCGTCGTCTCAGCCGGGCCCCAGCTCGTCGCCGCGTCCGAGCCCGGCGCCTCGCGTCAACGGCACGCGCGCAAACTGCGCAGACTGCGAAAACTCGTCGATCATCGCGCGATTGAACGCGGGGATATCCTCCGGCTTGCGGCTGGTGACGAAATTGCGATCCACCACCACTGGCTCATCGGTCCAGCGCGCTCCGGCGTTGCGCACATCGGTCTGCAGCGACGGCCACGACGTGATGCTGCGACCGCGCAGCGCATTGGTTTCGATGAGCATGACCGGGCCGTGGCAGATTGCGGCGATGGGCTTGCGCTCCTCGACGAACGCGTAGACGAACGAAATCGCCAGCTTGTTCGTGCGCAGCTGGTCGGGATTGAGCGCGCCGCCAGGCAGCAGCAGCGCGTCAAACTCCAGCGGATCGGCGCGTTCCAGCGTCAGATCGACTGAGACGCTGTCCGCCCACTGCCCGTTCTCCCAACCGCGAATCGATCCGAACTTCGGCGCGATCACAAGCGTGCGCGCACCTGTGGCATCGAGTGCGCTGCGGGGCTGCGTCAGCTCGGAATGTTCGAAGCCGTCGGTGGCCAGTACTGCGATGCGCATTCCAGCAAGACGCAGGTCTGCGCTCTCGTTTGATCCATTCATCTCGATGCTCCTCCGTGAGCTCGTTCAGTGGTGAGCGCGAGAATACTGCGGACGCCGCCGAAATGCTGTAGGACGTGTGCCTACGTCGTGCCGCGTTCAATTTGCGATGTGCTCAAGCAAAACATTCCGGAAAGAATTTCATTTTTTGGTGCGTTCGCAGCCCACTGAACATGTACATCACAGCGCAACTTCTTTCGGCATGATGTTTGCGACCATGCGCTCCGCAGTTGAGTCGATCGATCGAACGTATTTACTACGCAGAGGAGTTTTTTCTATGGCAAATCGAAACCAGCAGTCCCGCAACGCGCAGCAAGGCGGATATCGCGGTCAGCGCCAAGGCGGGTCCGACGATAATTATCGCAACGACATGCAAGGTCAGAACCAGCAATCCGGTTTCGGTCAGTCTTCGGAGTACAGACAGCAAGGAGGCTATCAGGGCGGTTCGCAAGGATCAGGCGGTCAGTACGGTGGTTCGTATGGTTCGTCCGGCGGCAACTTCGGCGGGGGGAGTTACGAGGACCGCGACGATGCCAACTTCGATCCCCAGGGCGATCGCGCCCAGCAATACAGCAATCAGGATTTCGGGCAGGGCCGCTATAGCGACCAAGGGCAACGCGGTCAAGGCAGCTGGGGCCAGGGCCGTTCGCGCGGATGGAGCGGCCGAGGCGGCTACGGCCAAGGTCAAGGCGGCTACGACCAGGGCGGCTACGGCCAGGGCGGTTATGGCCAGGGCGGGTACGGTCAGGGCGGTTACGGACAAAGTGGTCAAGGCGGCTACGGCCAGGGTGGTTACGGCCCAGGCGGATGGAGCCAGGGTGGCTATGGGCAGAGCGGGTATGGCGGCCAGAACGAGTGGTCCGGCCACTACGGCGCCGAAAGTGATTGGCAGGGCCAGGGATCGGGTATGCAAGGCGATTACGGACAACGCGGCGGTTCGGGAAGCTTCGGCTCCCGTAGCCAAGGGCGCAGCCCTTACAGCACGTACGGCGGTGGCCAGGGCAGCTCGCAATACGGACAGTTCGGCCAGCAGAGCAGTCAGCAAGGTGGCCAGCAAGGACGGTCGTCTCAGTACGGCCAGCAGGGGGGCGCGATGGGCCAGCAGGGCTATGGACGCAGCTCCGGTATGTACGGACGCGGCGGTTCGCGCGGCCCCAAGGGGTGGCAGCGCTCCGACGAACGCCTGAAGGAAGACATCTGCGAACGCCTGTACCACGACCAGAGCATCGATTCGAGCGAAGTCACCGTTGAAGTCTCGCAGGGCAAGGTGACGCTGGAAGGATCGGTCGATGACCGCAACGTGAAGCACGCGATCGAGGATCTGGTTGATAGCGTGCCCGGCGTGAAGGATATCGAGAACCGCGTCCGCGTCGGCGGCGACTGGTCGCAGAACGCGTCGGGCAGCTCGTCGGGATCGTCGGGCCTGTACGGCTCCGGGTCGTCGGGGTCGGGCAGTTCGGGCACGTCCGGATCGAGCGGTTCGGGCACGCCCGAATCGAGCGGCTCGAGCACTTCAGGATCGGGCAGCTCGGGATCCTCGAGCTTGGGCACGTCGGGCAGTGGGCCGTCCGCCTACGGCACTGGCAGCGGCACCTCGCGGAGTCGCAAAGAGTAAACGGCTGTCGTCGCGCGGGCCACGTTAAAAGGGCGTGGCCCGCCACAAGAATCTGCGCGCCAAGCGCAAGGAGGAGACCCGAATGAACGCAAGAAGAAGGCTTCCCCCGGCGGCGCTGCGATGAGCGGCATGGCGGGGTCGTCGACCGCCAGCGGCGGCGCCACGGGATCCAGCACCGGGACGGGCGGCGGCATGAACAAGGGCAAGTAACACAAGGGTAACGAGCAAGACAGTCATTTTCCGTCGGGGGGCGGCGCTCGACGCCGCCCCTTTTTTTCGAACGGCATGTAGGAGCCCGCCTACACCAATTCGAGCACACGTCCTCTGGCAATCGTGGCCGGTTCCGCGACAATTTGCCTATCGCTCTAACCTTCAGACGAGGTCGTGATGCCCCACGCCTTGGTCGCTCACCGCGACTCGCCCACGCTGATGCTCCTGCTGGACATGCTCGAGCAGCGCGGATTTTCTACGCGCGCCGCGACGTCCGCCACGCAGGCGGTCGCGGATCTTGAGTCGTCGCCCGCCCTATCCCTATGCATCTGTGACCTTGCGCTCGACGACGCCATGCGCATCGTGCAGGCTGCATATGCGGCCAGCGTCGACGTGGTGGTGGTGACGTCGGATCCCGAGTCGGAGACCACCGCCGAGGCAGTCGCGATCGGTGCCCGCGATTGCATAGCGGAGCCGCTCAACCGGTTCAAGATCGACCGCGCGCTCGCGCGTGTCGCATCGGCGTCGAAGGCCGCCCCGCCGGCCGCCGAGTCGCCGATCATCGGCGAGTCTCCCGCGATGCAGCGGCTTGCGCAGACCATCGAGCGCATCGGGTCGAGCGACGTCACCGTCCTGATCATCGGCGAAAGTGGCACCGGCAAGGAGCTGGTGGCGAGCCGCCTGCATTCGCTCAGTGCACGCGCGCGCGGCCCCTATCTCGCGCTCAATTGCGGCGCCGTGACGTCGACGCTGATCGAGAGCGAGCTCTTCGGTCATGAAAGGGGCAGCTTCACCGGAGCGTCGCGCCAGCACGCGGGATATTTCGAACGAGCGCACGGAGGCACGCTGTTCCTCGACGAAGTCACGGAGATGCCCCTGGAGCTGCAGGTGCGCCTGCTACGGGTGCTGGAAACGCGCTGCGTGTCGAGGGTGGGGTCGTCGGACCTGATACCCGTCGACGTGCGCGTCATCGCGGCGACCAATCGGGATCCACACGATGCGGTTCGCCAAGGCAAATTGCGCGAGGACCTGCTGTATCGGCTGCAGGTCGTTCCGCTGCACGTTCCGCCGTTGCGCGCGCGCGCGGGGGATGTAAGGCTGCTGGCCAGCTATTTCCTGTCGCAGCTAAACGAAACCGGACGCACCTCCAAAACCTTCAGCGAATCGGCGCTCGCACGCCTCGAGAGTTACCCTTGGCCGGGCAACGTTCGCGAGCTCTACAACATGGTGCAGCGCGCCTACATCCTGAGCGAGGGACGCGTGATCACCCATCCCGGCGTGCACCGCGACGTTCTGCCGACGGCGTCTGCGTCCGCCGTCGCCGAAAACGGGTCGATTCGCATCCAGATCGGCGAGTCGCTCGCCAACGTGGAGCAGCGGCTGATTCTGCAAACGCTGCTGCACTGCCGAACCAAGGATGAGGCGGCGCGCCTGCTGGGCGTCAGCACCAAGACCCTGTACAACAAGTTGCGCCGCTATCAGTCCGAAGAGCGCGGCGGGGGCGGGGGCGGGAGCGCACAAACGATGCCGGCAGCCGCTGCGCAGCCGCAAGGCGGCGACGCGCGGATCGCTTGATGCCGCTGCGCGACAGGCGCGCGGCCAGCGTGCCACGACCGGTATGGTGAATGCGCGTACACCCGGTGCGCTTCCGCGCAGACAGCGCAGCGACCCGCAATCTCCCGCGAACGGCGAGAAGGACGAGGCCGCGTGGCCGACCAAGCGCGCGGTCGACGAATGCCGTCGCTGTCCGCTCTGGGAGCGCGCCACGCAGGGGGTCGCCGGTGAAGGTCCGCGCAGCGCGCGCCTGGTGCTTGTCGGCGAGCAGCCGGGCGACGAGGAGGACCTCGCCGGCCGTCCGTTCGTCGGTCCCGCGGGACGGATGCTGCGCGGACTGCTCGACGAACTCGGCATCGATCACGCCAGCGTCTACATCACCAACGCGGTCAAGCATTTCAGCTGGGAACCGCGCGGCAAGCGACGGTTGCATAAGACACCGGCACAGCGTGAAATGGAAGCCTGCCACATCTGGCTGGAGGGTGAGCTCGAGACCCTCAAGCCGCGCGTGATCGTCGCGCTCGGCGCCACCGCGCTCGCCGCGCTGATGCGCCGTCGCATCAAGGTCGGTGAAGCGCGGGAAAGCGTGCTCCACCTGCCCGAAGGCATTCGTCTGATGGCGACCTTTCATCCCTCGGCCGTCCTGCGTGCGCCCGATCCCGAACGCAAGGACGAGCTGATGCGCCTGTTGCGCGACGATCTCGAGGCTGCGGCCCGGCTCGCTGGCCTCCTCAAGTGAGCGAGTGGCAGGTCAATGCCATCGGATGGTCGAGCGTGCTTCTTTTGTTCGCGACCATGGCCGGACAGGCATGGAAGCAATG
>DASXBS010000077.1:0-2492 GCA_036491555.1 Casimicrobiaceae bacterium
CAAACCACGCTCGGTGAGCGCACCTTTATTCGCTGCGCCTTGGAAGCACTTGGCGGTCGATCCGAAGGACGGTGCAATCTGGGTCGCGACGGGTGGCACCCTGCTGCGCTTCCTTGAGGGCCGGTGGCAATCGACCTACACCTCTCGCGACGGCCTGGGTGAAGGCAACGTGGCCGACGTCATCGTCGACAGCGACCAGGCGGTATGGGCTGCGACTGATCACGGCGTCAGCCGGCTCAAGAATGGGCGGTTCGTCACGTTGAACGCTGCGAATGGGCTGCCGTGCGATACGGTCCACACACTGGTCGAAGACGAGGACCGGGCGTTGTGGCTTTACATGGCATGCGGGCTGGTCCGCATTTCTCGGGCCGACTTGGACAGTTGGTTGAAGACCAAGGAGAAAGGAACCTCCACCGCAACCGTCCGCACGACGGTGCTGGAAAACGAAGACGGGATTGGGAGCAGTTCGTCAGTTCCGCCATATGCGCCCCGCGCAGCGAAGTCCGGCGATGGCAGACTCTGGCTTGTTACGCTCGAAGGCGTGGTCGTGGTCGACCCTCGGCACCTTCCCCTGAACACGCTGCCGCCTCCCGTGCACGTCGAACAGGTTGTCGCCGATCGCACGAGATACGACGCATCCTCGCAGCTGAAGCTGCCCCCCTTGGTGCGCGACCTCGAGATCCAATACACCGCGCTGAGCTTCGTCGCACCTGAAAAGGTGCAATTCAAGATCAAGCTGGAAGGTCGCGACCGGGAGTGGACCGGCGCGGGCAATCGGCGCCGGGCCTTCTACACGGACCTTCCTCCCGGGCACTATCGCTTTCGCGTGATGGCCGCCAATAACAGCGGCCTCTGGAACGAGCAGGGTGACTCGTTCGATTTCTCGATCGAGCCCGCGTACTGGCAGACGAACTGGTTCCGTGCGCTCTGCGTCGTCGCGTTCGCGGCGCTGCTCTTCGGCCTCTATCGCCTGCGCGTGCGCCAGCTGCGGCAACGATTCGCACTCACGCTCGAGACCCGCGTCGCCGAACGCACGCGCATCGCGCGCGACCTGCACGACACGCTGCTGCAGAGCTTCCACGGCCTGCTGCTGCGCTTCCAGACGGTGCTCGAGCTAATGCCTCGCCGGCCCGCGGAGGCGCAGGCGATGCTCGCGAGCACGATCGACCAGGCGGCCGACGCGATCACCGAAGGGCGCGACGCGGTGCAGGCGCTGCGCACGTCGGTCGCCGAATCGAACAACCTCGCCGCCGCGATCCGCTCGCTGGGCGACGAGCTGAAGACGCAGCAGCAAGGCGAAGCCGCCGTCGCCATCCGCGTCGAGGTGCACGGCGTCACGCGTGCCCTGCACCCGATTGTTCGCGACGAGACGTTCCGGATCGCCGGGGAGGCGTTGCGTAACGCGCTGCATCACGCCCGCGCGACCCAGATCGAGGTCGAAGTGGTCTACGACCGCCATCAGCTGCGGTTGCGCGTACGCGACGATGGCAAAGGCATCGATCCTCAAGTGCTGACGCAGCAAGGGCGCCCGGGCCACTTCGGGCTCGAAGGGATGCGCGAGCGCGCCGCCGTCGTCGGCGGCAAGCTCACGGTCTGGAGCGCGCTCGACGCGGGCACCGAGATCGATCTGACCGTGCCCGCCGCGAACGCCTATGTCGCCGCCGGCGACGACAAGGCATCATCCGAAGAGCCGCACGAAAGCACCCCCGCACCATGAGCACCGCGCCCGCGCGCATACGCGTCCTCTGCGTCGACGATCACCCGGTGGTGCGCCAGGGCATCGCCGGATTGATCTCGGTGCAGTCCGACGTCGAGGAGCGGCGGCCGATCCTTTGTACGATGTCCCAAGGTGAACTCCCGGTTTGGACAGGTGAGAGCGTTCGGTGTGCGCGGTCCGCTTGGACGATCTGCCGAACGCATGCTCACGTCACGCGACGTACGAGCCGCAGGCGCCGGGCAAGTGCCGCCTCGATCGCAGCTCCCAGCTTCGCCCACGCCTGCTTCGTCTCGTCGGCATAGTCGTGCTTCAGGTAGTGCCGCCGCACGCGGCTGCCGGCGAGTACATGGTCACTGCGCGAGTCGTCGTTGTCTTCGGCACTGCAGCGCCCGGCGAGATTCGTAAGTACTACCGCGAGCAGGTGCAGGACCTGGTCTACGGTGCGCTGACTAAGTAGGAAAACCCGATCTCTTCGACATTCGCCTAGGCGGCCAGAAAGCAGACCTTGGCCACCGACCGTTCCTGGCCGGGAGCCGCTCTAGGTGGAACGGGGTAAGTCCAAAACTACTTTAGCTTGATGCCTTGCGCCGCCGCCATTGCTTTCTCCTGTTTGGCGTGATTGGACAAGTATTCGACAAGCTGCGCCTCCGTGCGATGGCTGCCCAGCGTGGTGAAAAGCTCCCGCAGCTTGTCCGCTGGCAGGTCAGCGCCGTAGCAAGGCGTTCCAGGCTGCTGTCGCCATGACTCATGCAGGCTGCCATCGTCCACGGCGTCG
>DASXBS010000078.1:0-15674 GCA_036491555.1 Casimicrobiaceae bacterium
ATCGCAAGATCTACAGCGACGTGATCACGCCGCGGCGCGTGGCCGAGCTCCTGATCCTGCGCGAGGACATGCCGCGCTCGCTGCATTCGTGCATGAACTTCATCCACGAGACGCTTGAGGTGCTGTGCGATGCGAACTCGAAGGAAATCGAGCGCGCGGCCGGCGAGCTGCACGCCGGACTGCATTACGGGCGTACCGATGACATCATCGCGCTCGGGCTGCACGAATATCTGATGGAATTCCTCGATCGGATCTCCGCCCTGAGTGGCGAGATCAACCGACACTTTCTCGTGCCGACGTATTGAGCACCTGTTCGCAATGCATGCGCGCCTGTGCCCGCCCGTGGCAGGGCGTCGTTGCGATCCGGTAGAATCCCGTTCTTTGCAAGCGTTGATTCCATGACCTATTGCGTTGCCATGTCGCTCGATGCTGGAATGATCTTTGCATCGGATTCGCGCACCAACGCGGGCGTCGACCAGGTCGGCCGCTTTTCCAAGATGCGTGTTTTCGCACGAGAAGGCGACCGCGTGATCGTGACCCTGTCTTCGGGCAACCTGTCGATCACCCAGAATGCGCTGAATATTCTCGATCAGCGCGCACGATCGGGCGACGCGCAGCAGAATCTCTGGAATGCCAAGTCGCTGTTCGACATCGCGCGCCTGGTTGGCGACGCGCTGCGCGAGGTGAAGACCCGCGACGGTCCGTACCTTCTGCAGAACAACATTGACTCCAACGCCAATTTCATCGTCGGCGGCCAGCTTCGCGGTGAACCGCCGCGCCTTTTCGAGGTGTACAGCGAAGGCAATTTCATAGAAGCAACTCCGGACACCTGCTATTTCCAGATCGGTGAGAGCAAGTACGGCAAGCCGGTGATCGACCGCGTCATCCAGCGTTCCAGTAACCTGCTCGAGGCGACCAAATGCACGCTGGTGTCGTTCGACTCGACCATGCGCTCGAACATCTCGGTGGGCCTGCCCATAGACCTGGTCGTATATGAAACCGACAGCCTCAAGGTGAAGCTGCAGAAGCGCATCGAGGAGTCGGACCCGTATTTCCAGATGGTGCACAGCGAATGGGGCGAAGGACTGCGCAGGGTTTTTGCGCAACTGCCCAATCCGGACTGGATAGGAGCCGGCAGTCCCTGATGGCCATCCGTGTCGCGCTCCAGCACCGTACCCGCTATCGCTTCGATCGCCAGGTCAATGTCTCGCCGCACGAGATCCGACTGCGGCCGGCGCCGCATTGCCGCACGCCGATCCTCGGCTATTCGCTGACCGTCACGCCCGCCAAGCACTTTCTGAACTGGCAGCAGGACCCTTACGGCAACTGGATCGCACGCGTGGTGTTTCCCGAGCGCACCGACGCGCTCGAGATCGTCGTCGATCTCACCGCCGACATGACGGTAATCAATCCCTTCGATTTTTTTGTCGAGCCGTACGCCGAGCAGTTTCCCTTCACTTACGCGGACGCTTTGGCCAAGGAGCTCAAGCCCTTCTTGGAAACTGCGGACGTGGGGCCGCGACTCACCGCCTGGATGGAGCGCTTTCGCGCAACTATCCGCGCCGACGAGAGCACCGTGCTCATGCTGGTGCGCCTGAACCAGCAACTGCAGCAGGAAATCCGATATCTGGTGCGCATGGAACCGGGTGTGCAGACGCCCGAGGTTACGCTGGGCAACGCCAGCGGTTCGTGCCGCGACACCGGGTGGCTTCTGGTACAGATCCTGCGCCATCTTGGCCTTGCGGCACGCTTTGCGTCGGGCTACCTCATCCAGCTGGTCGCTGACGTGAAGCCGCTCGAGGGGCCTTCGGGACCGAAGACCGACTTCACCGATCTGCATGCGTGGGCCGAGGTCTATCTTCCCGGCGCCGGCTGGATCGGACTCGATCCGACGTCCGGATTGCTCGCCGGCGAAGGCCATATTCCGCTGGCCTGCACCGCCGACCCTGGAAATGCCGCGCCGGTCGTCGGGTTCACCGACGTATGCAACACCGACTTCGACGTCGTCATGTCCGTTACGCGGGTGCTCGAGGATCCGCGCGTTACGCGACCTTACACCGAGGCGCAGTGGGCCGCGATCGATGCGCTCGGGGAGCGTGTCGACGCCGACCTGGCGGCTCATGACGTGCGCCTGACGCAAGGTGGCGAGCCCACCTTCGTATCGATCGACGACATGGACGGTGTCGAATGGAACACGGCAGCGCTCGGCGCGAAAAAGCGCGAGCTCTCCGAGGCTTTGCTTCGCCGGCTCAAGGACACCTTCGCAAATGGTGGATTCATTCATGACGGACAGGGCAAGTGGTATCCCGGGGAAGTCCTGCCGCGCTGGGCGATCGGCGTGTACTGGCGCACTGACGGCGAGCCCCTGTGGCGCGACCCGGCGCTGATCGCCGACCCACGAAGCGAAGGATCGACCGGACTCGCGACGGCGGAAGCCTTTACCCGTGAGCTGGCGCAACGGCTCGGGTTTCCGCCCACGCTGGTCATCACCGCGTACGAGGATGTGCCCAAGCTCCTCCTCGAGGAGGCGGCGCTGCCCGACAACGTCGACCCGCTGAAGGCAGATCTGTCGCTGCCGGGCGAGCGCGCGCGCCTCGCACGCTCGTTGCTCGCAGGCTTGGACAAGCCCGCGGGTTTCGTCCTGCCGTTGAAGGCAGCTGCCGTCGAGGGCGCGGAAAAGCAATCGGTGGCCGTAGCGAGCGCGTGGGAATCGAGCGCCTGGCCGCTTCGTCGTCAGCGCCTCTATGCGGTAGGTGGCGATTCGCCACTGGGCTTGCGCCTGCCGCTTTCATCGCTGCCCGACGTGTTGCCCCAGGATGCCGATGTCGAGCACGCGGTCGATCCTTTCGCGCCGCGCGCCGCGCTCGTCGCGCGCAGTGAGCTCGGGTCGGGCCGCGGTCGCGTGCGCGGAAGCAAGCCGCGCGAGGTGGTGAAGACTGCGCTGACTGTGCAGGTCCGCGCAGGGCATCTCTACGTGTTCATGCCGCCGCTGAAGCGCATCGAAGACTACGCGGCACTGCTCGCCGCGATCGAGGACACCGCGCGCGATGTCGGCGCGCCGGTCGCGATCGAGGGGTACACGCCGCCGCGCGACCCGCGAGTGCGCGTGCTCAACGTGACGCCCGATCCCGGCGTGATCGAAGTCAACATCCATCCCGCGTCGTCGTGGCGCGAGCTGATGGCCACAATGTCGACGCTGTACGAAGAGGCACGGCAAACGCGTCTGGGCACCGAGAAATTCATGCTCGACGGCCGCCATACCGGCACCGGCGGGGGCAACCACGTGACACTTGGCGGTGCCACCCCCTCCGACAGCCCGCTCCTGCGTCGTCCGGATCTGCTGCGCAGCCTGTTGACCTACTGGCAGAACCATCCCTCGCTGTCGTACCTGTTTTCCGGCACCTTCGTCGGGCCGACCAGCCAGGCGCCGCGCGTCGACGAAGCGCGCGACGATCGCCTCTACGAGCTCGAAATCGCGTTCCAGGAGCTTACGCGCAAGCACGGCGACGCCAGGACCGAAGCGCCGCCGTGGATCGTCGACCGGTTGCTGCGCAATCTGCTGACCGACCTCACCGGCAACACGCACCGCGCGGAGTTTTCGATCGACAAGCTTTATTCGCCGGACACTGCCACCGGGCGACTGGGACTGCTGGAATTCCGCGCCTTCGAGATGCCGCCGCACGCGCGCATGAGCGCAGTGCAGATGCTTTTGCTGCGATCGCTGGTGTCGCGCTTCTGGCAAGAACCGTATCGTGGACGTCTGATCCGATGGGGCACCGCGCTGCACGACCGCTGGCTGCTGCCGCATTTCGTGACCGCAGACATCCGGGACGTCGCGCAGGAGCTCGAGGCCTTTGGCTATCCCTTCTCCTTCGAATGGTTCGCGCCATTCATCGAATTTCGCTTTCCCCGCTTCGGCGGCGTCCATTGCGACGGCGTCGACATCGAGCTGCGGCAGGCCATCGAGCCCTGGCACGTGATGGGAGAGGAGGTGAGCGGCACCGGCACCGCTCGCTTCGTCGATTCTTCCCTCGAGCGCCTGCAGGTCAAGGTCGCCGGCATGGTGCCCGGCCGGCACGCGGTCACCTGCAACAAACGCGCTCTGCCGCTCACGCCGACCGGCGTTCCGGGCGAGTACGTCGCCGGCGTGCGCTTTCGCGCCTGGGCTCCGCCGTCGGCGCTGCATCCGACCATCGGGGTCCACGCGCCGCTGACCTTCGACCTTGTCGATTTGTGGGCGGGGCGCGCGATCGGCGGCTGCACGTATCACGTTTCCCATCCGGGCGGCCGCAACTACGACACCTTCCCCGTGAACGCGAGCGAGGCCGAGGCGCGTCGCGTCGCCCGCTTCTGGTCGCACGGGCACACCCCCGGTCCGCTGAGCGTGGCCATGGAGACCACGAATCCGGCGACACCAACCACGCTGGACCTGCGCTGGCAACCGGCGAAGGCGTCGATCAAGGCGTGGAGCGCATGACGCTGCGCACTCGTTTCGCTCCCAGTCCGACGGGTTTTCTGCACCTCGGCAACATCCGCTCGGCGCTCTACCCCTGGGCTTTTGCGCGCAAGCACGGCGGTACCTTCATCCTTCGCATCGAAGACACCGACGCGGAGCGCTCGACGCAGGAGGCGATGCAGGCGATTCTCGACAGCATGGCGTGGCTGGGTCTGGATTACGACGAAGGTCCGTATTACCAGACGCAGCGCATGGACCGTTACCACGAGGTCATCGTGCGCATGCTCGCCGAAGGCAGTGCGTACCACTGCTACATGTCCGCCGAGGAGCTCGAGCAGTTGCGCGCGCAGCAGCAGGCGCGCGGCGAAAAGCCGCGTTACGATGGTCGCTGGCGACCCGAACCGGGGAAGACGCTTCCGACACCGCCGGCGGTCACGCCCGTGGTGCGCTTTAGAAATCCGCTGCACGGTTCGGTCGCTTGGGACGATGCGGTCAAGGGGCGCATCGAGATCGCCAACGACGAGCTCGACGATCTGATCATCGCACGCTCCGACGCAACCCCGACCTACAATTTCTGCGTGGTCGTGGACGATCTCGACATGCGCATCGATCACGTCATCCGCGGCGACGATCACGTCAACAACACGCCACGCCAGATCAACATGATTCGCGCGCTGGGTGGCACGCCGCCGGTGTACGCGCACTTACCAACAGTGCTTACGCCGGAAGGCGACAAGCTATCCAAGCGCTCGGGTGCGCGCGGCGTGCTGCAGTATCGCGACGAAGGCTATCTCCCCGACGCGGTCGTGAACTATCTGGCGAGACTGGGTTGGGCGCACGGGGATGACGAGATATTTACGCGCGAGCAGTTCGTGTCGTGGTTCGATCTCGCGGGCTTATCGTCGTCACCGGGACGCTTCGATCCGGAAAAGCTGGCGTGGGTAAACCACGAGCATCTCAAGCGGCTTTCCGAGCAGGAGC
Source organism: Casimicrobiaceae bacterium (assembly GCA_036491555.1). GTDB lineage: Bacteria > Pseudomonadota > Gammaproteobacteria > Burkholderiales > Casimicrobiaceae > PALSA-1003. The sequence goes on from DASXBS010000078.1 coordinate 5,438, forward strand.
TGGGCGCGCGGCTTCGTCCCTTTCTGGAAGCCGCGGACCTTGACGTGCCATATGGACCCGACCCCGTAGCGGTTGCCGCACTTCTGCGCGATCGCGCGGCGACGCTCTCCGAGATGGCCGATGCAGCGCATTATTTCTACAAGGAGCCGGGCGACTGGTCAGCCGTTGCCGACAGGTTCAGCGCCCAGATGACCGACGCGTTCAAGTCGGCGCTGCCTGAACTGATCGATGCGTTCAAGACGATCGATTGGGGACGCGAGACGATCGCGGGGACGATCAAGTCGGTCGCGGCGAAGCGCGGCATGAAGCCGCCGCAGGTGATGATGGGCGTTCGCGCGCTGGTCGCGGAAGTGCCGCAAACGCCTCCCATTGACGCCGTGCTCGCGCTCGTGGGCCGTGACCGGACCATCGCTCGTCTGAGCCGCGTTCTTACGGCCGAGCCGTGACGGCACGTCGTAGGCTGTCTGCAATTCCGCAAACGTCTCCGGTCGCGATTGTCGTGACGGCACGTCGTAGGCTGTCTGCAATTCCGCAAACGTCTCCGGTCGCGATTGTTTCGCAAGTCCCGTTCCGGTAAACTGCGAATTTCCGGAACTTGTCGCCCATGACCAAGTTCGTGTTTGTGACTGGCGGCGTCGTTTCCTCCCTGGGGAAGGGCATCGCCGCCGCTTCTCTCGCAGCGATCCTCGCCTCCCGCGGCATCCGCGTCACCAATCTCAAGCTCGATCCCTACATCAACGTCGATCCTGGAACGATGAGTCCGTTCCAGCATGGCGAGGTCTTCGTCACCGAGGACGGCGCGGAGACCGATCTCGATCTCGGCCACTACGAGCGCTTCACCGACGTGAAGATGGGCAAGCGCAACAACTTCACGACCGGCCAGATCTACGAGAGCGTGATCCGCAAGGAACGTCGCGGCGACTACCTCGGCGGCACCGTGCAGGTGATCCCGCACATTACCGACGAGATCAAGAACTGGATCATCAGCGGCGCCGGCGATGCCGAGGTTGCCGTGGTCGAGGTAGGCGGCACGGTAGGCGACATCGAGTCGCTCCCCTTCCTGGAAGCGATCCGGCAAATGGGCATCACGCAGGGTCGCGACAACGTCTGCTACATCCATCTGACGCTGCTTCCGTTCATCGCCGCGGCAGGTGAAATGAAGACCAAGCCAACGCAGCACTCGGTGAAGGAGCTGCGCGAGATCGGTATCCAGCCCGACGTCGTGCTGTGCAGGGCCGATCGGCCGGTGCCGGACAGCGATCGACGCAAGATCTCGCTGTTCACCAACGTTGCGCCCGAGGCCGTCATCCCGGCGCTCGACACCGACTCCATCTATAAGATTCCCGGCGCGCTGCACGCCGAAGGCCTCGACGAGATCGTGTGCCGCAAGCTTAGCCTTTCGCCGCGGCCCGCCGACCTCACCAACTGGCGGCAGCTGGTGGACGCGCTGGTCCATCCCGAGCACGAGGTCAACATCGCCATGGTCGGTAAGTACGTCGACCTTACCGAATCGTACAAGTCGCTTTCCGAAGCGCTCACGCACGCCGGGATCCATACGCGAAGCAAGGTCGTGATCCACTACGTCGACTCGGAGGTCGTTGAGCGTGACGGCGTGGGCTGCCTGGTGGACATGGATGCGGTGCTGGTGCCCGGCGGGTTCGGCAAGCGCGGTGTCGAAGGCAAGATCCGCGCGATCCAGTATGCCCGCGAGCACGATATTCCGTACCTGGGAATTTGCCTGGGCATGCAACTCGCTGTTATCGAGTACGCCCGCTACAAGGCGGGCCTGGCCGACGCCAACAGCACCGAATTCGAACCCAACGCGCCGCACCCGGTGGTGGCGTTGATCAGCGAATGGCAGAACCGCGACGGCAGCATCGAGCGCCGCGACCAGTCGTCCGACATGGGCGGCACCATGCGACTCGGCGCGCAAACGTGCGAAGTGGTTCCGGGGTCGCTCGCCGGCCGCATCTACGGAACGACCACAGTATCGGAGCGTCACCGCCATCGTTACGAGGTCAACAACCACTACCTGCCGCGGCTGGAGGCTGCCGGCCTTGTTGTCGGTGCGTGGACCAAGAGCTCGGTCGCAGGGGACCTCTGCGAAATGATCGAGCTCTCGGACCATCCCTGGTTTTTCGGATGCCAGTATCACCCCGAGTTCACGTCCAATCCGCGACGCGGACATCCGCTGTTCATCGCCTTCGTCAACGCCGCACTGGCGCGCCATCGCGGCTTGCGTGGCGATTCCCTGCGAGCGCGACCGCAGCTGGTCGCCTGAGCGCGGTCTCCCGATGCAGCTCTGCGGATTTGAGGCCGGCCTGGACCGGCCTCTGTTTCTGATTGCGGGCCCATGCGTGGTCGAATCCGAACAGCTTCAGATAGATGTCGCAGGCCAGCTCAGGGACATGTGCGCGGAGCTCGGGATGCCTTTCATTTTCAAGTCGTCGTACGACAAGGCCAACCGCAGCTCGTCGAAGTCCTATCGCGGGCCGGGGATGCAGGAGGGACTGCGCGTGCTCGCAGAGGTCAAGCGACAGATCGGCGTTCCGGTGCTGACCGACGTGCACGACGAGGACGAGGTGACCGCGGTCGCTGCGGTGGTCGACGTGCTGCAAACGCCGGCCTTTCTTTGCAGGCAGACCGATTTCATCCGCGCGGTCGCCGCGTCCGGCAAACCCGTGAACATCAAGAAGGGCCAGTTTCTCGCGCCCGAGGACATGGCCAACGTCGTCGCCAAGGCGCGCGAAGCGAGCGGTCGCGACAACATCCTCGTCTGCGAGCGCGGCGCGTCTTTCGGCTATCACAACCTCGTCTCGGACATGCGCGCGCTGGCGATCATGCGCGCCACCGCGTGCCCCGTTGTATTCGACGCGACGCATTCGGTACAGCTGCCCGGCGGACAGGGGGCGACCTCCGGCGGGCAACGCGAATTCGTTCCCGTGCTCGCGCGCGCCGCCGTCGCCGCGGGTGTCGCCGGCATTTTCATGGAAACGCACCCCGATCCCGCGCACGCGCTTTCCGACGGGCCGAATGCTTGGCCGCTGGATCGGATGCGAGCACTGCTGGGCACCCTGCAGGAAATCGATCGCGCGGCGAAGCGAAGCAGATTCGCCGAGACCGACCTCATGGCCGCTGTCCAATGAGCACCGGATGCGTTTGCGGGCTCGCAAGCCGAAAACCTTCACCCATTTTCGATCATCCCACTAGAAGCGACTGCCCATGAGCGCCATCGTCGACGTCATCGCACGTGAAATTCTGGATTCGCGCGGCAATCCGACCATCGAGGCCGACGTCGTGCTCGAGTCCGGTATCAGTGGGCGCGCCGCGGTGCCTTCAGGCGCCTCGACCGGCTCCCGCGAAGCCATCGAGCTGCGCGACGGGGATGCCGCGCGCTACGGCGGCAAGGGCGTACAAAAGGCCGTCGAGAACGTCAATACCGAGATTTGCGAGGCGATCATCGGCCTCGACGCCTCCGAACAGGCGTTCGTCGACCGCACCATGATCGATCTCGACGGCACCGAGAACAAGTCGCGGCTCGGTGCGAATGCGATCCTTGCGGTGTCGTGCGCGGTCGCCAAGGCCGCGGCGGAGGAATCGACGCTACCGCTGTACCGCTACCTGGGTGGGGCGGGCGAGATGGCCTTGCCGGTGCCGCTGATGAACGTCATCAACGGCGGCGCGCACGCCAACAACAGCGTCGACATGCAGGAGTTCATGCTCGTGCCGCTGGGTGCGCCGACGTTTCGCGAAGCGCTGCGCTACGGTGCCGAAGTGTTCCACGCGCTCAAGAAGCTGATCGACGCCAAGGGCATGCCCACCACCGTTGGGGACGAAGGCGGGTTCGCGCCCGATCTTCCCTCCAACGAGTCGGCGCTGCAGATGCTGCTCGAGGCGATCGACACCGCCGGATACACCGCGGGCACCGACATCGCGTTGGCGCTCGACTGCGCAGCCTCGGAGTACTACCGAGACGGCCTTTACGAGCTCGAGTCGGAGCACGCCAAGCTCACGCGCTCGCAGATGGTCGACTACCTCGCGACGTGGGTCGACAAGTATCCGATCATCTCGATCGAGGACGGCATGGCGGAAGGCGATTGGGATGGCTGGAAGCTGCTCACCGACCGCCTCGGCAAGAAGGTGCAGATCGTCGGCGATGACCTTTTCGTTACCAACACCAGGATCCTGAAACAAGGGATCGCCAAGGGCGTCGCCAATTCCATCCTGATCAAGATCAACCAGATCGGCACCTTGACCGAGACCTTTGCCGCGATCAGCATGGCGACCCGCGCCGGCTACACGACGGTCATCTCGCATCGCTCGGGAGAAACCGAGGACAGCCTGATCGCCGATATCGCGGTGGGCACCAACGCCGGGCAAATCAAGACCGGATCGCTGTCGCGCTCCGATCGCGTCGCCAAATACAACCAGCTGTTGCGAATCGAGGAAGACCTGGGCGATGTCGCCAGCTACCCCGGCCGTGCGGCCTTCCATCAACTGTAGACAGCCTTGCGCGTTCTCGCCGGCCTATTCATCGTCCTGATCCTCGCCTTGCAATATCCGATCTGGCTGGGCAGGGGCGGGTGGCTGCGAGTGCACGAGCTCGACCGCCAGGTCCAGGCGCAGAAAAAAACGAATGACGCTCTGGCAGTACGCAACGCGGCGCTCGACGCCGATGTACGCGACCTGAAACAGGGATACGAAGCGATCGAGGAGCGCGCGCGCTCGGAGCTGGGCATGATCCGCAGCGACGAGGTCTTTTTTCAGCTGCCGGTGAATCCGCGTCCGACCGAAGTGCCTAGAATCGCGCCGGCTTCGGCGAAATGAGTTGCTTTCGGAGTCGCAGCAGCGGATTCGCCTAGCGCGTCCCATCGCCGCAATCTTTGCCGGCCATGCCGCGCATCACCTCGCCCGACAACCCTCGCCTCAAGCAGGTCATGCGCCTGCTCGCGTCCTCGCGCGAGCGGCGCAAGGTGCGGCGCTGCGTTCTCGAAGGCGTCCATCTGGTCGATGCGTATCTCGATCGGTACGGTCCCCCGGAGACCGTCGTCGTACTCGAAGTAGGCGTGGAGGATCCGCGCATGCGCCGCTTGCGCGATCGCATGCCGCCCACGCACGTACTCTCCATTTCGCCGTCGCTGTGGGCCGACCTCATCCAGCTGCCGATCGAAACCGCGGTCATCGCCATCGTGCCGGCGCCAGTGCCGACTGCGACCCGCGCCGCGGACTTCTGCCTGCTCCTGGAGGATGTGCAGGACCCGGGCAATGTCGGATCGATCGTGCGCACTGCCGCGGCCGCGGGCGTCGCGCAGATCCACATGTCAAGCGGGTGTGCGTTCGCATGGTCACCCAAGGTGCTGCGCGCGGGGCAGGGCGGGCACTTTCATCTCGACATCTTCGAAGACGTGGATCTCGCGGCATGGATGCGCGCGTACCAAGGCACGACGATCGCGACGGTGGCACGAGGCGGAGTGTCGCTGTTTGCAGCCGCGCTGCGTGCGCCCATAGCGATTGCGATCGGAAACGAGGGCACTGGCCTGTCCGACACGGTGCGCGACACCGCCGCGCATTGCGTCACTATTCCCATGCCCGGCAGGTTTGAGTCGCTCAACGCCGCGGCCGCGACCGCGGTCTGCCTGTTCGAATGCGTGCGTCAGCAGCAGGCGACCCGTCGCTAATTCTCAACGTCGAGCGCCGCCTGCCGACACGCGAACCTCGCGAGCTGCTGACGGCGCGTGCAACACCTAGTTGTGCGAGAGCCTCAATGCAGTACGCCCGAGAACGTTGCATCTTCGCGACACCCGCCGCTGGACACAGGCGCTGAAAATCGACCTTCTATGCCCAGAGCAGTAGCGGTGATCTCTCCCATCGACGCCTGGGTATCCGTCCCATCGGAGCATTTATAGGCGGTCGCCGGCATCACATACAGCTTGCCGAACTGTGTCAGCGTCCCGGAGAACGTGCAGCTGAGGTTCTGGTAAGTGAAGGTGAATAGCACTGCGCCGCCGCTGGATTGGGTGACCTGAAGGCCGCCGAAGTCGCTGTAGGCGCCATTGTTGGAGGAGGTGGGGCAACTGGAGTACACGCCAGACTGCGCGAACACATACGAGCCTCCGATCGTGATCTGCGTAAGCGACTGCCGCTGTATCGCCTTCGCCGTTGTTATCTGACCCGCTGTCACGATCCAGATGAGGTTGGCGGTATAGGGGCTGGTCGGCTGGAACGATGCCGTGCCAACTTCGGCCTGCGTGAGGCCGGACGCTTTCCATGGCATGGCGTAGTAGGTACCGGTGGTCGCATAGAGCTTGCCATTGTAGTTTCCGCTTGCATCAAGCGTCAGTTGCGCGGTGTACCACGTGGGCTTGTTGTCTGCACCGTAGATGAAAAAGGTGACGAACAGGAATTTATCGCTCTGGACGACGTTGGCGCCCCATCCCGACTCCGCCGGGAGGTACCAGATGTCCGTGTAATCGGTCGCGTGAACGCGTAACGTCGTCAGCAGTAGTACACAGAAGAGGATTCGCTTGAGCATGAGGTCATGGCTTCTTTAATGACGATCGCATAATTGTAGCAGGATCAGGCCGTATTACCGCAACCGTTTGCACGAGCGCATCAATCGCGTCGCGCCGTGGGCACCCTGCCTGCGCGCCGTGCGCGGTGCATGCAAGCGTACCCGCCGCAACTGCGCGCGCGAGCGCAACCTCGGGCACCGTTCCGGCGTCCAGCGCCGCGGCCAAAGCACCGGTGAAGGCATCGCCGGCGCCAGTGGTATCGACGATCGGGACAACAGGGGCAATTGCCCATAGAATGTGTCGTGAATCGCGCCATATTGCTCCGTCGGCGCCGAGCGTCACGACAACTGCGGTACCGGGCAGATCCGCGCAGGCGGCGCGCGCAAAGTCTCGGGCGGCTTCCGGCCAACCGAACATGCGAGCGAGTCCGGCTGCCTCCGTTTCGTTGACTACAAGCACGCTCACATCCCGCAGCAACTCGATGGGGACCGGATGAAAAGGCGCGGCATTGAGCAGCACCCGCGATCCGGCGACGCGCGCACGTGCAAGGATCGTCGCGTTGGCGAATGCCGGAACCTCCTGTTGGAGGACGAGCGTGGTGTCGGCGCCGAGCGCATCGGCAGGCACCCCCATCGGGTCCGCATGAGCATTGGCCCCGGCGACGACCACGATGCGGTTCTGGCCAAGTCCGTCGACGAGGATCGTGGCGCAACCGGTCGCGATCGATGCGCGCGTCACGCCGCGCGTATCGACGCCCGCGTCGATCAGATTGGCCAGTGCGAGATCGGCGAACACATCCTGACCGACGGCGCCGAACATGCGCACGCTGGCTCCGGATCGAGCTGCGGCGAGCGCCTGGTTGGCACCCTTGCCGCCCGGCATCGTCGCAAAGTGGTTGCCGGCGACCGTTTCGCCGGAATCGGGAAAGCGCGCGACGGCGCTGACCAGGTCGACGTTGATCGAGCCGAAAACGACGACCATGCGCCGGCTCAGCTGGCCGGATAGCGGTTGACGACGCCCTTGATCAGCAGGATGTTGCCGTAGCGCCGCAGCTCTGCCGTGCGCACGATGGCAAATGCTTTTCGCGCGCGCTCGTAGAACGCCTCGCGCTGCAGGCTGGCGAGCGACGACAACGGCATGTGAGGCTCGAGCACCGCGCTGAATTCTCGCACCGGCTCGGGTATCGCCCCGGCATCGCCGGCGACTTTCATGGTCAGCGCTGCGGGCGTGACCGATACATCGATGGGAAATACCGTGAGTACGGCTTCGAGCGCGTCACTGGCCTTGAGGGTCGGCAGGTGGATCACGCGACGGGCGACGCTGGCTGCGGGAAAGTTGGCGTCGACGATAACGAGCTCGTCGCCGTGGCCCATCGCCGCCAGCGCATGCAGAAGATCCGCGTGAAGCAGGGGATGAATGTTCTTGAGCATTGGTTCAAGCGCCTTTCACGCCGCCGGCGGTCATGCCGACGACGATTTCCTTCTGGATCACTATGGTCAGCAACAGCACCGGAATCGTGACCACCAGCGCGGCGGCTGCCAGCGGACCCCAAGCGAGTTGCTCGAAAGTGAGGACGTTGTAGACCGCCGCCGGCAGCGTTCGCGTCGCCCTTCCTGCGAGGACCGCCCCGAAAACGAAATTGTTCCAGGAAAAAATGAACGATAGGATGGTACCGACGACGATGCCGGGTCGGGCAAGCGGCAGCGCCACGTAGCGAAACGTCGTCCACACGCTGCCTCCATCGATCAGCGCGGCTTCCTCGAGCTCCCTGGGCAGCGTTTCGAAGTAGCCCGCCATGATATAGACGACGATGGGCACGGTGATCACGAGATGCGCGATCACCAGCGCGGTCAGCGTGTTGTTGAGACCCAGAAACTGGAACACCGTGAACAGTGGAATCAGGTACGACAGCGCCGGGGTCATGCGCGCGATCAGGATCATCACCGTGAGCTTGTGCGCCTGCGCACGTGCGATGCCGTATCCGGCGGGAATGCCGACGAGCAGCGCGATCAGCGTGCCGAGTCCCGATACGACGACGCTGTTCCAGAAATAGAGTCCCATCGAGTTGTCGGCGAAGACTTGCACGAAGTTCGAAAGCGTCGGCGGGCTCGGAATGAATACCGGCGGATAGGCGAGGTTGTCGATCTCGTTCTTGAGCGACAGCGATAGCATCCACAGGAAGACCATGACGGCTGGCGACACGATGACTACGACCGAGAGCCAGAAACCGATCTTGCGCAGCGCGCGACGCAGACGCCCTCTGCGCGCCAGCGGTGATTGCGAGGCGGACGTCAAGGCGATCATGTCCACTTGGTCCGCTGACGCACGTAGAGCAGAAGCATAGCCAGCGCGAGGATGAGCGCGAAGAATACGACCACCACCGCTGAGGCATTGCCGACGTTGTAGAACGCGAACGCCTGCAGGTACAGGTAGAGATTGATGGTTTCCGAGGCGGTCCCGGGGCCCCCTTGGCTGATGACGTAGATCGTGTCGAAGGCCTTGATCGCATCGATGGTACGGATGACCGCGGCCACGACGATGAACGGTGCCACCAGCGGGAACGTGATGTACCGAAACAGTTGCCACTCCGACGCGCCATCGAGACGCGCGCTCTCGTAGGGCTCGATCGGGAGCGCCGCCAGGCCGCCGAGCACGATCAGCATTACGAGCGGCGTCCAGTGCCAGATCTCCACCAGCACCAGGCTCGGAATCACCAGCGTCGGCGAATAGACCCACAACGAGGGCGGAAGCCCGATCAGTGACAGCAGGTAGTTGAGCACGCCCTGCTGCGGGTGGAACATCATCGTCCACACCAGCGCCACCGCTACCGGCGTAGCCATCATGGGCATCGTGAATATCGAGCGCAGTACGCCGCGAAAGGGAAATTCCCGGTGAAAGATCAACGCGGCGACGATGCCGAAGATGAGCGGAAAGATCACCGCAAGCACGGTGAAATAGAGTGTGTGGCCGACCGCCTCGTGAAAACGGGTGTTGGTCGCGAGCTTGACGTAGTTGTCCGCGCCGACGAAATGCGGCATCGACCCGATTTTCCAGTCGAACGCACTCATCCACAGCGTGAACAGCCACGGAAAGATGATGACCGCGCCGACGACCATCAGTGCAGGAACAATGAACAGCACATAGCTGCGCTGCCGGCGCGCCAGGAAGCCTGGGCGTGCCGTAGATACCGAGTTCATCGCGGGCGTCGGCGCGGACGCCTCAACTTTTCTCGCTCTTGTCCAGCACCGGCTGAAACTCTGCGGTTGCCTTTTTAAGCTCGGCGGCTGGATCTGCACCGTTGATCATGTTGCTGAGCGCGATGCCGAAGGTGTCGCGGAACTCGGTGACCGGCGAGATCACCGGCAACCCCGGCTCGGCGATGCTCGCGGATTTCAGCATGCACTCGACCCATTGTTTCGGCGCCTTGAAGTCCGATGCGTTCTGTGCGGCGGCATAGGCCGAATTGCGCACCGGAGCGCCCGCGGCAGCCTGCAGCATGCGCGTCTGGTTCATCTTGTTGGATGCCCATTGCAGGTAGAACCACGACGGCCCCTTGCGCTTGCTATACGTGGAAATGCCTTCGCCGTCGCCGAACAACGCCGAGACCTGCTTTTTCGGACCCGCCGGCATGACGCCGTAACCGACCTTGCCGACCACGCGCGACTTGGTCGGATCCTCCAGCGGTTGTGCAAAGCCGATGCCATCGAGCCACATCGCTGCCTTGC
>DASXBS010000079.1:0-4423 GCA_036491555.1 Casimicrobiaceae bacterium
GATCGCGAACTGCACGTTCGATCCGCCGGTATCGACACCGATCTCGCGCAGCACCGCGATCGAGGCATCGCGCATGATCTGGTATTCCTTATCGGTGAGCGTCTGCGACGGCGCCACCGTGATCGAGTCGCCAGTATGCACGCCCATTGGGTCGACGTTCTCGATCGAGCACACGATGATGCAGTTGTCCTTTTTGTCCCGCACCACCTCCATCTCGAATTCCTTCCACCCCAGCAGCGACTCCTCGATCAGGAGCTCGCGCGTGGGCGAAAGGTCGAGCCCGCGCTTGCACATCTCGACGAACTCGTCCTTGTTGTAGGCGATGCCGCCGCCGGTGCCGGCGAGGGTGAACGAGGGACGGATCACCGCGGGGAACCCGATGTCGGCCTGCACCTCCAGCGCCTGCGCGATGTCGTGCGCGATCCCCGAGCGCGCCGAGCCCAGCCCGATGCGGGTCATCGCCGCCTTGAATTTCTCGCGATCCTCGGCTTTGTCGATCGCCTTGCGCGTGGCGCCGATCAACTCGACGTCGAAACGCGTGAGCACGCCCTCGCGCGCCAGATCGAGCGCGCAGTTGAGCGCGGTCTGCCCGCCCATGGTCGGAAGCAGCGCGTCGGGACGCTCCCTCTCGATGATCTTGGCAACCATTGGCCAGGTGATGGGCTCGATGTAGGTCACGTCGGCCATCTCCGGATCGGTCATGATCGTCGCCGGGTTGGAGTTCACCAGGATGACGCGATACCCTTCCTCGCGCAGCGCCTTGCACGCCTGCGCCCCCGAATAGTCGAACTCGCACGCCTGTCCGATGACGATCGGACCGGCACCGATGATCAGGATCGACTCGATGTCTGTGCGCTTGGGCATCTCAGTCGGAATTCTTCATCTGCACGCGCCGTTCCATGAGCGTGATGAAGCGATCGAACAGGTAACCCATGTCGTGCGGTCCGGGGCTCGCTTCCGGATGCCCCTGGAAGCTGAACGCGGGCTTGTCGGTAAGCGCGACGCCTTGGAGGCTTCCGTCGAACAGCGACACGTGCGTCACTCGCACATTCGATGGCAGCGTCGACGCGTCCACCGCGAAACCGTGGTTCTGGCTGGTGATCAGCACCTGACCGGTGTCCCGGTCGAGCACGGGATGGTTGGCGCCGTGATGGCCGAATTTCATCTTCAGTGTCTTTGCGCCGCAAGCGAGCCCGAGCAGCTGGTGTCCCAGACAGATGCCGAACGTTGGGAGCGATGTCGAGAGAAAGTCACGAATCGCCTCGATCGCATAGCTGCACGGCTCGGGATCACCCGGTCCATTGGCGAGGAATACGCCATCGGGCTCGAGAGCGCGCACGGCGCTCGCCGGGGTTTGCGCCGGCACCACCGTCAGCCGGCAGCCTCGCGCCGCCAACATGCGCAGAATGTTGTGCTTGACCCCGTAGTCGTAGGCAACCACATGGAAGCGGGGGTCGGCGACGACTGCGTAGCCGCTACCCAGCGACCACGTTCCGGCGTTCCACTCGTACGGCGCGTTGCAGCTCACCACCTTCGCCAGATCGAGCCCCGCCATCGACGGCGCTGCGCGTGCACGCGCGAGTGCGAGGGTTTGCTCGGCGTCGCCGATGTTCAGCCCCGCGATGATGCAGCCGTTCTGCGCGCCCTTTTCGCGAAGCATTCGCGTGAGCTTCCGAGTGTCGATATCGCTGATGCCGGCGACACCCGCATCGCGGAGGTACGAAGACAGGTCCTGCGTCTTGCGCCAGCTCGAGGCAACGCGCGGCAGGTCGCGGATGATGAGTCCGGCGGCGTATACCTTGCCTGATTCGACGTCTTCGCTGTTGACGCCGGTGTTGCCGATATGCGGATAGGTCAGCGTGACGATCTGCCCCGCATACGAGGGATCGGTGAGGATTTCCTGGTAGCCCGTCATCGCCGTGTTGAAGACGACTTCGCCAACGCTCGTACCATGCGCGCCGATGCCGCGGCCGCGAAAAATCGTTCCGTCGGCGAGCGCGAGCAGCGCAGGGACGGTGGCAGCAGACACGGTGATCCTCGATTTGAGCGGTGGACGTGCAAAGCGGGGAAGGCTTGTGGCCTACCCCGCTAAGGTTGCGAATTATACCTCAGCGGCGCATCGGACTCAATCTCCGTGCGCTAGTACGCCACGCTGAATCCGCCGTCGACGAACAGGACGTGCCCGGTGACATAGTCGGCCGCCGACGACGCGAGGAAGACCGCTGCGCCGGCGATTTCCGGCGGCTCGCCCCAGCGTCCTGCCGGCGTGCGGTTGGCGACCCACGCGGAGAATTCGGCATTCGCGATCAGCGGCGCGTTCATGTCGGTCCTGAAGAATCCGGGCGCAATGCCGTTGACCTGCACGTTATGTGGTGCGAGCTCCACGGCGAGCGCGCGCGTGAGCATCTGCAACCCGCCCTTGCTGACGGCGTAGGGCACGATGTTCGGACGCCCGATCTCGCTCGCCAGCGAACAGATATTGATGATCTTGCCGCGACGTCGCGCGCGCATGCCGGGTATGACGGACTTGGCGACAAAAAACGGCGCATCAAGATTGACTGCCATCAGCCGGCGCCAGTCGTCGACCGAAAATGCGTCGAGCGCGGCGCGCTGGTTCATCGCGGCGTTGTTGATGACGATGTCGAACGCCCCCGCGTCCCGCTCGAGGCGGACGATGGCGGTGTCGACGGCCGCCACGTCGCTGACGTCGAAGATTGCGGAGCTCGCATCGATGCCATCGTGCTGCAAGGCCGATACCGCTGCGTCGAGCTTGTCGCGATTGCGGCCGTTGATGACCACGCGCGCGCCGGCCTGTCCCAGACCGCGCGCCATCGCCAGGCCGAGGCCCCCGCCGCCGCCGGTGACGAGCGCGCGACGCCCCGACAGGTCGAAAGGATGCGCCATCTCGGCAGACCGTTCAGCGCAGGCCGAGTACGTCCTGCATGTCGAACCAGCCACTCTCGCCACGCGCACGGCGCTCGGCGACGAAACGCGCGGCGCGCAGCGCGCCCTGCGCGAAATTCATGCGCGAGGCAGCGCGATGCGTGAGCTCGATGCGCTCGCCGTCACCAGCGAAGATCACCGTATGCTCGCCGACGACATCGCCGCCGCGAAGCGTCGCGAAACCGATGCTTTTCGACTTGCGCTCGCCGGTGACGCCGTGGCGGGCGAACACGCCGTCGCGCGCCAGCTCTCGACCGAGCGCACGGGCAGCGGTTTCCCCGAGCTTGAGCGCCGTTCCGGAGGGCGCGTCGATCTTGTGGCGGTGGTGCATCTCGACGACCTCCACGTCGTAATCGTCACCGAGTCGTTGCGCGGCGATCTCGACCAGCTTGGTAAGCACCGTCACGCCGACGCTCATGTTCGGCGCGAACACGATGGGTATGCGCGCCGAATGCGCGCGCAACGCGCGCTGGTCGGCATCGCTCAGTCCGGTCGTCCCGACTACTGCCGCGACGCCCGCGCTCGCGGACGCCACGACGTGCGCGAGCGTGCCCTGCGGCCGCGTGAAGTCGATGAGCACGTCGGCAGCGCCGACGGCAGCAACCACGTCCGTTCCGACGATGACTCCGGTACGGCGTCCGAAACGCTCGCCGGCGTCGCGTCCCGCGAGCGCGCTGTCCGCGACGTCGACGGCACTGCCGAGCACGATGTCGGTCGTGCCCAGCACCGCATCGATCAGCGTCTGGCCCATGCGTCCGCTTGCGCCGGCGATGGCAACGCGCACCGGCGCGGCTGCGCTGCCGGCTACCGACCCCACCACCAGCCCATTTTTCTCAGCCACTGGACCAACCAGTTCTCATCATCGGTCTTGGGAGCAATCGACAGCGACTTGTCGATCCTGGTATCGCTGCTGCCGGCGCGCGCAACTTCGACCGGAGGCGGCGGCGCTTCGTCGCCTTCCCAGCGCGCCACTTTGTCGTCGACGAAATACACCGTGAATTGACGCTGCTCCAGCACGCGTCCCTGGCGGTCGAACAGGTAGAGATAGTCCCAGCGGTTGGCGTGGAAGGGGTCCGCGAGGAGCGGCGTGCCCAGCGCCACGCGCACCTGTTGCTGGGTTTGCCCGACCTTGAGCCGGTCGACCTGATCCTGGGTGATGTAATTCCCCTGATTGACGTCCAGCTTGTAGACGCCGATGCTGGGAAACCAGGTGCAGCCGCCCAGCATCAGGGCGATGATGGCTACGGCGCAGATGCGTGCGCGCATGGAACTTCCACTGCCAAAAAACAACTGGAAACTATATCATAGGAGGGCATCGGCACGCGCCTCCGCGTGCCGGAGCATCGACCATGTCGACCCCGCAAGATCTCAAGACCGTCGGCCTCAAGGCAACGCTGCCACGGCTCAAGATCATCAATCTATTCGAGCAGAGCAAGGTCCGGCACCTCACCGCCGAGGATGTCTATCGCCAGCTGCTGGC
>DASXBS010000080.1:0-3053 GCA_036491555.1 Casimicrobiaceae bacterium
CACAGCGACTTCGTTCGCTACACGGTGTATCCGGAAGGGTGAAGCTTCAGCGCGCAGATCCTCGCTAGCGCGCGCGCCGGCGCTCCTGCAGCGCGAGCAGCAGTCCGCTGGCGACGATGATGGTCATCCCGATTCCCGACCAACGGTCGGGAAGCTGGCCGAAGATGAGATAGCCGTACATCGTCGCCCAGATCATCTGCAGGTACGAGAACGGCGTAAGCAGCGACGGCTGTGCATGCTGGAAGGCGCTCACGATCAGCCAGTGCCCGATGCCGGCGAACAGGCCCAGCGCGAGGAAAAGCGCATCACGCGGTGAAGGCTCGCTGTACTCGACCTGCCACGGCACCAGCAGCGACAGCACGACGGTGCCCACAAGCGCGCTGTAGAACAGCGTCGTGTGCACGTTCTCCTCCACCAGCTTGCGCGTGAGCAGAAAAAAGAGCGCATTGCACAACGCGGCCACCAGCAGCAGCAACGCAGCGGGATGGAATACCGCGGAGCCCGGCCGCACCAGCAGCAGGATGCCGCAGAAGCCGACCGCGGTCGCGATCCAGCGCCCGACATTGGGACGCTCTCCCAGCAGCGGCCCCGAGAGCACGACAACGAATATCGGTGCGAGGAAGGTGATCGCCGAGCCCTCTGCCAGCGGCAGATAGCGCAACCCCGCGAAAAAGCACACTGTCGCGCTTAGCAGGAACGCCGAGCGCAGAAGTTGCAGGCGCAGGCGCCGCGTGCGCCAGAAACCGCTGCCGCCCTTGCGCCAGGCGAATGGCGTCACTACCAGCATCTGGCCCGCGTAACGCGCCCACACGACGAGGAACAGCGAATGGTCCCGAACCAGGTACTTTGCGGTGGCGTCGAGCGACGACAGGCACAGACCCGCCAGCAGGAACAGCGGCAGCGCGCGCGCGAGTGAGCTCGGCGCGCGCGCCGAGGAGGATGCGTCAGGCGGGTCGATTGCGCATCATTCCGATGAGCGCGCTTCGGCCTACGCCGCAAGCAGCTCGCGCAGCACGAAGGGCAGGATGCCGCCGTGATGGTAGTAGTCGACTTCGATCGGCGTGTCGATGCGAAGCAGCACCGGCACCGTCTGGGTCGATCCGTCGGCGCGCCGGATGGTCAGCGTGACGTCCATCTGCGGCTTGACGCCACCTTCGAGACCGCTGATGTCGAATTGCTCGTCGCCCGTGATCTTGAGCGAGGCGATGCTGTCGGTGCCCTTGAACTGGCAGGGCAGCACGCCCATCCCGACCAGGTTGGAGCGATGAATGCGCTCGAAGCTGCGCGCGATTACCGCTTTGACGCCGAGCAGTTGCGTGCCCTTCGCCGCCCAGTCGCGCGAGCTGCCGGTGCCATATTCCTCGCCGGCGAGAATGACCGTCGGCGTGCCACGCGCAATGTAGGTCATCGCGGCGTCGTAGATGGGAACTTGCACGTTGTCCGGGAGAAGCGTAGTGACGCCGCCCTCGATGCGCGAGCCATCGGCCTTGGGTGCAAGCATCAGGTTCTTGATGCGTACGTTGGCGAAGGTGCCGCGCATCATGACTTCGTGGTTGCCGCGGCGGCTGCCGTAGCTGTTGAAGTCGGGGACGCCGACATCGTGCTCGAGGAGGTAAATGCCGGCCGGTGAAGTCGGCTTGATCGATCCTGCCGGACTGATGTGATCGGTGGTCACCGAGTCACCGAAAATGCCGAGCGCGCGCGCATTGCGTATCGTCGGGAGCGCACCAGGATGCATACTGAAGTCCTTAAAGAACGGCGGCTCGGCGATGTAGGTCGACTTGTCCCATGCATAGACCTGCCCCGTCGACGTGGGGATGGAGTTCCACAATGGGTTGTCCTTGGTGAAATCGCTGTACAGGCGCCGATATGTCGCCGGGTCGGTCGCGTACTGCATTACCGCGCCGATCTCCTCGGTCGACGGCCAGATGTCGCGCAGGAACACCGGCGCGCCGTCCTCGCCGGTGCCGAGCGGCTCGCTGGTCATGTCGATGTTGGCGCGACCCGCGATCGCAAAGGCGACCACCAGCGGTGGCGACGCCAGGAAATTGGCCTTGATGTTGGGATGGATGCGCGCCTCGAAGTTGCGGTTGCCCGAAAGTACCGCCGCGCAGACCAGATCGTTCTTGGTGATCGTCTCCTCGATCGCCGGGTCGAGCGGACCGGCGTTGCCGATGCACGTCGTGCAGCCATAACCGGCTAGGTAGAAATTGAGCTTCTCGAGCTCCGGGAGCAGGCCGGCGCGGGTCAGGTATTCGGTGACCACGCGCGATCCCGGGGCGAGCGAGGTCTTGACGTGGCGCTCCACCTTCAGCCCCTTGGCCGCGGCCTTCTTGGCGAGCAGCCCTGCGGCAAGCAGCACTCCCGGATTCGACGTATTGGTGCACGACGTGATCGCGGCGATGAGCACGTCGCCGTTGCCGATGTCGATCGGTTTACCCGGGGAAACCTGTACCCGGTCCTGGGTTGGGCGGTTGTCGACCATCTCGACCACGTCCATCGGCGGTCCGTTAGTGTGAAGCTGCTGTGCATTGTCGTTGATGGCAGGGGCAGCGCCGCGCATCAGGCCGGTCGGAAAGCGCTTGCCGAGCTTGTCCGCGGGCTGGTTGAAGCCGTTGTCGGTCACGGGCTTGGAAAAGAGCGTGTTGAACGAGTCCTTCATCTTGGGAAGCGTGATGCGGTCCTGCGGGCGCTTCGGGCCCGCGAGGCTGGGCACAACGCTGCCGAGATCGAATTTCAGCGTCTGCGAATAGTCGATCGATCCCTCGGCGGGCATGCCGAACATGCCCTGTGCGCGATAGTACGACTCGAAGGCGTCGATTTCCTCGGCGCTGCGGCCGGTCTTGGACAGGTAGTCGACGGTCTTGTCGTCGATCGCAAAGAAGCCCATCGTCGCGCCGTATTCCGGCGCCATGTTGCCGATGGTGGCGCGATCGGGAACGGTGAGCGTCGCGGCGCCGGCGCCGAAAAACTCGACGAACTTGCCGACGACCTTGGCCTTGCGCAGCATCTCGGTGACCGTGAGCACCAGGTCGGTCGCCGTCACGCCTTCG
>DASXBS010000081.1:0-15479 GCA_036491555.1 Casimicrobiaceae bacterium
GAACTGAAGCACACCGATGGCGAGGCCATACGCCGCGACCAAGTGCCAGGGAATGCGCGGGCGCTTGATGAAGAACACCAGTGGAACGGCTGCGAACAGGAAACGCAACCCGCACAATGCGAAGGGCGGCAGCTCGCGCAGCCCGACCTTCATCGGCACGAATGAAAAGCCGAAGACCGCAACCACGATCAGAGTCAGCGCGAGGTCGCGCGCGGCAAGGCGGGTTTTCAGCCGGACCTCGATCGCAGGCGGGCGTGGCCGCAGCCGGTCGCTCCGATGACGAAGGAGCCGCTCGCGGCGCGAACCGCCGGTGGATTTCCGACTCGGGGCACTAAAGCTCGACGATGCGCCGGGATTGCAGCGATTCGCGCAGCGCGATGGCGATGCGCGTCGCCTCGGTGGCATCGTGCAGTGTCAGTGCCGGCGCGAAATCGTCGAGCACGGCATCGACGAAATGACGCGTCTCGCGCAGGAAGGCCTCTTCGAAGCGCTCGTAGAAGGTTGGCGTGCACTCGTTGCGCACGCCGTGCGCGTCGGAGATGTCGACGCGATTGAGGCGCGGATTCTGCCCGACCGCGAGCCTCCCTGCGGTCCCGAAGATCTCGGTCGAGGTCTCGTGTCCGTGCGCCATGGTGCGCGAAGCGTAGAAGCACGCCATCCTGCCGTCGGCGAACTCGCAGGTCGCGACGCCATTGTCGACGTCGCCGAATTCGCGCAGGCCCTCGTGCAATGCGACCACGCCGGTCGCGAACACGCGACGCGGCTGCGGATTGCCGAGCAGCCAGCGTGCCAGATCGATGTCGTGCACGGTGCAGTCGAGAAAAATGCCGCCGCTGGTCGGCGCGAAGCGCACGAAGAACCCTGACGGATCGTTCATGTCGAGGTTCTGCGAGCGCACGAGGAATGGCCGCCCGATCGCGCCTGCCTGGATCTTGTCCCACGCGTCGCGGTAGCTGGGATCGAAGCGGCGCCCGTAGCCGATCATGACCTTGAGCTGCGGGCGGCTCGCTGCCTCATTGGCGACGCGCTCGCAGTCGGCCAGCTCGAGCGAAAGCGGCTTTTCGCAGAAAACGTGCTTGCCCGCCTCCAGCGCCTGCACCATGTGCTGTGCATGCAGCGAGGTCGGCGTCACCAGGAACACCGCATCGACGCCGGCGTCGCCGAGCAGCGCCGCGTAGTCGCGATGCAGACGCGGCACGCCGAGATCACGCGCCGCCGCAAGCTCGTTCTCGACTGGGCTGCACGCGGCGACCAGCTCTGCGCGCGGAACGCGCTGGGCGAGGTTCTCGGCATGTCGCCGGCCCAACCGACCGAGCCCGACGATGCCGACCTTGAGTTTCGCCGCGCTCATTTTGCAGTTACGGGGTGCATTGCGACTTCACAGTTCGATCATGCGCTTTTCACGCCATGAGCGCGTCGCCGCGTCGGCGAGCTCGAGCGCCTTCACGCCGTCGTGGATGCTGGTCTGAACGGGCTTGCCTTCCTCGATGGCGTCGAAAAAGTGCGCCATCTCGGTGGCGTAAGCGACGCGATAGCGCTCGAGAAAGAAATGCTCGGGCTTGTCGATGCTGACCGAGGTCGCGGTCGAAGCAGTCACTGCGGTCGGCCGGTGGTTCGCGGCCTGTAGCATGCCCTTGCTGCCCAGCACCTCGAAGCGCTGGTCGTAGCCGTATGCGGCACGGCGGCTGGTGCTTATCTGCGCGATGCGCTGGCGCCGGGTACGAATGACGACCGCGGTCGAGTCGACATCGCCGGCGCTGGCGATGGCGGGATCGGTCAGACAGCTGCCGATGGCGTAGATGGTCGCCGCCTCGTCGTCGAGGATCCAGCGAAAGATGTCGAAGTCATGGATCAGCATGTCTTTGAAGATCCCACCCGAGCGACCGATGTAGTCGATCGGCGGCGCACCTGGATCGCGGCTGGTGACGAGCAACATCTCCGGATCGCCGATCTCGCCGTCGACCAGGCGCTGCTTGAGCGCCGCGAACGTCGGATCGAAGCGCCGCTGGAAGCCGATCATGCAGGTCACGCCGGCGCGCGAGATCGCCTGCGCGCACGCCCGCGCACGCACTACGTCGAGATCGACCGGCTTCTCGCAAAAGATCTGCTTGCCTGCCGCGGCCGAGCGCTGGATCAGATCGGCGTGCGTATCGGTGCTGGAGCAGATGACCACCGCGCGCACGGCTTCGTCGGCCAGTGCGGCCTCGACCGTGCGCACTTCCGAGCGATATTTCGCCGCCATCTCGACGGCGGCGGCGCGGTTGGTGTCGACCACGTACTTGAGCTTGACGCCCGGCTGGCGCACGAGATTTCCGGCATGGATCTGACCGATGCGCCCCGCGCCGAACAACGCGACTTCCATCATGGCTTCTCTCCCTGGGTTTGTCTCGGCTTGAGCATCCACTCGTGCGCCGGATCATTCTTGAAATGCCATTCGCGCTTCGGACCCGCCATCACGTTGAGGTAATACGAGCGGTAGCCGTACGGAACGACCACGGGATGATAGCCCCTGGGGACCATGACCACGTCGTGATTCTCGACCGCCAGCGACTCATCGATCGCGCGGTCGTCGGTGTACACGCGCTGGAAAGCGAAACCCTGCGCCGGATCGAGGCGGTGATAGTAGGTTTCCTCGAGCGAGCTTTCCAGCGGGAGGTTGTCGGTGTCGTGCTTGTGCGGCGGATACGACGACGAATGCCCGCTCGGCGTGATCACCTCGACGACGAGCAGGTGCTGGGCCGGCTCGCTCTGCGGAAGGATGTCGCAGACGAAGCGCTGGTTGAGGCCTTCGCCGCGCACGAAGCGCTTCATCGATGCGGGCTCGATCAGGCGCGCCGGCAGCGCGCCACCGCCAGGTGCGCTGGCGACGGCGATCTCGGCGTCGCCGTGCGCGCGAACGCTCACCTGCCGGTTGGCGGGAATGTAGACGGCATACGGCGCGCGGTCTTCGAACACGCTGTTGCGCGCGCCGATCTCCTGCCACGCCTGGTCGGGCGTGGAAACGCTCACCGTCCCGCAGAGCACGACGACGCAGACCTCGTTCTCCGGCGCGGAAGGGAGCTCGATGGTCTGCCCGGCTCCGAGGCGATACGCGGCGAATCCGACGTAGCGCCAGCCGGCAGACTGCGGGGTCACGCGAACGATTTCCGGCGCGCGCGGATCGGCCTTGACCAGCAGGCGTGCGCCGCTCACCGGAAAGTCCCGCGCTCCGGGCGCCGCTTCACGAGCATGGAAGACCCCCGCGCTGCACGCTTCGGCTCATTGAAAACCCGGCGCTCGGAGCGGCCCTGCACGCTCATGCCGCCTGCATCCTCGGCGCGACGCCGCGCTCGATATCCGACACCAGCGCGCGCAAATGATCGTGTCCCATTTTCGCGTAGCGATAGCTGGGCGCGACGGACGGATCCTGCTCGGCCTCGACCACCAGCCATCCCGAGTACTGGTTGGCATGCAGCAAGTCGAGCAGCGGGCGGAAGTCGATCGCGCCATCGCCGGGCACCGTGAATGCGCCGTTGATCACCGCCTCGAGAAAGCTCCAGTTGCCGTTGCGCGCCTTCTTGATCACTTGCGGGCGCACGTCCTTGCAGTGCACATGACAGACACGGCGCACGTACCGGGAGAGCATCGCCGCTGCATCACCGCCGGCGAAGGTCATGTGGCCGCTGTCGAACAGCAGCCCGACCTCGTTACCGGTGTGCGCCATCAGCGCATCGATGTCCGTGGGCGTTTCCACGTACGCGCCCATGTGATGGTGATAGGCAAGGCGTACGCCGCGCTCGAGCGTGTAGCGCGCGAACGCGGTGACGCGATCGGCGTAGCGCCGCGCATCGTCGGCGCTGCGAAAGCGCGGTCGTTTGTAGAGAGGCACTGCGGCGCCCTGGATGCTGTCGGCGACCTCGCCATAGACCATGACCTTGGCGCCGTTGTCCGCGAGCAGCGCGAGATGCACGCCGACCGCTGCGATCTCCTCGTCGACCGAGCGTCGGGCGAGACGTCCCGAATACCATCCGGACACCAGTTCGAGACCGTGACGCAAGAGCACCTCGCGCAACGCCTTCGATTCGCGCGGAAACTTGTTCCCAAGCTCGAAGCCCTGGTAGCCGATGCTCTTCCCCTCGCTCAACGCGACTTCGAGCGGCGTCTCGCCGCCCAGCGAGGGAAGGTCGTCGTTGCTCCACGAAATCGGGTTGATGCCGATCTTCACGTCGAACGACGTGCTCATCGACCTTCCTTCGCGCTCATGGTTCCTGCGCCTGCCTGGCGACCGAGTACGCGGCGTGCGCGGCGCGTACCGTGGCGCGCTCGGAGACTTCGGGCACCGCCACGTCCCACCACCAGCCACCTTCCGCGGTGGTGCGATCGGGATCGGTCTCGATCGCGATCACGCAGGTGCGCGTGGCCGCGCGCGCGCGTGTCATCGCCGCCTCGAGCTCCGGAATGGTACGGACATTCTCGGCCTGCGCGCCCATCGACATGGCGTGCGCCGCGAAATCGATGTGGGGCGCGCCGCAGGGACCGTGCGCGCAATCGGCGATGAGGTTGTTGAAGGGCGCTCCGCCGCATGCCTGCTGCAGTCGGTTGATGCAGCCATAGCCGCGATTGTCGAGGACGACGACGATGAGCTTCATGCCCAGCAGCAGCGAGGTCGCGATCTCGCCGTTGAGCATGAGGTAGCTGCCGTCGCCGACCATCACGATCACCTCGCGATCTGGTTGCGCCATCTTCACACCGAGGCCGCCGGCGATCTCATAGCCCATGCACGAGTAGCCGTATTCCATGTGATACCCGCCCGGCGTCGAGGTGCGCCAGAGCTTGTGCAGCTCGGCGGGCAGCGTGCCCGCCGCGCAGACGACGATGTCGCGGACCGTCGAGTCGGCGCTCGAGCGCTGCACCGCGCCGATGACTTCGCCTTCGTAGGGCAGTTTAGGATCGCGCTTGCCGGTGATGCGCTCGACGGCATCGCGCCATTCGGCGGCCTTGGCGACCGCGCTCGATTGCCACGCCGGATCGGAGCGCCACTTGGGAAGCGCCCGCGACAGCGCGGCGAGACCGGCAGCCGCGTCGGCGCACAGCGCGGCTCCGCGCCACTTGAGCGCATCGAAGCCGTTCACGTTCAGGCTGACGATCGCCGCCTGCGGGAACAGCGAATGCGAACCGGTGATGAAATCCTGCAACCGCGTGCCCACCGCGATCACGACATCGGCCTCGCGTGCGATCTCGTTGGCCGCGGGCGAGCCGGTCACGCCCAGCGCGCCGAGCTGCAACGGATGGTTCCACGGCAGCGCCCCCTTGCCTGCCTGCGTCTCCGCCACTGGCACGCCGTGCGCATCGACAAATGCGCGCAGCGCGTCGCTCGCGAAGCCGTAAAGCACTCCGCCGCCGCATACGAGCAGCGGACGCCTGGCGGTGCGCAGCAGCGCCGACGCGCGCTCGAGCTGGTCGGGCGCGGGCGGCGGCGCACGCAGGCTGACCGTCGAGGAGGCGAACAGCGCCTCGGGATAGTCGTACGCCATGGTCTGCACGTCCTGCGGCAGCGCCAGCGTCACCGGACCGCACAGCGCGGGATCGGTGAGCACGTGCAGCGCGCGGGGCAGCGCGCTGATCAGTTGCTCCGGGGCGACGATGCGATCGAAATAGCGCGACACCGGACGCAGGCAGTCGTTGGCCGACACGGTTCCGTCCTGGAAATCCTCGACCTGCTGCAGCACCGGGTCGGGTGCGCGCGAGACGAACACGTCCCCGGGCAGCAGCAGCACTGGCAGGCGGTTGACGTGTGCCAGCGCCGCCGCGGTGACCAGGTTGGTTGCACCCGGTCCGATCGAGGTGGTACACGCCATCATGCGCCGACGCATGCTCGCCTTCGCGTACGCGATCGCGGCGTGCGCCATCGCCTGCTCGTTGTGCGCGCGGTAGGTGGGCAGCTTCGCGCGCTCGGCATACAGCGCTTCGCCCATGCCGGCGACGTTGCCGTGACCGAAGATCGCGAACACGCCGGCAAACAGCGCGACCTCGCCCTCGCTGCTGACGACGCGCTGCGCGGCAAGATAACGCACCAGCGCCTGCGCCATGGTCAGGCGGATGGTCGTGCTCATCGAGAGCTTGCGCGCTGGGCGTTGCGGTTCATCGGCAAACGCGGAACTCGGCGTGGCGCATCGCACTCATCGATGTAAGTCGCGACGAGCACATCATGCAACGCGCTCGCGAAGGCGCTCGTTGCGGGATTCGCGCCAAATCCGGATCAGCGCCTCGTAGCGCTCGCGGACTGCGCGCTTGAGCCCGGCGTCGTCGCACGTGCCGGCCAGCCAGCGCTTCGAAGCATCGTGAAACACTGTGCGCCCGACCGCGAAGCCGCGGCAACTCGTGCTCGCGCGCGCCTCGTGGAATCCGGCGGCGAGCTCGTCCATGGGCGCCGCAAGTCCGAGAATCACCACACCGCGGCAGTACGGGTCGCGCTCGGTGATCAGCGCATCGATCGAGACCCATTCGGCTGCGGTCATCGGCTCGAGCTTCCACCACTCCGGATAGATCTCGAGGTTGTAGAGGCGCTTGAGTGCACGAAGCATGGTGTCGGGAGTGCGCGGCAGGTGCGGCGGCGGGATGACCTCGAGCAACAGCTCATGCCCGCTCGCCTGCGTCGCGTCGTAGAGCGCGCGGATCTGTGCTTCCTGCTCCAGGCGAAGGTCGAGGTCGTCGTCGGGGTGGAATTTCACCAGGCATTTGACGATGTGCTCGCGCGGCCACGCGACGAGCTGCGTCCCGATCGAGCGCCCGCGATCGAACTCCAGCGGGTACGATCCCGGCAGTTCGACCGGGCGGCCGATCCACCAGCCACGTCCGGAGGCCGCGTTGAGCGCGTCCTGGCCATAACGATCGTCGCAAAGTAGGCCGGTGCTGCCCGCCAGTCCCAGCGCGGCGCTGGCTTCGGCGACGGCGTCGACGAAAAGCTGCTTGAGGCGGCCGATGCGCGATTCGTCGACGCCAGCTTCCTGCGCGAGCTCGAAGAACTGATTACGGTGATCGAACGCGAACGCGAACACCTCGGGATGCGACGTGCGCGGCGCGGTCACGCGGTGCAGGCGCGTGAGCTTCGCATCCTGGTCCGGACGCGGGATCGCGTCGGCGTGCGCCAGGTAGTAGTCGAGCTCGACGCGCGTGGGCATCGCCGGCGCGCACCCGTGTCGCGATACCACCAGCGCTCCGCACGCGTTTGCGTAGCGGCAGCACGCGTCGTACGACTCGCCGCGTACCCATCCCGACTGGAAGCCTGACGAGAAGGCATCTCCGGCGCCGAGCACGTTGAGCACGGCGACGTTCACGCCCTTGCCGTTGAACGCATCGTCGAGCGACTTGGGTATCGCGCCGTCGATCACCGCGCAACCGAGCGGTCCGCGCTTGACCACCAAAGTCGCACGGGTGACCACGCGCACCGCGGCGAGCGAGGCCATGATGTCGGTGCTGCCACCGGCGATGTTGAATTCCTCGAGCGTGCCGATGATCAGGTCGAACTTGGGCAGGATGCGCTGCAGGTGCCGCGTGACCGTTCCGGACTCAATGAAGCGTGTCTCGCCGTCGCCGCGCACGGTCAGCCCCCAGAGCACCGGTCGGTAGTCGATGTCGAGGATCGTGCGCACGTCGTTGGCGCGTGCGCGGTCGAGCGCGAGGTTGCTGATGCGGTCGATGTATTCGGTTGAGAAGTGCGTGCCGGTGATGAGCAGCGCGCGGCTTCTCGCGATGAAGGCTTCCTCGACGTCGGCTTCGGTGATCGCCATGTCGGCGCAATTCTCGCGCATGAAAATGAGCGGGAAGGTGTCCTTGTCCTTGATGCCGAGCACCACCGCGCCGGTCAGTCGCGCGGGGTCGACGCTGACGTGGCTGACGTCGCAACCTTCGCGCGCGATGGTCTCGACCAAAAAGCGGCCGTTGGCGTCGTCGCCGACGCGCGAGATCAGCGCAGCCTTGAGCCCGAGACGCGCGCACCCGAACGCGGTGTTGGCCGACGAGCCGCCGAGGTACTTGGCGAAGCTGGTGACGTCTTCCAGGCGCGCGCCGATCTGCTGCGCGTAGAAGTCGACCGCAAACCGCCCTAGACAGATGACGTCGAGCGGCCTACCGGTAGCGAATCGGGTCGTGTTCTGCAACTTGTTGTCCTCGCGGCCTGGAGACCGGTTGGGCCGCGTCGCCCTCATGCCCGAGAGCGTTTGTTATCGGCACGATGTCAGCTCGTGCTGCAATAGAGCATTTTCGCGCATTTTCGTTTACTTGCGTGCGCAATTCAAGCATTGTCCTGCCTTGCTCGCGCGATGTCCGCGCATTGCGCCAGCTGCGTCCCAGGACCCGCGAAGACTGGAGCTGCCTTGTCGATCGTCGCTCGTTACGTCGCCGCGCAACAGATCGGACAGCGCGCCGCGGCGCTCGCTCACCGTTATTTCGTCGATCGCGACACGCTCGCCGTGGAGTCGAAGGGCACGCAGGACTACGTCAGCATGGCCGATCGCGCGGTCGAGGAGCTGATTCGCGCCGAGGTCCGCCGCGAATTCCCCGGCGACGCGTTCCTGGGCGAAGAGTCGGCGGCGCAGTTTTCCGGAACGCACGAGCACCTGTGGGTCGTCGATCCGATTGACGGCACGCACAATTTTCTGCGCGGCGCGCGCTATTACTGCGTGTCGATCGCCTACATGGAATCCGGACGCCGCGAGATCGGTGTGGTGGCCGATCCCGAGCACGATGAAATCTTCCACGCGCGCCGCGGCCACGGCGCGTGGCTCACGCGCGACGGCGATGAGTCCGCACTCCGGGTGAGCGACTGTGCGCAGCTCGCGCGCACGTTCATGTGCCTGGGCCACCACGACAGACACCCCGAGCCGCGCTATATCGCGGTCCGCAAGGCGCTGATGGACCAAGGCGTGGCAATGCGCAACATGGGCGCCGGTGCGCTGCAGCTCGCGCACGTGGCGGCCGGTCGCTACGACGCCTTCGTCGAGCTCTCGCTCAACGCGTGGGACGCGCTCGCCGGGCTGCTGCTGGTCGAGGAAGCGGGCGGCTTCACCGCGCCGTTCCCCGGGCTCAAGGGGCTGCGCGCACCGGCGCCGGTGCTGGCCTGCGCGCCGGGCATCGCCGCCGCGCTGAGCGAGCTGGTCGGCGCCTGGTAGCGCCGCAGCGTTTCGCGCCGACTACTGCTTTTTCGCGAAATCTCCCGCGTAGAAGGAGGCAAACGCCTCGGGCCGGACGTACTTGCGCAGCGCCGCGTTGACCTGTGCCGGCGTCAGCGCCGCGATCGCGGTGTCGACCTGCGCCGAGTACGCGAAGGTGCGCCCGACATACGCCTGCTCGACCAGACCCTGGGCGAGCGCCGTATCCTGGCTGCGCGCGAGCTTGCGCTGCTCCAGCAGCGCGCGCTTGCCTTCAGCGATTTCCTGCTCGCTGAAGCCTTCACCCGTGGCGCGGGCGAGCTCATCTCGAATGCCGCCTCTTAGCTTTTCCAGATTCTCGGGCGCGAAGATCGCGTTCACGGTCATCGCACTGCTGGGCTCGAACGAGCTCGCGCGCAGCGACGATCCGATGCCATAACTCAGGCCTTCTTTCTGGCGAATGCGATTCCACAGACGCGAGTTGCCCGATCCGCCCAGGACGTAGTTGGCCAGCATCATCGCGGGATAGTCAGGATCACGATCGTCGAGCGCAAACGCGAGCTGGCTTGTGAAGTAGCCGTTGGCCTTATCCGGCGTTTCGATCGACACGGCGGTCGGGCGCTTGACCACCAGCGGCTGCGGCACGCGCGCGAAGGGTTGCGCCGCCTTCCATGCGCCGAACAGGCGCTCGAGTTGCGGTTTCACCTCCGAGGGGTCGAAGTCACCGACCACCGCGATCTCCGCGGCGGTGGTGCCATAGAACGCCTGATGAAAGGCGCGCAGCGACGCCAGGTCGGGGCTGCTCAACTCGGCGACTTCCTCCTCGAAAGTGGGTGTGTAGCGATCGTCGCCCTTGGGATAGGGATTCTCGTAACGGCCCAGCGTGCGCTGCGCGATGGGACCCGGATCGGTACGCTGCTGGTCAACCGCCGCGATGCGCGCGCGCTTGAGCGTTTCGAGCTCGCTGGCGGGAAATGACGGGTGCTGCAGCACATCGGCGAGCAGGTCGAGCGTCGGTGCGACGCTGGCACGCACCGTCTGCCCGGTCGCGCTTACCGATGTCTGGCCGCCGTCGATCGCCAGCGTCGTGCGCAGGCGGTCGAGCGTGTCCTCGATTTCCTGCCGTGACCGCGTCGCGGTGCCGCGCATCAGCATGCCTGCGGTCAGCATCGCGTCGCCTTCCTTGCCCATGACCGACGCGGTGTCACCATAGTGCATGCGCAGCGCGAAGTGCACCGTTGCGCCGCGCGTGGACTTGGGAAGCAGGACAACCTTCATGCCGTTGGCCAGCGTGAAACGCTGCGCGCGTGCATCGAGATTGGCGGGGGTCGGGTCGAAGCTCTCCCCTGCGGCGACCGCGGCGTCGCCTTTGTAGTCCTTGACCAGGGCGGCGATATCCACCGGCTGCGGCGCCGGCGCGCGATCTGGCTTGGCATCAGGGATGAATTCGCCGAGCGTGCGATTGGACGGCTTGAAATATGCCACCGCGACGCGGTCAACATCCGCCGCCGTCACCGTGCGCCAGCGGTCGCGGCGCAGGAAGAACAGGCGCCAGTCGCCTTGCGCGATCGACGTCGAGAGCGCCACGCCGAATCGCTGCGGATCATTGAGCGTTTCCTCGATGTACTTGAGGTTCTTGGCGCGCACGCGCTCGAGTTCCGGCGCGGATACCGGCTGGGACTTGACACCCTCGACGGTGGCCAGCAGCGCATCGCGCGCGACGGCAAGCGAATCCTGCTCCGGTACCTGAACCAGGAACATCGCGAAGCTCGGATCGTAGCCCATGTAATCGAAATCGCTGACCGATGCAGCCTTTTTGCCTTCCACGAGCGCCTTGTACAGCCGTCCACCCGGCGCCACGCTCATGAGGTCGACCACGGCCTCGATCGGAACCGAGTCGGGACTGGCCGCGCTCGTGGTGTGGTACATCGCCGAGAGCCATTGCGTGCTGCCGACGCGACGCAACACCACTTGGCGCTCGCCATCCTGCACCGGCTCGACGGTATACAGTC
The DNA here is from genome assembly GCA_036491555.1 of Casimicrobiaceae bacterium. GTDB lineage: Bacteria > Pseudomonadota > Gammaproteobacteria > Burkholderiales > Casimicrobiaceae > PALSA-1003. The sequence continues at coordinate 11,141 of DASXBS010000081.1, forward strand.
GCGGGAGCGTGCGCGTCGGCCGTGGAATCGGGCCGAAATACTTGGCGACCGCGGCAAGCGTCTTGTCGACGTCGAAAGCGCCCGCGATCACGAGCACCGCGTTGTCGGGCTGGTAGTACATGCGGTAGAAGGCCTGAAGACGGCCGATGTCGACGAGCTCGACGTCGGTGCGCGCGCCGATGGTGTCCTTGCCGTAGTTGTGCCAGTCGAAACCCGCCGCCTGAGTGCGCTGAATGAGAATTCGCGTCGGGTTGTTCTCGCCGTTCTCCATCTCGTTGCGCACCACGGTCATCTCGGTGTCGAGGTCCGAGCGCGCAATCTTGGAGTTGACCATGCGGTCGGCCTCCATCGACAGCGCCCAGTCGAGGTTGTCCTGCGACGCCGGAAAGGTCTCGAAATAATTCGTGCGGTCGAAAAAGGTCGTTCCGTTGAAGTTCATGCCGCGCTGGCTCAACGCCGACATGAGATTGCCGCTGGTAGGCGTTCCCTTGAACAGCATGTGCTCGAGCAGGTGGGCCATGCCGGTTTCGCCGTAGTTCTCCATGCGCGATCCGACCAGGTAGGTCATGTTGACCGTCGTTTTCGGCTGCGATGCATCGGGAAAGAGCAGGACGCGCAGTCCATTGGCCAGCATGTATTGCGTGACGCCTTCGACGCTGGGCCCTTGGGTGACGCCCGCTGGCAGCGCAGCGAGCGCGTCCAGCGCGAAAACAAACAGCGCAAGCGCGGTGAAACCACGCCAGCCGGAATGACGCAGGACGCGAGTGGACGTAGAGAACCGAACAGGAAAGGACATGGGGAAGGCCTGTGATCGATGCGGCGGGGATTATGCGCCTCGTACAGACCGTCGAAGGCTCGCGCGGTTCCATGTCTGCGGACGATGCGACGAAGCGCCCGTGGGCGCTGGCGAATTGCCGTCGGGCGCGATGCGCGGCGCCTGCGGCAAGGGATGACGGCCCGTCGTCCCCTCAATCGCTTATTGTGGGTCGATTGACGTTTACGTAAACGTAATATAATGTAGCCACGCTCGCGGACGAGTAAGCTAGTTGCCCGCCCGTGTACGAAGAGGCGCCCTCTCGAGGAGATTCGCTCGTGAACGACGTCGCGATCGCCAGGAAGCCCCCGATCACCCGGCCGCTGCACAAGGTCCGCTTCGTTACGGCCGCGAGCCTGTTCGACGGGCACGACGCGTCGATCAATATCATGCGTCGCATCCTGCAATCGACCGGATGCGAGGTCATCCATCTCGGCCACAATCGCTCGGTCGAGGAGATCGTCACCTGCGCATTGCAGGAAGACGCGCACGGCATCGCGGTGTCGTCGTACCAGGGCGGCCATATCGAGTTCTTCAAGTACATGCTCGACCTCCTGCGCGAGCGCGGCGGCGAGAACATCAAAGTGTTCGGCGGCGGCGGCGGCGTGATCATTCCGTCCGAGATCGATGAGTTGCATGCCTACGGCGTCGCGCGCATCTTCTCGCCCGAGGACGGCGCGCGGCTCGGGCTGCAGGGCATGATCAACGAGATCGTGACCGCGTGCGATGTCGATCTCGCGCGCGACCTTCCAACCACGCTCGACACGCTGCGCGCCGGCGATGCGCATGTTCGCGACAAGACGCTGGCGCGCTGGATTACCGGCCTCGAGGCCGAGGCGTTTCCTCCGAAGCTGCGCGAGCAGCTGCTGCGCGAGGCGGAAGCGAGCAAGGCGCCGGTGCTCGGCATCACCGGCACGGGTGGCGCGGGTAAATCGTCTCTTACCGACGAGCTGATCCGCCGCTTCCGCCTGGACCAGGAAGAGAAACTCAGGATCGCGGTCATCTCGATCGACCCGTCGCGGCGCAAGTCGGGTGGCGCGCTGCTCGGCGATCGCATCCGCATGAACGCGATCGGGCATCCGAACATCTACATGCGCTCGATGGCCACGCGCGAGGCAGGAACGGAAATCTCGAAGGCGCTTCCCGACGCCATCGCGGCGTGCAAGGTCGCGGGCTTCGACCTGATCGTGGTCGAGACTTCGGGCATCGGGCAGGGCGACGCCGCGGTCGTCCCGCTGGTCGACGCGTCGCTGTATGTCATGACGCCCGAATTCGGCGCCGCGAGCCAACTCGAAAAGATCGACATGCTCGACTTCGCCGATTTCGTCGCAATCAACAAGTTCGATCGCAAGGGCGCCGCCGATGCGCTGCGCGACGTGCGCAAGCAATACCAGCGCAACCGCGAGCTCTTCGCTCAGTCCCCGGACACCATGCCGATATTCGGAACCATCGCCGCGCGCTTCAACGACGACGGCGTGACGGCGCTGTACCAGGCGCTCTCCACGCGGCTGGCCCAGGCCGGCCTCAAGCTCGCGCCGGGCAAGCTACCGGTGGTGAGCACGCGCTTTTCCACCAAACAGCATGCGATCGTGCCGCCGCCGCGCGTGCGCTACCTTGCCGAGATTGCCGAGACCGTGCGCGGCTATCACGCGTGGGCGAAGGCGCAGGCGAGCATCGCGCGCGAGCGGCAGCAACTCAGGGCGGCGCGGTCGATGGTAGACGAGAACTCGCCCTACTCGACGCGCCTCGCCGCCAGCAGCCACGTTGCCGACGTGGAAGCATCGCGCCAGCTTACGAACACGACGACCAGCGCCGAACACCTCCTCGACGCGCTCATCGACGAGCGCGAGAAGCGCCTCGAGCCGCGCGCGCGCAAGCTGCTCGACATGTGGCCGCAGACCAAGGCGGCGTACACCGGCGACGAATACGTCGTCAGAATCCGCGGCAAGGAAATCCGCTCCGCGCTGACCACTATTTCACTGTCGGGCACGCACGTGCCCAAGGTCGCGCTCCCGAAGTACGAGGACGACGGCGAGATTCTTCATTGGCAGCTCACCGAGAACGTGCCCGGCAGCTTCCCGTTCACCGCCGGCGTATTCGCGTTCAAGCGCGAGAACGAGGATCCCACGCGGATGTTCGCCGGCGAGGGCGACGCTTTTCGCACCAACAAGCGCTTTCATCTGCTCGCCGACAACATGCCGGCCAAACGCCTTTCGACGGCGTTCGACTCGGTCACGTTGTACGGCAACGATCCGGCGATCCGCCCCGACATCTATGGCAAGGTGGGCAATTCCGGCGTTTCGATCGCCACGCTCGACGACATGAAGGTGCTGTATTCCGGCTTCGACCTTTGCGACCCGAAGACGTCGGTATCGATGACCATCAACGGTCCTGCGCCGACCATCCTGGCGTTCTACATGAACACCGCGATCGACCAGCAGCTCGAGAAGTTTCGCGACGAAAACAAGCGCGACCCCACCGACGACGAGGCGCAAAAGATCCGCGCCTGGGCGATGTCGACGGTGCGCGGCACGGTACAGGCCGACATCCTCAAGGAAGACCAGGGGCAGAATACCTGCATCTTCTCCACGGAGTTCAGCCTCAAGGTGATGGGCGACATCCAGGAATACTTCGTCCAGCACGACGTAAAGAACTTCTATTCGGTGTCGATCTCGGGCTATCACATCGCGGAAGCGGGCGCGAACCCGATCAGCCAACTCGCCTTCACGCTGTCCAACGGATTCACTTTCGTCGAGGCGTATCTCGCGCGCGGCATGCACATCGACGATTTCGCGCCCAACCTGAGCTTCTTTTTCAGCTACGGCATGGACCCCGAGTACGCCGTGATCGGCCGCGTCGCGCGGCGCATCTGGGCGGTCGCGATGCGCGAGCGCTACGGCGCCAACGAGCGCTCGCAGAAGCTCAAGTTCCACTCGCAGACCAGCGGCCGCAGCCTGCACGCGCAGGAGATATCGTTCAACGACATCCGAACCACGCTGCAGGCGCTGATCTCGAGCTACGACAACACCAACAGCCTGCACACCAACGCCTACGACGAGGCGATCACCACTCCGACCAAGGAGTCGGTGCGCCGCGCGATGGCGATTCAGCTCATCATCAATCGCGAATGGGGCCTCTCCAAGAATGAGAACCCCAACCAGGGCAGCTTCATCATCGACGAGCTCACCGACCTGGTCGAGGAGGCCGTGCTCAAGGAATTCGAGGCGATATCGGAGCGCGGCGGCGTGCTCGGCGCGATGGAGACCGGCTACCAGCGCGGCAAGATTCAGGAAGAGTCGATGGTCTACGAGCACAAAAAGCACGACGGCTCGTATCCGATCGTCGGCGTGAACACGTTCCGCAGCCCGCATGCCGACTCCGAAGCCCCGAAGAAAATCGAGCTGGCGCGCTCGAGCGAGGACGAGAAGCAGTCGCAGCTGAAGCGCCTGTCCGAGTTCCACGCGCGTCACGCCAGCCAGTCCGCAAAGGCGCTGGCCGCGCTGCAGCGCACCGTCGTCGACGACG
>DASXBS010000082.1:0-7825 GCA_036491555.1 Casimicrobiaceae bacterium
CGACAAAGAGCACACCCTCCCGAGGATCGTCAAGGTTGTGTCAGGAGATACGCCCGAGACCCTCGATCGCGTGGCGCTGGTGTACGGCAGCATCATCGATGCGGGCGTGTATCGAGCGAGCTGCATCAAAGTGGCCGAAGCCGCCAAGGTGATCGAAAACACCCAGCGCGACCTGAACATTGCGCTGATGAACGAGCTCGCACTTCTGTTCCACAAGATCGGAATCGACACGATAGAGGTCCTGGAGGCGGCCGGCACCAAGTGGAATTTCCTGCCTTTTCGCCCCGGCCTCGTGGGTGGGCACTGCATCGGCGTCGATCCCTACTATCTCACGCACAAAGCGGACAAGCTTGGCTACCACCCGCAGGTAATCCTGGCGGGACGGCGCATCAACGATGGAATGGGCAAATACGTCGCCGAACAGACCGTAAAGCAATTGATTCAGGCGGGCACTCGGTTGAAGGGCGCAGAGGTCACCGTCCTCGGTCTCACGTTCAAGGAAGACTGCCCGGATATTCGCAACTCTCGCGTCATCGACGTGGTGCACGAGCTGGCGTCGTATGGCCTGAACGTGCACGTGCATGATCCCGTAGCCGACGCGGACGAGGCCCGCCGCGAATACGGAGTCGAGCTCAGGGCGTGGGATGAGTTGCCGCGCGCAAGTGCCATCGTTGCTGCAGTGGCGCACCGCGAATTTCGCGAGCGTCCGCTGAGCGACTACGTCGACAAGATCGCCACCGGTGGGCTGTATGTGGATGTCAAGTGCCAGGCCGATGCGAGCGCGCTTCGGGCAAGCGGCATCGAGGTATGGCGCCTGTAATGACAGCAGCTACGCCGGCAGACGCCCTCGAGGCCGTACGCAGCCTCGTACGCGCGCGGCCCCGGACTTGGCTCGTTACTGGAAGCGCGGGATTCATCGGGTCGCATCTGCTGGAGGAGCTGCTGCAGCTTGGCCAGCACGTGGTCAGTGTCGACAACTTCGCAACGGGGCATCGTCGTAATCTTGAGGAGGTGCGGCGCGCTGTCGGCGAGCGCGCTTGGGGGCTCCACCGGTTCGTCGAAGCCGACATCACCGATCTTGCCGCGTGTCGCAATTGCTGCAGCGGTGCTGAAATCGTCCTGCACCAGGCGGCGCTCGGCTCTGTACCGCGATCGATCGAGGATCCATTGGCGACCCACGCCTCCAACGCCACCGGGTTTCTGAACATGCTGGTCGCCGCGCGAGACGCCGGTGTTGCGCGCTTCGTGTTTGCGGGGTCGAGCTCGACGTACGGTGATTCTCCACTGTTGCCCAAGGCGGAGGCCGAAATCGGTGCCCCGCTGTCACCCTATGCCGTGACGAAATACGTCGACGAACTCTATGCGCAGGTCTTCTCTCGCTGCTACGGTACACAAACCATCGGCTTTCGCTATTTCAACGTGTTTGGCCCGCGTCAGGACCCCGAGGGCGCTTACGCGGCTGTCATCCCGCGCTGGACGGACGCCGTGCTGTCGGGCACGCCTGTGGTCATCAACGGCGACGGCGAGACGACGCGCGACTTCTGCTACGTGGCCAACGTCGTGCAGGCAAACTTGTTAGCGGCTACTACCGAGAACATGGACGCCATGGGCGAAGTGTTCAATGTGGCGGTGGGGGGCAGGTTGTCGCTCAACGGTCTTGACCGGATGCTCCGCGACATCTTGAATGAACTTGGCGAGAGGTCCGATGTCGCTCCTCTGGTGCATCGCGCGTTCCGCCCCGGCGACGTGCGTCACTCACAGGCGGACATTTCGAAAGCAATGCGCATTCTCGGCTACCGTCCTACCCACGACACGCGAAGCGGCCTGCGCGAGGCTATGCCGTGGTACATCGCGCGGGCATCGCATCGGAAGCCGGCGCAGACAATGGAGATGCGCGATGCTCGCGGCGGCAGGTGACCGGCAAGTCGGCGTGATGCGCGGCATCCGCCGGGCTCTGCTTGCGCTCGTCCTGGTGCCGGTGGCCACGACGACACTCGCGGACACGACCCCTTCGGTGTCGGGAGACGTCTCGCCCGATCTCGTGACGCAGGCAATTGCCTATGAGCATGGCGAAGGCGTGCCCAAGGACCTGCGCAAGGCTTCGCTGCTGTACTGCGAAGCTGCTCGGGCAGGAAACGCGGACGCGATGTACGGGCTGGGGTGGATGTACGCCAACGGACGCGGGGTGGCGCGCAGCGACGAGATGGCGGCCTTCCTGTTCGCACGCGCGGCCGCGGCTGGACACGTCTACGCCCAACAGATGCAGCGGTACGTGGGGACGCAGAGCAGCGTCGTCCCGGACTGCATGCGACCGCCGGAACCCGACGCGCCGCCAGCGCTGGTTGACAACGAACCCGACCCGTTCGCCGACCTCGCGCCGGCGAAGAAGAAGATTGCCGACCTCGTTGCCAAGGCTGCGCCGTCCTACGCGATCGAGCCTCGGTTGGCGCTTGCCGTCATTGCAACCGAATCGAACTTTCAGCCCGACGCCCTTTCGCCGAAAAACGCGCAGGGACTGATGCAACTCGTGGCGGGAACGGCGTCGCGCTTCAAGGTCAAGAATCGGTTCAACGTCGCGGACAATATTAACGGGGGCCTGGCATACCTGCGGTGGCTGCTGGCGTACTACGAGGGTCGAGTCACCTTGGCGGTCGCGGCCTACAATGCAGGCGAGGCGGCGGTCGACCGATATGGCGGCGTTCCGCCCTATCCGGAGACCCAGGATTATGTGCGACGGGTCCACCGACTGTTTTCCAACGAGCGTCACTCGTTTGATGCCCAAGTCGCGAACCCGTCACCGATCATGAGCAGGCTGCCTTGACGGCCCAGTAAAAGATCGTTGTGAAAACGACGGGTTACTGGACACGATGCATCGCCGCGTTGGTGTTGGCTCTTGCTTTCGCCGGCGCCGCCGGTGCGGACCGGGTGGACACGATCGAGCGGGTGAAGGGTTCGATCGTGGCGATAGGAACGATGGAGCCCACGCGTACGCCGCCGTTCCTGTTTCGTGGAACCGGCTTCGCGGTAGGCGATGGCACGCTGGTTGTCACCAACGCGCACGTCCTTCCGGTGGTACTCGATTCGTCGAAGTTCGAGACGCTTGCGATGTTGGTCCCTGGCCGGGTCAAGGACGGGACCGATAGCGTGCAAGTCCGCCAGTTGAAACCTCTCGCCGTGGACCCGGGCTCGGATCTGGCGGTGCTCTCGCTCTCAGGTGCACCGCTACCTGCGCTGAAGGTGCATGAGGGAGGCAATGTCAGGGAGGGGCAGGAGATCCTGTTCACCGGGTACCCGATCGGTGCCGTGCTCGGTCCTTATCCAGCGACGCATCGTGGGATCATTTCTGCCGTGACGCCGATTGCTATTCCGCAGATGAGGGCAGGAGACCTCGATGCGCGCACTGTTCGACGCCTGAGTAGCGGGGCGTTTCCCGTCTATCAACTTGATGCGACCGCTTACCCGGGAAACAGCGGCAGTCCTATATATGACCCCGAAACCGGTGAAGTATTGGGTGTGGTGAACATGGTCTTCGTCAAAGGAACCAAGGAATCGGTCCTCACAGAACCCAGCGGCATCACCTACGCCGTCCCGTCGAGCCACCTGCAGGATCTGCTGAAGAAGGCCCGCTGAGCTGTGCCGGCAGGCAGTCACTGCGCCGGCGCAGTGGGGCAGTCGGCGTAGCAGCCTGCTAATGGACTCCTTCTGGCTGAAGGCCATCCTCAAAGCGCTCGTTTTGCCGCCGACGGGTCCATTGCTGATTGCGATGGCGGGGCTCGCGATCCACCGGCGCTTTCCACGCAGTGGCATCAGCTTGGCGTGGACCGGTGTGCTGTCGCTGCTTCTACTCTCGCTTCCAGTCGTTGGCGAATTGCTGCTTGGGCTGCTTCATACCCCACCGCCGTTCGACAGCACGCGCGCCAAGGAAGCCCAGGCGGTAGTCATTATCGGTGGTGGCATCCGGCACAACGCGCTGGAGTACGGCGGTGACGCGCTCGGCGAGCTGACCCTCGAGCGCGTACGCTATGGCGCTCGAATTGCGCGGCAGACGAATTTGCCGATTCTTGTATCCGGGGCGCCCGAGGCGGCCCCGATGCGGACAGCGCTCGAGCTCGAATTCGGCGTCGCGGTGCGGTGGGTCGAGAATCGATCTCGAACGACGCATGAGAATGCGCGATATAGCGCGGCCATACTTGAAAGCGCGGGGATCCATCGCGTTATTCTGGTGGCGCATAGCTTCGATATGCTCCGCGCCCAGGCGGAATTTGCGGCGGCTGGCATCGAGACGATTCCAGCCGCTACTGAATTGCCCAACACCGAGCCCACATCTTCGTCGGATTTCTTGCCGAGTGTCAGCGGCTTGCGCACGAGCTACTTCGCGATATATGAAATCCTGGGCAATCTGGCGCGCATCCTCGGTTCACCCATGAGCGCGGTGCCTGTGGGCGCAAGCCGGTAGCGATCGCGCATTCCATTCTCCGGAAATCGCGCCGTTTCCCGGAGAATGAGCCGTCCCGTCATGCAGCAGGCGGTTCCTTGTGCGTTTCCACCAGCTGCAACGGCTCGTCGGGAAGCTGTTGGCGGGGAGGGCGTTGCCTGCGCTGACGAGGCTGCTCGGACTCCTGCTCAGTCGCGATGGCGGTGGCGCGCTCGCGCGCGGTCTCCACCAGCACCAGTCCCGAGTCGGACGGCAGCTCCATCGACACCTTCGGTACTTCGATCGGCAGCGGCGCCCGCGCGGGTGCAGCGGCTACAGCGCGTTCGACCTGTGAAGGAGGCGAAGCCTCGACCGATACAGGCTCGGAGGAGACGTTGCTCGGTGACGACGATTCGATCGGCGCCGCAAAGGTGCGCGCCGCCGCGACCGGGACCCAGGCATTTGGAATCGTGTCGTCGATCGTTTCTGCAGCACCACCGCCGTTGCTCATCGGACGTCCATCGTCGTGGCCACGTACGTTGGAGTGCGAAGCGTGCGGCGCTGCGTCGACAACCTGCATTTCAGGAGACTGCTCCCGGTGTGCGGGTTGATCCTGCGCGCTCCCCTGATGAGGCTGCTCGTCGCGATGCGCTCGGAGCGCAGAAGGCGTTGTCGTCTGTTCGCTGCGCGGCTCGCGCGGCGGACGCGGTTCCTTGCGCTCGCCCGGCGCGGCCTCGTTGCGCTCGCCTCGATCTCCGCCACGACCGCCGCGGCGGCGATCCCTGCGCCGGCGGGCACCCTCGCCATGCTCGCCATCGCGAGTCGCGATGGGTTCGCCTTGCGCGATCGCTGGAACGACCGCATTGCCGGTCTGAGCCGTGTCGAGCGCAGCACGCGGCTCGCGCGGAGCGCGCTGCTTCTGTCCTTCACGCTGATTGTCGCGCTGGCCGTCACGGTGGCCTTCGCGCTGGCCATCACGCCGGCCGTCCCGCGCTTCACCGCGCACGCTGTCGCGTTTCTCGTCGCGGCGTTGCTGTGGTGCACCGCGCTGTCCGCGGGATTGGTTGGCATCGCGCTGGCCGTCACGCTGACCTTCGCGTTGTCCCTCGCGTTGCCGGTCGCGAGCCGGACGTCCGGCCTCGCCACCCCTGCCACCGCGGTCACGCTCGTTGCCGCGTCCACGACCTCGTGCATCGCGCGGCGCTTCACTCGTTTCCGATCGAACCGGCGCCGTTGCGGGCTGCGCTGGCTTGGTACGGAACCAGCCCAGCACTTTGTCGAGCCAGTTTTCTTCCCTGGGCGCGGGTGCCGCGACGGTGCGTTCCACCGGCATCGGTGCAGGCTGCGAAGGAGTGATGCCCTTCACCACGGCTTCCTGCCGGGTTTCGCGCGCCTCTTCCTTGAGTTGGCGCACGGGATCCTCCTCGACGGGACGCTCGACCATGTCGAAGCTCGCGGGCAGCGGCTCCGACTGGTTGAGGTCGTCGTGGCGCATGCGCTGGACCTTGTAATTCGGCGTTTCGAGGTGAATATTGGGCACTAGCAGCAGATTCACCTTGAACCGCGCCTCGATGGTGTGCACCTCGGCGCGCTTTTCGTTGAGCAGGAACGTGGCGACATCGACGGGCACCTGAGCGACCACCTGCGCGGTGTTGTCCTTCATCGCTTCCTCCTGCAGGATGCGCAGGATGTGCAGCGCGGTCGATTCGGCACCACGGATGTGGCCAATGCCATGGCAGCGCGGACAAGGAATGTGCGCCGACTCCGCAAGCGCGGGGCGCAGCCGCTGGCGCGAGAGCTCCATCAGGCCGAAGCGCGAGATCTTGCCCAGCTGAACGCGCGCGCGGTCGTACTTGAGCGCGTCTTTCAGGCGGTTCTCGACTTCGCGCTGGTTCTTTGCGCTTTCCATGTCGATGAAGTCGATCACGATCAAGCCGCCCAGGTCGCGCAGACGGAGCTGGCGCGCGATCTCGTCGGCCGCCTCGAGATTGGTATTGAGCGCGGTCGTCTCGATGTCGCCGGCCTTGGTCGCGCGCGCGGAATTGACGTCGACCGAAACCAGCGCCTCGGTGTGATCGATGACGATCGCACCGCCCGCGGGCAATGGCACCTGCCGCGCATAGGCAGTCTCGATCTGATGCTCGATCTGGAAGCGCGAGAACAGCGGAACGTCGTCCTTGTAGAGTTTGACGCGATTTACCGTCGCCGGCATCACGTGGCTCATGAACTGCTGCGCTTGCTCGAAGATCGACTCGGTATCGATTAGCAACTCGCCGATGTCGGGATGGAAATAGTCACGGATGGCGCGGATGACGAGGCTCGATTCCTGGTAGATCAGGAACGCCCCGGTCTGGCTTTGCGCCGCGCCGTCGATGGCCTGCCAGAGCTGCAGCAGGTAGTTCAAGTCCCACTGCAGCTCTTCGAGCGAACGGCCGATGCCGGCGGTGCGCGCGATGACGCTCATGCCGGCGGGCACTTCGAGCTGGCCGATGGTGTCGCGGAGCTCGTTACGCTCCTCGCCTTCGATTCGACGCGAGACCCCGCCGCCGCGCGGATTGTTCGGCATCAGGACCAGGTAGCGTCCCGCCAGCGAAATGTAGGTCGTCAGCGCCGCGCCCTTGTTGCCGCGCTCGTCCTTGTCGACCTGGACGATCAGCTCCTGGCCTTCCTTGAGCTGATCCTGCGAGCGCCCGCGTCCCTCGCCTTCGCGCAGGTAGTCGCGGGAGATTTCCTTGATCGGCAGAAAGCCGTGGCGGTCTGCGCCGTAATCGACGAAGCACGCTTCAAGACTGGGCTCGACGCGCGTGATGACGGCTTTGTAGATGTTGCTCTTGCGTTGCTCTTTTCCGGCGGATTCGATATCGAGGTCGATCAGCTTCTGGCCGTCGACGATCGCCACCCGGAGCTCCTCGGCCTGGGTGGCATTGAACAGCATGCGTTTCATTAGATAGTTCCCCGGCGCCAGGTCGGCAGGGGCGTGCGGCGGGTGAAGCGATGGGTGCCCGCGAGGGCACCGTCTAGCGGGCGGCGGGCGAGGACTGCGAACGCGAACGTAGCCACACCGGAAGCGCGAGCCGCCGGGATTCGAGAGGATGGATGCGCTTAAAGGGCATCATTTGGGAGGCGGCACAAAATGCCTGACCTGTCTCTGGAGCGTGGTTGATGTTCTTCGCTTTGTCGCTCAAACGGTCTGGCGACCGCGCTTCTCGGCGGTATGATGTTTCGCCGGTACGCCGTCGCATGCAGAAATCGTTGCGTTGTATGCGTTTCGCCGCGCGTCTTGATCGCCTCACCGGCTTTCACGCCGGTGCGCAGACTGCGCTCTTCAATTAACATCGCTACTTCTCCGGGTCGCAGCGCCCCGGATGGTGAGTCGAATTAACCGATATCGCCCCCGTTCGGGGCCAGCGG
>DASXBS010000083.1:0-30718 GCA_036491555.1 Casimicrobiaceae bacterium
ATGATTGACGTTTACGTAAACGGAAGGTAGTCTAGCGCTTTGCTCTGCTGGATGGGCCCATGGTGATCCCCAATGCCGCAACCGCGCCGGCGTGGATACCGGTCGACGGCAACTACGAGTCGCGCGTGCGTGCGAGCTTCGAGCGGCAGGCGGCGATGCGCTACATCGGCGCGCGTCTGGTCGGCCTTGCCCCGGGAGCATGCACGCTCGAGCTCGACTGTCGCGCCGAGCTGACGCAGCAGCACGGATACATTCATGCGGGCATTGTCGGTACGATCGTCGACTCCGCCGGCGGGTACGCGGGATTCACGCTGTTCCCGGCGGATTCCGAGGTGCTCACCGTCGAGTTCAAGCTCAACCTGCTCAGCCCGGCATCGGGCGAGCGTTTGAGCGCGGTCGGCGAGGTCGTCAAGGCGGGCCGCACACTGGTGATCACGCGCGGCGAGGTGTTCGCGCAGACCGGCGGCCAGCGGGTGCTGTGCGCGATCATGCAACAGACGCTCATGGTGATGCACCCGCGCCGTGAGCAATGAGCGCAACGGGCCGAATGTGACCGCGAGGACGCGATGATCGATTTTCCGGCACTCAATTTTCATCACGGCGAGACGATCGACATGCTGCGAGCGACCGTGCGTCAGTTCGCGGCCGCGGAGATCGGCCCGCGCGCGGCGGATATCGACCGCGACAACGTCTTTCCGGCGGACTTGTGGCGCAAGATGGGCGACCTGGGACTGCTCGGCATTACGGTCGAGGACGAATTCGGCGGTACGGCGATGGGCTACCTGGCGCACGTTATCGCCATGGAAGAAATCAGCCGTGCGTCGGCATCGGTCGGCTTGTCCTACGGCGCGCATTCGAACCTGTGCGTGAACCAGATCCGCCGCAACGGCAACGCGGCGCAGAAGCGCAAATACCTGCCGCCGCTGGTCTCCGGCGAGCATGTAGGCGCGCTCGCGATGAGCGAGCCGGGTGCGGGTTCCGACGTCGTGTCGATGCGCTTGCGCGCGGACAAAAGCGGCGACGCGTACGTACTCAACGGCAGCAAGATGTGGATCACCAACGGTCCCGACGCCGACACACTCGTGGTCTACGCAAAGACCGACGTCCGCGCCGGACCACGCGGCATCACCGCGTTCCTGATCGAGAAAGGCATGCCCGGATTCAGGACCGCGCAAAAGCTCGACAAGCTCGGCATGCGCGGATCCAACACCTGCGAATTGGTGTTCGACAACTGCAGCGTGCCCGAGGAAAACGTGCTCGCCGAGGAAGGACGCGGCGTCAACGTGCTCATGAGCGGGCTTGATTACGAGCGCGCGGTGCTTGCCGGTGGACCGCTGGGAATCATGGAGGCATGCATGGACGTTGTGCTGCCCTATGTCCACGAGCGACAGCAGTTCGGACAACCGATCGGCGAATTCCAGCTGATGCAGGGCAAGCTCGCCGACATGTACTCGACGATGAATGCCTGCAAGGCGTACGTCTATGCCGTCGCGCAGGCCTGCGACCGCGGCGAAACCACCCGCAAAGACGCCGCTGGTGCGATACTCTATGCTGCGGAAAAGGCGACGTGGATGGCGGGCGAAGCCATCCAGGCGCTGGGTGGGAACGGCTACATCAACGAGTTCTCGACCGGTCGTTTGTGGCGCGACGCCAAGCTCTACGAGATCGGCGCCGGCACGTCGGAGATCCGCAGAATGCTCATCGGGCGCGAGCTGTTCAACGAGACCAAGTGACGAGGACGACATGGCACTGGAGATGCGCGAACGCTGTCAACGATGCGCATGGCCTCTCTCGCCGGACGACGACGCTGCGTATGTCTGCAGCTATGAATCCACTTTTTGCGCGACTTGCGCCAACGCGCTCAACGGCGTGTGTCCCGATTGCGCCGGCGAGCTGGTGCGGCGTCCGCGCCGGGCGCGCAAGACCGATCCCGCCGCAAAGACACCCGCCGCATAGCGTCTGCGGGTGGTCGGCGCCGTGGCGTCGGAGGCCTCTACATGAATAACGATCCTGTTGTCATCGTCGGCGCCGCGCGAACGCCGATCGGCGGGCTGATGGGCGATTTCGCGTCGCTATCGGCTTCCGACCTGGGTGCCACCGCCATTCGCGCGGCCGTACAGCGCGCCGGCGTGGCGGGTGCGGACATCGACGAAGTCCTGTTCGGCAACTGCCTGATGGCCGGACAGGGACAGGCACCGGCGCGTCAGGCGGCGCTGAAAGCGGGACTGCCGGTCGCCACGCCGTGCACGACGCTGTCGAAAATGTGCGGATCAGCGATGAAGGCGACGATGCTCGCCCACGACGCCCTCCTGGCCGACAGCGCGCGCATTGTCGTGGCCGGCGGCATGGAAAGCATGAGCAACGCGCCGTATTTGCTGCCCAAGGCCCGCGCCGGAATGCGCATGGGCCATGGAACGGTCTACGACCACATGTTTCTCGACGGCCTCGAGGATGCGTACGACAAGGGCAAGCTGATGGGGTTTTTCGCGGAGCAGTGCGCGGACAGCTTTGCGTTCACGCGCGAGGCGCAGGACGAGTTCGCGCTGCGCTCGCTGTCGCGCGCGCTCGCCGCGAATACCGACGGGTCGTTCGCATGGGAGCTTGCTCCGGTGACGGTCTCGGGCCGCAAAGGCGATGTCGTGGTCGATCACGACGAGCAGCCGGGCAAGGCCGACGCGCAGAAAATTCCCACGCTCAAAGCGGCGTTTCGCAAAGACGGCACCGTAACCGCCGCCAACTCGAGCTCGATCTCCGATGGCGCCGCGGCACTGTTGCTGATGCGCCGTTCGATGGCGGAGCGACGTCGGCTTTCGCCGCTCGCGGTGGTCCTGGGCCACGCCACGCATGCGCAGGAGCCGGGCTTGTTCACGACGGCACCCGTAGGCGCGATGCGCAAGCTGTACGACAAGCTCGGCTGGGCACCCAAGGACGTCGACCTCTACGAGATCAACGAAGCCTTTGCCGTAGTGACCATGGCGGCGATGCGCGAGCACGGCTTGCCGGCCGACAAGGTGAACGTGCACGGTGGCGCCTGCGCATTGGGGCACCCGATCGGCGCGTCCGGCGCGCGCATCATCGTCACCTTGCTCGGAGCGCTGCGCAAATATGGTGGCCGACGCGGAATGGCCAGCCTGTGCATCGGTGGCGGCGAGGCGACCGCCATCGCCATCGAGCGCGTCTGATCGCGCGCACGCGAGGGTTGCGGACCCGCCGATGATTCCACTCGACAGCCTCGCGCTTTTCGCCGTCGCCTGCGTTCTGCTCGCAGTCACGCCCGGCCCGAATCTCATGTACCTGATCTCGCGAACGCTTTGCCAGGGGCGCGCCGCAGGGATGGTGTCGCTGGCGGGAACGACCACCGGGTTTCTTTTCTACGCGGTCGCCGCAGCGCTGGGTCTGACCGCCGTGTTCGTTGCCGTTCCGGTGCTCTACGACGCAGTGCGCTGGGCGGGCGCGGCGTACCTGCTCTGGCTCGCGTGGGACGCACTGCGGCCCCACGGCAGCGGTGGACTCTTTGCGCGGCGCGATCTTCCCCCCGCGCGGCCCGCGCTGCTTTTTCGCACCGGCGTGCTCACCAGCATGCTCAATCCGAAGGTGGCGCTGTTCTATCTCGCACTTTTTCCGCAGTTCGTCGATCCGGCGCGCGGCAGCGTTCTGGCGCAATCGCTCATCCTCGCTGCAATGCAGATCGTGATCGGCGGCGCAGGCGACATGCTGTTCGTGCTCGCCGCGTCGGGCGCGGCGCACTGGCTTGCCGAGCGGCCGATCTGGCTCGCCGTGCAGCGCTGGGTGCTCGGTGGCGTATTCGCCGGCATTGCGCTCAAGCTCGCGCTCGATTCGCGCAAATGAAAAGGAATGAGCGTTCAGCGAATCCGCGAAGGCTTTTGCGGAACGTCCGGCGCGTGATGACCGCATCGAGCGCGGCTTCGAACGCGCCCTCCGGCACCCGGCGTTTCTGATCATGATGCTGGGCTCCGAGCAGGCGATGGTTCGCGATACTCTGCGCGCTTTCGCCCGCGAGCGCCTCGCACCCAACGCCGCGCGCTGGGACCGTGAATCGCATTTCCCTCGCGAGGAGCTGCGTGCATTGGGCGAGGTCGGCGCGCTCGGCATGGTCGTCGCGGAGCGGTGGGGCGGAGCGGGGATGGACTACGTGAGCCTCGCGGTCGGTCTCGAGGAGATCGCCGCCGGGGACGGCGCGACGTCGACCATCGTCAGCGTGCAGAACTCGGTCGTCTGCGGGCCGATCGAGGCCTTCGGCAGCGAAGCGCAAAAAGAGCGATACCTGCGGCAGCTCGCGACCGGTGCGATGCTCGGGTGCTTTTGTCTCACCGAGCCGCACGTCGGATCCGACGCGGCAGCGATCACGACCCGGGCCGAGCGCCGCGGGGACGGTTACGTGCTCAATGGGGTCAAGCAGTTCATCACTTCGGGCAAGCACGCCGACGTCGCGATCGTGTTTGCGGTGACCGACAAGCTCGCCGGCAAGAAGGGCATCTCGGCGTTCATCGTCGACACCGCGACGCCGGGTTACGTCGCCGCCCGTGTCGAGGACAAGCTTGGGCAACGCGCGTCCGATACCGCGCAGATCGTTTTCGAGAACTGCGTCGTGCCCGTCGCCAACCTCCTGGGACGCGAGGGGGAGGGTTATCGCATCGCGCTCGCCAATCTCGAGGCGGGGCGCATCGGGATCGCCGCGCAGGCGGTCGGGATGGCGCGCGCGGCGTTCGAGGCGGCGCTTGCGTATGCGCGTGATCGCACCAGCTTCGGCAAGCCGATCATCGAGCACCAGGCGGTGAATTTCAGGCTCGCCGACATGGCCACCGAGATCGAGGTCGCGCGGCAGATGGTTTGGCACGCCGCGTCGCTGCGCGACGCCGGTCGGCCGTGCCTGGCGGAAGCGTCGATGGCCAAGCTGTTTGCCTCCGAAATGGCCGAGCGCGTGTGCTCTGCCGCGATCCAGGTGCACGGAGGCTACGGATACGTCGCCGATTTCCCGGTCGAGCGCATCTATCGCGACGTGCGCGTTTGCCAGATCTACGAAGGAACCAGCGACATCCAGCGCCTGGTGATCGGCCGATCGCTGGCGAGCTGACCGGATCCGCGAAACGCAGCAACCAGCAAGGAGCGTCATGCCCGCACCCATCGAATTCTATTTCGATTTTTCTTCGCCGTACGGCTACCTGGCCTCCGAAAAGATCGAAGCGCTCGCCGCCAGGCATGGTCGTGAGGTGAGCTGGCATCCGGTGCTGCTCGGCGTCGTGTTCAAGCAGACTGGCGCCATGCCGCTGCTGCAGGTGCCGCTGAAGGGCGAGTATTCGCGCCGGGACATGCATCGCAGCGCCCGCTTTCACGGCGTCGACCGGTTTCGCGTCCCCACCAAGTTTCCGATCCCGTCGCAAGCCGCGGCGCGCGTCGTGCTCTGGAGCGCGCAGCGCGACCCCGCTCTCGCGGCGCGCGTGGTGCACGCGCTTTATCGGGCGTATTTCGTGGACGACCAGGACATCTCTTCCCCCGAGGTAGCCGTTGCGGTGGCGGCGTCGTGCGGACTCGATGCCGCCGAGGTGCGCGCGGCGATCGAGGACCCTTCGATCAAGGAAGCGCTCAAGCGCGCCAATGAGCAGGCAATCGCCAAGGGCGTCTTCGGCTCGCCGTACATCATCATCGACGGTGAGCCCTTCTGGGGGCTGGACCGTCTCGATCAGGTCGACCGCTGGATGGCGACCGGAGGATGGTGATGGCCGCCGAATACACTCTGTATTGCTTCGCGCAGTCGGGCAATGCGTACAAAGTCGCGCTGACGCTACAGCTCGCGGGGGCGGACTGGGCGCCGCGCTTCGTCGACTATTTCGGCGGTGAGACGCGACGTCCTGCGTACCGCGAGATCAACGTCATGGGCGAGGTGCCGGTGCTGCTGCATCAGGGCGCCATGCTCTCGCAGTCCGGCGTGATCCTCGACTATCTCTCGGAGCAGTTCGAGCGATTCGGCGCTGCCGATCCGATCGAGCGCCGAGAGATCCTGCGCTGGCTGTTCTGGGACAACCATAAGCTGACCAGCTACACGGCGACGCTGCGCTTCATGCGCTCATTGGTTAAGGATCCCGACCCCGCGGTCGTCGCCGAGTTCCGCAAGCGCGCGGAAGCGGCGTGGGGCGTACTCGACGCGCATCTCGCGGGCCGTCGTTATGTTGTTGCCGACCGCCTGACCATCGCCGATCTTTCGTTGTGCGGCTACCTTTTCTGGCCCGAGGAGATCGGCGTCGACTGGGCGAGCTTTGTCAACCTGCGCGACTGGCTGGGACGCATCAAGGCGCACCCGCGCTGGGTCCATCCCTACGAGCTCATGCCGGGACATCCTCGTCCTGCGGCCTCCTGAAGCCATGCCCGCGATCGAATCGATCATCGACCGGAAAAGCGACGTCTTCGCCAAGAACCGGGACGCGATGCAGGCGCTGGTCGACGACCTTCGTGCCAAGGTCGCGACGGTCGAGCAGGGCGGCGGCGACGCCGCGCGCGAGCGCCACAGCGGTCGCGGCAAGCTCCTGCCGCGCGAGCGCATCCGCTCGCTGCTCGATCCGGGCTCGCCGTTTCTGGAATTCTCGCAGCTCGCGGCGTGGGATATGTACGACGATCGCATCGCCTCGGCCGGCATCATCTGCGGTATCGGACGCGTGGCCGGGCGCGAATGCGTCATCGTATGCAACGATGCGACGGTCAAGGGCGGCACCTATTATCCGATGACGGTCAAGAAGCACCTGCGCGCGCAGGACATCGCGCGCGAGAACAACCTCCCCTGCATTTACCTGGTCGACTCGGGCGGCGCGAACCTGCCCAACCAGACCGAAGTCTTTCCGGACCGCGACCATTTCGGGCGCATTTTCTACAACCAGGCGACGATGTCCGCCGAGCGCATCCCGCAGATCGCGGTGGTGATGGGGTCGTGCACCGCGGGCGGCGCCTACGTCCCGGCGATGTCCGACGAATCGATCATCGTGAAGGAGCAGGGGAGCATTTTTCTCGCAGGTCCACCGCTGGTGAAGGCGGCGACGGGCGAGATCGTCAGCGCCGAGGATCTGGGCGGTGCCGACGTTCACACACGCATTTCCGGCGTCGCCGATCACTTCGCGGTCGACGACCATCACGCGCTGTCGATCGCGAGGCGCATCGTCGGGCATCTGAACCTCGACAAGCCGGTGATGGTCGAGCTCTCGCCGCCGCGCGACCCGCTCTATCCGGCGGACGAGCTCTACGGCGTCATCAACAGCGACGCGCGCAAGCCCTACGACGTGCACGAGGTGATCGCTCGCATCGTCGACGGCAGCGAATTCGACACCTTCAAGGCGCGCTACGGTGCGACGCTGGTGACCGGCTTCGCGCGCATCTGTGGATATCCCGTCGGCATCGTCGCCAACAACGGCGTGTTGTACTCGGAGTCCGCGCAAAAGGGCGCGCATTTCATCGAACTCTGCTGCCAGCGACGCATTCCGCTCGTGTTCCTGCAGAACATCACCGGCTTCATGGTGGGTCGTAAGTACGAAGCGGGCGGCATCGCCAAGGACGGCGCCAAGATGGTGACGGCGGTGTCATGCGCACAGGTGCCGAAGTTCACGGTCATCATCGGCGGAAGTTATGGCGCGGGCAATTACGGCATGTGCGGCCGCGCGTTCAATCCACGCTTCCTGTGGATGTGGCCGAATGCGCGCATTTCGGTGATGGGCGGCGAGCAGGCCGCGACGGTGCTGGCGACGATCCGCCGCGACGCTATCGAGGCCAAGGGCGGGCAGTGGAGCGCCGGCGAGGAGAACGCGTTCAAGTCGCCGATCCGCGATCGCTACGAGCAGGAGGGACATCCCTATTACGCGAGCGCACGGCTTTGGGACGACGGGATCATCGATCCTGCGGACACGCGCAAAGTGCTCTCCCTCGCGCTGTCCGCGTCACTCAACCGCCCCATTGCGCCGACGACGTTCGGCGTATTCAGAATGTAGACGACGCATGGCAAAAACCGTCAAGCGCAAGCCCGGCTCCCGCCGCCCGCTGCCGGCATACGCCACGCTGAGGGTCACGATCGACCATGCCGTGGCGAGCGTGGTGCTCGACCGTCCGGATGTGCACAACGCATTCGACGAGACCTCGATCGCAGAGCTGACCGCGGCATTGCGCCAACTCGGCGCTGACGATTCGGTGCGTGCGGTGGTGCTGGCCGGCACCGGGACCAGCTTTTGCGCGGGTGCGGACCTCAGATGGATGAAGCGCATGGCGACGTTCAGCGATGCGCAGAACCTGGCCGACGCGCGCGCGCTCGCGGGCATGCTGACAACGCTCAACGAGCTGCCCAAGCCGACCATCGCGCGCGTCCATGGCGCGGCGTTCGGCGGCGGCGTCGGGTTGATCGCCTGCTGCGACATCGCCATTGCCACGCAGGACGCCGAATTCGCGTTCTCGGAAGCGCGCCTCGGCCTCGTACCGGCGACGATCGCTCCGTACGTGGTCGCGGCCATCGGCGAGCGCCCTGCGCGGCGGCTGTTTCTCACCGCCGAGCGCTTCAGCGCGGCGGAAGCGTTTCGCCTAGGCCTGCTGCACGATCTGGCGATGACGAGTGAGCTCGATGCGCGCATCGGCGAGTTGCTGCACGCGCTGCTGCGCGCCGGTCCGCGCGCGCAGGCCGAGTGCAAGACGCTGCTGCGCGCGGTGAGCGGACGGCCCATCGATGTCGCCGCGATCGAAGACACCGCGGCGCGCATCGCACGTGTGCGCGCGTCTGCCGAGGGACGCGAGGGTGTGGCGGCGTTCCTCGCCCGACGCAACGCGACCTGGATCACCGGCGGCGAGTGAGTCAACCGAGCCAACTAAGGCCACCTAAGGCCAACTGAGGCGCACGCAACCGCACCGGGCCTGACATGGACCAACTCGATACCTGGCAACTCGTCGCACTCGCGGCCGCGCTCGGATGGGCGAGTGGCATCCGCCTCTACGCAGTGTTGTTCATCGTCGGCGCGGTGGGCTACGCCGGCTGGTACGACCTGCCGCAGCACCTGCAGGTTCTCGCTCACCCGATGGTGCTGGCGGCGTCAGGTTTCATGGTCCTTGCCGAATTCTTCGCCGACAAGATTCCTGGCTTCGACACGGTCTGGGACACCGTCCACACGGTCGTGCGCATTCCGGCGGGCGCGGCGCTGGCCGCCGGCGTGTTCGGCGATTCGCCGCCGGCATGGACCATCACCGCGGCGATCCTTGGCGGAACGCTCGCCGCTGGCAGTCATTTCACCAAAGCCGGAACGCGCGCGGTGATCAACACCTCGCCCGAACCGTTCTCGAACTGGGTGGCGTCGTTCGGAGAGGACGTGCTGGTGGGAACGCTCGTCTATCTCGCCCTCGCGCATCCGGCGCTCGCGCTGCTGGTGGTTGGCCTGCTGGTGGCGTTCTCGATCTGGCTGCTGCCCAAGCTATGGCGCTTCATGCGCGCACTGATCGAGCGTATCGGGCGCTGGTCGTCGGGCACTCTTGGACACGGCAGGTCCGCGCACGGCGACCGGCGCGATGTTTGATAGCGTCCTCATCGCCAACCGTGGCGAAATCGCGTGCCGCGTCGCGCGCACCGCGCGGCGTATGGGGCTGCGCACGATCGCGGTCTATTCCGATGCCGACGATAGGGCGATGCACGTCGCCGCCTGCGACGTCGCACGGCGCATCGGACCCGCGCCGCCACGCGAAAGCTATCTGCGCGGGGAGGCGATCATCGACGCTGCGCTGGCGACCGGCGCGCAGGCGATCCACCCCGGTTACGGCTTCCTGTCCGAGAACGCGCCGTTTGCCGAAGCGGTGAGTGCGGCGGGACTGATCTTCGTCGGGCCGCCGCCGGCGGCGATCCGGGCAATGGGATCGAAATCCGAGTCGAAGCTCATCATGGGCCGCGCCGGCGTGCCGCTGGTTCCGGGTTATCACGGGCGCGACCAGGACGACGCGCTGCTTGCGCGCCAGGCGGCTGCGATCGGATTTCCGGTACTCATCAAGGCTTCCGCGGGGGGCGGAGGCAAGGGCATGCGCGTGGTCGAGCGCGCCGAAGAATTCGCCGCCGCCCTCGCATCCGCGCGCCGCGAAGCCAAGTCGGGATTCGGCGACGATACCGTACTCCTCGAAAAATACCTGCTCGAGCCGCGGCACATCGAGATGCAGGTGTTCGCCGACACGCACGGCCATTGCGTGCACCTGTTCGAACGTGATTGCTCGGTCCAGCGACGCCATCAGAAAGTCCTCGAGGAGGCGCCGGCACCGGGCATGAGCGCGTCGCGCCGCGACGCGATGGGCTCCGCCGCGATCGCCGCCGCGCGCGCCATCGGCTACGTCGGCGCGGGCACGGTCGAATTTATCGTCGATGGCGAGGGCACGTTCTATTTCATGGAAATGAACACGCGCCTGCAGGTCGAGCACCCGGTCACCGAAATGATCACCGGGCTCGATCTGGTGGAGTGGCAACTGCGCGTGGCCGCCGGCGAGCCGTTGCCGCTCGCCCAGGAGCAGCTGACGGCGCGCGGCCACGCCATCGAGGCACGCATCTACGCCGAAGATCCCGAGCGCGGCTTCCTGCCGTCGACCGGACGCATCGCGTATCTGCGCGCCCCCGCGGTGTCCGGCAGCGTTCGCGTCGACACCGGTGTCGCCCAAGGCGACGTGATCAGCCCCCACTACGATCCGATGATCGCCAAGCTCGTCGTTCGCGGCGACGATCGCGAGCAGGCGTTGCGACGCCTCGCGCGCGCACTGGCGCAATACCGTATCGCCGGCGTGACCACCAACGTCGACTTCCTGCGCAGGCTGATCGCGCACGATGCCTTCGCTAGCGGCCGCATCGATACCGGGTTGATCGCTCGCGAGCATTCCGCTCTTTTCCCGTCGGCAGCGCCGGCGGCGCCGAAAATAATCGCCATCGCCGCGGTGGCGGAGACTGAGGTGTTGCGGCGGGAGGCAGCCGAGCGCGCGAAAGCATCGAGTGATCCGTCCTCGCCGTGGCACGCGGTCGATCCATGGTGGCTCAACAGCGCGGAGCATGCGATCGCAGTGCGCTACGCGAGCGCGGATGCTCTCGTTGATGCGTTCGTGACCATCGACCGGGATCGCTACTTGATACGCACCGGCGACCTTCGCTTCAGCGCGCGCGCCGTGCGCAAGGACAACGAGCTCGAGATCTGGCTAAATGACGAGCACTTCGCGGCGGAGGTCTTCCCGCTCGGCGCGGAGCGCTACGTGTTCATCGACGATGGCTTGCACCGCCTGCAACGCATCGATCCACTCGAGCACGCGGGACAAGTGAGCGAGGGTGGGGATGCTCATCTGCGGGCACCGATGTCGGGTACCATCATCTCAGTGCTGGTGAAGCAGGGTGACACCGTCGCGCGCGGCGCGCCACTGCTGATCCTCGAGGCAATGAAAATGGAGCACACGATCATCGCGCTGGTGGCCGGGACGGTGGCTGCGCTGCATTACCGCGAAGGCGAACAAGTAAGTGAAGGTGCCGACCTGATCGAGGTCGTCGCGCCGGACGCTGCCACGGGAAAGCCCTGAATATCCTTCTGCATACGCCGTTGCCGGATGCGGACCAGTGGCAGCGCACGCTCGCGCAGGCGCTTCCGGACGCAACGCTGCATCGCTGGCCTTGTTCCGGCGTCGCGATCGACTACGCGATCGTGTGGAAACCGCCGCGCGAGCTGCTGGGCGATCTTAGTCGAGCGCGCGCGGTGTTCAACCTGGGAGCCGGCGTCGATGCGACCGTCGCATCGGCGGGTGCTTCCTGGCCGGCCGGGGTGCCGCTGATCCGGATCGAAGACGCCGGCATGGGCGAGCAGATGATCGAGTACGTGGTCTACGCGGTCCTGCGTTGGTTTCGCGAGTTCGCCCACTACGAGCAGTCACAGCGCAATGCATGCTGGAGCCCGCGCGTGCGACTCGAGAAGCGCGAGTTCGGCGTTGGCATCCTCGGCATGGGCGTCCTGGGGAGCAGCGTGGCCGACGCCGTCGCCAAGCTGGGCTTCCCGGTCGCAGGTCTCAGTCGCCGCTCGAAGCAGCTACAGGGCATGCGCAGCTTTGCGATCGACGAGCTCGCTGCGTTTCTCGCGAGCAGCCGCGTGCTGGTATGCATGCTGCCGCTGACCCCCGCGACGCGGGGACTGCTCGACCGCAAGGCGTTCGCGATGATGCCGCGAGGCGCCTACCTGATCAACGTCGCGCGCGGGGCGATCGTCGTCGAGCACGACCTCATCGACGCGATCGACGAAGGGTCGATCGCGGGCGCGATGCTCGACGTCTTCGAGCACGAGCCCTTGGCCGCCGACCATGCGTTCTGGCATCATCCGCGCATCACCGTCACACCCCACATCGCGGCGGTCACGCTGCTCGGCGCGTCGGTCGGCCAGATCGCCGACAAGATCCGCCGCATTGAAGCCGGCTTCCCGGTCAGCGGCACGATCGACCCACTCCATGCCTACTGAAGACGCGGCCAAGGGCGCGCCGTTCCTGCGATGAACATCCCATCGAGCGTACGCATCGTCGAAGTCGGTCCGCGCGACGGCCTGCAGAACGAGCAAGCGATCGTGCCGACCGGGGTGAAGGTCGGGCTTATCGACCGTCTTACCGAGGCGGGGCTGCCCGCGATCGAAGTAACCAGCTTCGTCTCGCCGAAGTGGGTTCCGCAAATGGCCGACAATGCCGCCGTGATGGCTGCGATCCGCCGCAAGCCCGGCGTTCGCTACCCGGTGCTCACCCCGAACCTGCGAGGCCTGGAGGCCGCCCTCGCTGCGGGCTGCGATGAGGTTTCGGTGTTCGTCGCCGCGTCCGAGGCCTTCTCGCAAAAGAACATCAACTGCACGATCGAGGAGAGCCTTGAGCGCGTGCGGCCGGTGGCTGAGACGGCGCGCGCACGCGGGATTCGCGTGCGCGGTTATGTGTCGTGCGTGCTCGGTTGCCCGTACGAGGGTGAGGTGGTGGCCGAAGCCGTGCGCGACGTCGCGCAGGCGCTCCATTCCATGGGCTGCTACGAGATTTCACTCGGCGACACCATCGGAACCGGGACGCCGGGGAAGACGCGGGCGTTGATCGATTGCCTGCTGCGCGTGCTTCCTGCAAGCGCGCTGGCGGGGCACTTTCACGACACCTACGGACAGGCGCTCGCGAACGTATTGACCGCTTTGCAGTCCGGAGTGACGACGTTCGACAGCTCGGTGTCGGGCCTGGGCGGCTGTCCGTACGCAAAGGGCGCGACCGGCAACGTCGCCACCGAGGACGTGCTGTACATGCTCGAGGGGCTCGGCATCGACACCGGCATCGACATGACCCGGCTGCGCATCGCCGGACACTACATTTGCGATTTTCTCGGGCGCGCGCCAGTGTCGCGAGTCGCCGTCGCGCTCGATGCGAAGATGCCCCTGGCGAAGAGCACGCGATGAGGAATTACCCCGAGCGTATCGCCTCGCCCTGCGTGAGTATCTGCGTGATGGACCCGGTCGCAGGAATATGCGTTGGCTGCATGCGTACCCTGGACGAGATCGCGGGATGGATCGACATGAGCGACGATGCGCGGCGCGCGTTAATCGCATCGCTGCCGCAGCGGCGCGCGCGCCTCGCCGCGACGGCGAGTGCTGCTCAGGGAGAAGCGCCGCATGGCCAGCGCTGAATGGTACTTCGACTTCGTCTCTCCCTTTGCCTACCTTCAGTGCGAACAGCTCGCGCGGCTGGAGCCCGGCCTGCGCATTCACTATCGGCCGGTCCTATTCGCCGGACTGCTCAAGGCGAACGGTCAGAAAGGGCCAGCCGAGATCGAAGCCAAGCGGCGGTTTACGTATCGCTTTGTCGTCTGGCAGGCGCGCGCGCTCGGCATCCAGCTCAAGTTTCCGGCGGCCCACCCTTTCAATCCCCTGCCACTGCTGCGACTGGCGATCGCCGCCGATTGTCACCCCGACGCGGTGCGCCGCATCTTCCGGTTTGTCTGGCGCGACGGACGCATGGGCGACCTGCCGATCGAGTGGGCGGAACTGATGAGCGATCTCGACATCCCGGCCGCGCAGTCGCGCATCGACTCGCCCGAGATTAAGGAAGCATTGCGCCGCAACACCGAGGAAGCGCTGGCGCGCGGCGTGTTCGGCGTGCCGACGCTCGCCATCGGCGAAGAGCTATTCTGGGGTGCCGACGCGACGGCGATGGCAGCGGAATACGTCGCAGCGGGGTGCCGGTACACCGATCCGGAGATGGAGCGCGTGGCGGCGCTCCCCATCGGCGCGCAACGCGAGGCGCCGACCCGCAAGTGAGGGTGCTTGGTCCTCGCGCCGCAAGCGGCTAGTTGTTCAGTGGTGGAAGCGTCTTGGCGCGCACCGCCGCCGATTGCTCTTCGCGAAACGTCGCGAGCTTCTCCGCAAGCGCGTTGTCGCCGACCGCGAACATCGCAACGGCGAACAGCGCGGCGTTAGCCGCGCCT
Source organism: Casimicrobiaceae bacterium (assembly GCA_036491555.1). GTDB lineage: Bacteria > Pseudomonadota > Gammaproteobacteria > Burkholderiales > Casimicrobiaceae > PALSA-1003. Next base: position 14,465 of record DASXBS010000083.1, read on the forward strand.
GCTTCCCCTATCGCGAAGGTCGCCACCGGGATGCCCTTGGGCATCTGGACCGTAGACAGCAGCGAGTCCTCGCCGCGCAGGTATTTCGACGGTATCGGGACGCCGAGTACAGGAAGTAGGGTCTTCGCGGCGAGCACTCCGGCAAGATGCGCGGCCCCGCCGGCGCCGGCGATGATGCAGCGAAGTCCGCGTGCGGCGGCGCCTGCGGCGTAGGCGAAGGTGTCGTCGGGCAGGCGATGCGCCGAAAGGACTCGCGCCTCGTAGGGGACGGCGAAGGCAGCGAGCTGCTCCGCGGCGTGCCGCATGATGTCCCAGTCGCTGTCGCTGCCCATCAGGATCCCGACGCGAGGCGAATCAACGGTTGGTGGCATACAAATTCCCAGGGTGAGTTCGGACGGAGTCTCTCTGAAGCGCGACGATTTTAACATCGTTGCGTGTTACGGCAGCGCAACGGAGACAGCGTGATTGCAATCGAAGTGGTTGGCGCAATGAGCGATAATGTTGCGATGACGACGATGCCACACCGTTGCGCCGGACAACGTTCCCACCCCCGCTCGCTCGCGCGCGGACAGGGCGCACTGCGCACCATGCTGCTGACCCTGTGCGTTCTCGGCACGCATGCGTTGGCGCAGCCGTCCGACGTGGATTTCCTGGCGGCGCGCGATGCCTTTCGCGCCAACGATGCGATCAAGCTCGATCGCGTGGTGCCGCGGCTCAAAGGACATCCGCTCGAACAGTACGCGAACTATTGGCAAATCCGCCTGCGGCTGGACGACACCGATCCCGAGCGCGTGCGTGCGTTCCTGGCGCGCTATGCCGGGACGCCGCTCGCCGATCGTCTGCGCAGCGAGTGGCTGAAATCGCTCGCCAAGCGCGAACAGTGGGCGCTGTTCGCCGCCGAGTATCCGCTGCGCGCGGGGGATGATACCGACCTCGCGTGCTACGCGATCCAGTGGAAGCGCCAGCGCGACGGCGATGCCGCGCTCGACGAGGCGCGCGTCTATTGGGCGAGCGGGCAGGAGCAGCCGGAATCGTGCCAGGTGTTGTTCGCGGCGATGCTCAAACTGCAGCGACTGACGGCGCAGGATATCTGGGGACGTTTTCGCCTCGCGCACGAAGCAGGCAACGCGCGTCTGGCAACGCGCCTCACGCTCGACTTGCCGCCCGCCGAGCGGCCTTTCGTTCGCGACCTCGATCGCGCCGAGCGCAGCGCCGCGCAGTCGCTGGCCAAGACCGAGTTTCGGCCGACGTCCGTGCAGGGCCGCGAACTCGCGCTCTATGCGCTCGATCGCGCTGCCCGCAGCGACTCCTCGTCGGCGCACGAGGCATGGATCAAGGTGCGCGATCGCTTTCCGCCCGCGGACCGCGCCTATGGCAACCTGCTGATCGCGTACCAGGGCGCACGCACGCTGCAGCCGGCCGCCAACGAGTGGTATCGCGAGGCGCTAGCTTCGACTCAAACGGCGGAGCAGCGTGCATGGCGGGCGCGCGCGGCGTTGCGCGCGCGCAACTGGCCCGACGTCCTGTCGGCCGTCGAGGCCATGCCCGAGGACCAGGCGCTCGATCCGGCGTGGCGTTACTGGAAGGCGCGCGCGCTCGCGGCCACGGGACAGAGCGATGACGCCACCCGGCTCTATGCCACGCTGGCCACCGAGCATCATTTTTACGGGCTGATGGCGGCGGAAGCGCTCGGCGCGGCCATCATGCCGATCAGCGAACCCTTGCCGCCGGACGATGCCGCGGTGGCGGCGTTCACCGCGCGCGACGCCGTGCAGCGCGTAATCATGCTCACCAACTTCGACCTGCGTTCCGAAGCGCTGCGCGAATGGCTCTACATCGTGCGAGGGCAGGGTGACGAAACGCTGCTGCTCGCCGCCGAAGTCGCGCGCCGCAACGGACTCTACGATCGCTCGATCAACTCGGCCGATCGCACCCAGCGCCGCCATGATTTCGCGCTTCGCTACCAGACGCCGTATCGCGATGAGATCGCGCAGGCGGCGCGCGACGCGCAGGTCGACCCGGCGTGGGTCTATGGCCTCACACGGCAGGAAAGCCGCTTCGTCGCCAACATCGTGTCCTCCGCGGGTGCGGTCGGACTGATGCAACTGATGCCTCCGACCGCGCGCTGGGTGGCCAAGCAGACCGGACGCGCCGATTTCCGCGCGACGCAGCTTCAGGACCCAAGCATCAATGCACAGTTCGGCACGTTCTATCTGCGCTATGTGCTTGACCGTCTCGACGGTCTCCCGGTGCTGGCGACCGCTGCCTATAATGCCGGACCCGGGCGCGCCCAGGCCTGGCGCGGCGCCACTCCGATCGAAGGCGCCATCTATGCCGAGACGATCCCGTTCAACGAAACACGCGACTACGTGAAAAAAGTCCTCGCCAACGCCATGTTCTACCAGGCGCAGCTCGGCCTGCCGTATGTCCCGTTGCGAGAGCGACTGGGCATGGTGACGCCGGCGGGAAGCGCGCTAGCTAGCGTGCCCGCTGGCGATCGGCCGGACGAAACGCGATGAACGGTGCGCCGATAGTCGTGCTCGGCGGCAGCGGCTTCGTCGGGCGCCATCTCGTCAGCCAGCTATCCGCGCTGGGCCGAAGCGTAAGCGTGCCTACGCGCAGCCGCGAGCGCGCCAAGCATCTCATCCTGCTGCCGACGGTCGACGTCGTCGAAGCGGACCTCAACGACCGTACGGTGCTGGCGAGCCTGATTCGCGGCGCCGACGCTGTCATCAACCTGGTCGGCGTGCTGCACGACTCGCCGCACGGCGCCTTCGAGCGCGCGCACGTCGTGCTCGTGCGCAACATCGTCGAGGCGTGTCGCGCCAACGGCGTGCAACGCCTGCTGCACATGAGCGCCCTCGGCGCCGACGTGCGTGGGCCTAGCCGCTACCTGACGACCAAGGCCGAGGGCGAGGCGATGGTGGCGGACTCCGGGCTGGCGTGGACCATCTTCCAGCCGTCGGTGATCTTCGGACGCGAGGACCGCTTTCTCAACACTTTCGCCAAGCTCGAGCGCTTCCTTCCCGTGATCGCGCTCGCCTCGGCGAATACGCGCTTCCAGCCGGTATTCGTCGGCGATGTCGCGCGCGCGTTCGTGCGCGCGCTACCCGATGATGGCACGCATGGTCAGCGCTATCCGCTGTGCGGACCGAAGGTCTACACCTTGCGCGAGTTGGTCGCATATGCCGGAGAACTGTCGGGGCACCGGCGCCGCATTCTGCCGCTGGGCGAGTCGATGTCGCTGCTGCAAGCGGGGATTCTCGAGCACCTGCCGGGTCCCCTGATGAGCCGCGACAATGTGCTTTCGATGCGCAAGGACAGCGTCTGCGACTGCGAGTTTCCGGCGCGCTTCGGTGACCCGCCGGTTGCGCTCGAGGCGATCGCACCGGAATACATCGCGGCCACCGCAGCACGCAGCCGCTTCGACGCTTTTCGCGCGCGCAGCGGCCGCTGACCCGGACCGGGCTCTCGCCCATGCGCGGCGCGCGCGAGAACCGATGAAAATCTACGCGGTAGGAGGCGCGGTGCGCGACGAGTTGCTCGGTCACCCGGTGGCCGATCGCGACTACGTGGTCGTCGGCGCCACGCCGCAGGAGATGACCGCGCTGGGTTTTCGGCCCGTGGGCCGCGATTTCCCGGTCTTCCTGCATCCGCAGACTCAGGAGGAATATGCGCTCGCGCGTACGGAGCGCAAGAGCGGAAGCGGATACCACGGCTTCACCTTTCACGCCTCGCCCGACGTCACGCTGGAGCAGGACCTCGCGCGTCGCGACGTCACCGTGAACGCGATGGCACGTGGCGACGACGGCGTGTTGATCGACCCCTTCGGCGGAGCGTCCGACTTGCGCGCCGGCATCCTTCGCCATGTGAGCGAGGCCTTTGCCGAGGATCCGCTGCGCGTGCTGCGAGTCGCGCGATTCGCCGCGAGACTCGGATTCGACGTCGCGCCGCAGACCGAGGCACTGATGCGGCGCCTGGTCCAATCGGGCGAGTTGTCGACGCTTGGCGCGGAACGTCAATGGCAGGAGATCTCGCGCGCGCTGATGGAGGCACGGCCGTCGCGATTTTTCACCGAGCTGCGTCGTTGCGGCGCGCTCGCGGTCGTACTGCCCGAGCTCGACGCGCTGTTCGGCGTGCCGCAGCCGGTTGCGCATCACCCGGAGCTCGATACCGGCGTGCACGTCCTGCAGGCGATCGACTTCAGCGCGTCCGTTGGGGATCCGCTGCCGGTGCGCTACGCGGTGCTTGTGCACGACCTCGGCAAGTCAAGCACGCCGCGCACCGACTGGCCGAGACACATCGCGCACGAGCGCGCCAGCGTTCGCGCCGCCGAGGTTGTCTCGCGTCGCCTGCGCGTGCCCGCCGACTGCAGCGAGCTCGCACAGCTGGTGGCGCGGCACCATGGCACGGTGGCGCGCGCACTCGAATTGCGCGCCGCGACGCTGCTCGACCTGCTCGTGGCCGCCGACGCGCTGCGTCGGCCGGAACGCCTCGACGCATTGATTTGCGCCTGCGCGGCGGACGTGCTGTCTCGCCCGGGTCGCGAGGGCGACGCGTTCGTGGCTGGGGAATGGTTGCAGGCGGCGCGCGAAGTCATGCGCGGGGTCGATGCCGCCGCGATTGCTCGACGCCATCCCGGAGATCCAAAACTGCCGCGGCGTATTCGCGATGCGCGCATCGCTGCGTTGCGCGCGTGGAAAAAAAGCGCGCCGGCTTCGCCCGCGTAGCGCTAGAAAAAGTGTGCGATGCCTGCGACCACGCCGTTCAGGCGCGCCCCCTGGGCCGTGGGATAGCCGTTGATGTTGAGGTTGTAGAACGCGTTGGCCTGGTTGGCGATTTGCACGTAGCCAGCGTACACCATGGTGCGAGGCGAGAGGTTGACGCTGTAGGTAAGCTCCCACTGGATCGCTGCCGAATTCGGTCCTTTCGTGAGGCCCCCGATCTGCGTTCCGTCGACTGCGCCGCCGAGGCCATTGGCGGCGCGGCCGGCAAACGCGTACAGGGTGCCTTCGCCGATGCTCAGCGTCCCCGACACCGCGTAGAAATTGCGCTCGAGGCTGCCGGTCGGGGTGTCGTAGCGTAGGTATTCGTACACGGCCCCCACGCGAAATCCGACGCCTTCCGCGACCGTGCCGAAATCGTAACCGCCGGCCACCGAAAGCGCTGAATCATGGAGCCCGGTCTGCCGGACGGCATAGTTGGTCTCGTAGGCTAGCCCCAAATCGAGTGGCCCGTTGCTGTAGAAGCCGGCAACGTCGGCCACGAAGGCGTGGCGTATCTCGGAGGCGTGGTCGCCATTGTCGCCGGCGGCGCCGGTAGTGGGTAAGGGCGACGAATCGCGCGTGGAATACTGCAGCGCACCGGTGAAGCCAGAGAAATTTGGCGTCTCGTAACGTATCGAATTGCCGAGCCGTGCGTCGAATCCTCCCTCTCCCTTTTGCAGCGGTCCCTGTGCCCAGATCGCGGCCGTCGACAGAATCGACGTCGTGAGCGTGGGCACGTTGCCGAAGATGGTAAGAATGTCGTCGTAGGGGGTGAGAAACTTGCCTGCCTTGATCAGACCCCATTCACCCTGGAGGCCCAGGTAGGTCTCGCGACTGGCAATCCCCGAGTTCGGCGCGTTTCCGGTATCGCCCTGCACGTTTTGCTCGATCTGGAAAACCGCGGCGTTGCCGGCACCGAGGTATTCCACGCCGCGCATCCCGAAGCGCGAGGAGTTGCTCGATACGCGCACGACCGTCGGGTTGGTGCCGTCGGGCTGGCGACCGTTGACCAGCTCCAGGTCGAGGTTGAGATTGCCGTACAACGTCACGTGCGTGAATTGCGCGCGCACGGGATCCGACGCGAAGGCCGAGATCGCGACAATACCCGCGCACAGCAAGGCCCGCCCACGGCGATGGGATTGCCGCGTCCGCAGCGCTTCTTCGTAGCATCCCCGGTCGACCGTTTTGGAGCGGTGTAGCGCAGAGCGCGGACGCTGCACCTCGGCCGGGAGCGGTCGCTGCGAGGCGGCAGACAGGTGCCCCACGCGGCTAGATGCGATACGCGGTCAGCGTCATGATTTTCGCCGCGGTGCGCATGAGCAGTCTCAGCGGCAGCGGAAGCTCGCTCGCGCCCGCATCGCGTGCAGCCATGCCATGACGGACCTCGTCATCGCGCATCGCGGCGACGACGCTGCGACTGCGGCTGTCGGGTTGCGGCAGGCTATCCATGTGACCGGTAAGATGTTCTTCGACCTGCCGCTCTGTCTCGACGACGAAGCCCATGCTGGTACGATCGCCCGCCAGTCCCGCGGCCAGGCCAATGGCGAACGACCCGGCGTACCACAATGGGTTGGCCAGGCTTGTGCGCGAGCCCAGCTCCGCGAGCCGGCGCGTGGTCCATGCTAGGTGATCCTGTTCCTCTCGAGCCGCCTGTTGCAGGCGCGCACGCGTCTCGGCGTCGCGCGCCGCTAGCGCTTGCGCTTCGTACAGTGCCTGCGCACACACTTCACCGGTGTGGTTGACGCGCATCAGGCCGGCAGCGTGCCTGCGCTCGGTTGACGTCAGCGTGCTGGCGGCGATGCCCACGGCCGGGTACGGGCGCGCGCTGGTGCTCGCGTTGGTGAGTGTGCGCAGCGCGGCGTCGAAGGTTCCGATCAGGCGATCAAGGCGATCGATGGTCACGACGGAATCATACGGCAAGAGGACAAAAAAAAGGGCGTCCGGAGGACGCCCTGATGATCACTTCAAACTCTACAAATGACAGACTGTTTGGCTGCAGCGGCTCGCGCCGCCGCATGAATCAATCCGGCATCAGAACAGGTGAACGATGCCGAACGTGCCGCCACCCGGCTGGCCCGAGCAGAAATCGCCGGCCGATCCAGGAGCTGCACCGTACTGACCAATGGCGATCGGGTACGGGTTGATGTTGAACGTGTACGACGCCTTGCACTGGTTGATCAGCTTGGTGTAACCGACGTAGAGCATGGTGCGCGGCGACAGGTTGTAGCTGTACGACAGTTCGCCCTGCTGCACACCGGTGCTGCCGCCACGGGTGAGGTAGCCGACCGATGTTCCTTCCGGTGCGCTGCCCTTGCCGTTGGTCGCCTTGCCGTAGAAGCCGTAGATCTTGCCTCCACCCAGCGGGATGGTCACTGATACGCCACCGAAGTTGCGCTTCAGGTTACACGTCGAGCCGGTGCCCACGTTGCAGCTCGAACCGGCGACTGCAGCGGACTGTACGTCGTAATTCGTCTGCTCGTACACCAGGCCGACCTGCAGGCCGAAGCCCGGCATGAGCGTGCCGAAGTTGTACGAACCGGTGACGGTCCAGTCATAATCCATCAGGTTCGGTCCGCCCACAGCGTAGTTGTTGCGCACGGCGTGGTTGTATTCACCGGCGGCGCCGGCCTGGAACGGGCCGTTGCTATAGATGACGTTGCCACCGAGCACGTAGGCGTGATTGATTTCCGACGGATGGTCACCGTTGTCGCCGCCGTTCGGCGTCTGGTTGGCGCCGCCCGTACCGTCGCGCGTCGAGTACTGCAGTGCAGCGGTGAAGCCCATCATGTTCGGTGTGTCGTAACGGATGTTGTTGCCCGTACGCGCATCGAAGCCGCCCTGCGCCTTGTTCAGGTTACCGAACGCCCACACGTCCGCCGTCGACAGTAACGACGTCGTCAGGGTAGGTGCGTTACCGAAGATCGGATGCAGGTCGTCCTGAGGCATCAGGAACTTACCCATCGTCACGCGACCCCATGCGCCTTGCAGGCCGACGAAGGTTTCCCGGCTTGCCAGGCCCGAGCCGGAGGAATTGCCGGCATCACCCGATACGTTCTGCTCGATCTGGAACACGGCATTCAAGCCGCCGCCCAGGCTTTCCGTGCCGCGCATGCCGAAGCGCGACGAGTTCGAACTGACCCGATCGACGGTCCTGTTCGAGATCGCGTTGGGAACGGTCGCTGCGTTCAATCCCGAGCAGGCGACGCCGCCAGTGCTTTGGCCTGCGCCCGTGCTGGTTCCGACGCTGCCGGCCCCACCGGTTACCCCGTTCTGGCAGGTCCTGCCGCTGACGAATTCAAGGTCCAGATTCAAGCGACCGTACAACGTGACGTTCGCGGTTTGCGCTTGCACAGCGAGCGGCAAAGCGAATGCGCCGCCGACGGCAAGGGCCACGAGCTTTTTATTCATGGTCTCTCCTCTAACGATAAGATTGGCAAGAAACGATTGCCTGCCACCGGAACCTTCTCAGGAGTTAGCGAGAAGTTGATCTGATTGTGCCAAAGCGGTGAATCCATTGGCAAGCTAAAACCCCCGGGCTTAATTTCCCTCCTGCACCGTGTTGCTTAATTGCAACAAGGAAACGCGCTTTCCCAGAGGCGAGAGGTGCGATTTCGGGTACGTATAATTGAACGGCGATCGCTGCTCGCGGGCCCGCACGCAGAAGATGGCTGAAAAATGGGTACAAACAACGGCTTGCCCTTGCTTTCCGGACGACTTTCGTGTCGAGCAGATGGCCTGCGGCGATGAACTGGACTGCGAGCGCCGGTATCGCCATTTTTGCCTCCTGGCTCGTGCTCGCGCTGGTGGTCCGGCAGGGACACCTTCCCGAGGACACACCTAATCAGCGTTCGCTGCATCGCAAGCCGGTGCCGCGCGGCGGCGGCATCGCGATCTGGGCGGGAATGATTGCCGCAACTGTTAGTTTTGCACCCGCCCAAGGCTGGTTTGCCCCATTGCTGCTGATTATCGCAGTCTCGTGGTGGGACGACCGCCACGGCGTCCCGGTTGCGCTGCGTTTGGGGGCGCAGATCGTGTCCGCGCTGGCGGTGCTGCATTTGCCCGGCGCCGGGTGGTCCGCAGTTCTGGCCTTGCTTGCCATCGTGTGGATGACGAACCTCTACAACTTCATGGATGGCAGCGACGGGCTCGCGGCAACGATGACAGTCGTCGGTTTCGGCGCCTACGCGTTCGCCGGCGCGCGCGCCGGCATGCACGACGCACCGGTGAGCGGAGCCATAGCCGCCGCGACATTGCCCTTTTTCGCGCGCAACTTTCCACCCGCACGCATTTTCCTCGGCGACGTCGGCGCGGTGCCGCTCGGCTTCATGGCCGCGGTGCTCGGGATCGAAGGGGTGGAAACCGGTGCGTGGCCGTGGTGGTTTCCCGAGCTCGTCTTCCTGCCTTTCATCGCCGACGCGACGATCACGCTCCTGCGCAGGGTCGCGGGCGGCGCCAACGTGTTGCGCGCGCACCGCGACAACTACTACCAGCGGCTGGTACGGCTCGGGCTCGGCCATCGGGGAACGCTGTTGCTCTACGCTGCGCTCATGCTTGGCAGCACTGCGTCCGCGCTTGCGGCGCTGCTGCGCGGCGCGTCCGCCGGCCCGGCTGTCCTTGCCCTCTGGTTTGTGGGGTTAATGCTGTTGTATTCAGGAATCGGGTATCATTGGCGCAAAAACCAAAGGTTCGAATGAGAGTAAGTGCTAACTGGCGGTCCTGGCTGGCCTTTCTGCACGACGTCGGCGCGGCAGCGATCGCCTGGGGCGGGCTTTATTGGCTTCGCTTCAACCTAGATCTACACGAGCCGCAGCTCACGGACATGTTCCGTACCCTCGCGTGGGTGCTGCCGCTGCAGGCGTGCATTTTTCTGGCCTTCGGCCTCTATCGCGGACTGTGGCGCTTCGCGAGCCTTCCTGATTTGCAGCGCATCGTGCTCGCTGCCGGCCTCGGGGCGGTGACTATTCCGCTGATCCTGGTGATGACGCGGTTGACCGCGATGGTTCCACGCAGCCTCCTCGTCCTCTACCCGCCGGTGCTCGTCTTCCTGATGGCAGGAAGCCGCTTTACCTACAGAATCTGGAAAGAGCACCGGCTTTACAGCCCGCTCATGGCGCTCGGCGAGCCGGTGCTGATCCTGGGCGCCGGCGAGGCGGGTGCGCGCCTCGCCAAGGAGCTCGTGCACAGCCGTCAGTGGAGAATCGTCGGGTTGCTCGACGACAACCCGGCCATCCAGGGACGGCTGGTGCGTAACGTCAGCGTGCTCGGTCCGATCAGCGAGCTTCCGCTGTGGACCCGCCGCTTCGGGGTGCGCACGGTGATCATCGCGCTGCCGTCGGCGGCGCACGTAGTCCGGCGTCGCGTGGCGGAGCTGTGCGCTGCGGCCGGCGTCGAGGCGCTGACGGTGCCCTCGTACGAGGACCTCATCAGCGGCCGCTCGCAGCTCACGACGATCCGCCATGTCGAGCTCGACGACCTGCTCGGGCGCGACCCGGTGGTGCTCGATAGCGCGGGCCTCAACGAGTGGCTGGGGGGCAGGGTCGCGATGGTCACCGGCGCGGGCGGTTCGATCGGCGCCGAGCTTTGCATGCAGATCGCGCGATTCAAGCCGGCGCGGCTGGTGCTTTTCGAGATTTCGGAATTCGCGCTCTACAACGTTCAGCAGACGCTGCAGGATACTTTCCCGCATATCGCGCTGTCGGCGATCGTCGGCGACGTCAAGCACCTCTCGCATGTCGAGCAGGTGCTCGCACGCGAGCGCCCGTCGGTGGTATTCCACGCAGCGGCTTACAAGCATGTGCCGTTGATGGAAGAGACCAACGCGTTGCAGGCAGTGCGCAACAATGCTTTCGGCACGTGGGCGATCGCGCGAGCATCGGTCGCGGCCAGGGTCGAGAAATTCGTGCTGGTCTCCACCGACAAGGCGGTCAATCCGACCAACGTCATGGGGGCCTCGAAGCGACTCGCCGAAATGATGTGCCAGAGCCTGCAGAACGGCACGACGCAATTCGTGATCGTGCGCTTCGGCAATGTTTTCGGAAGCGCCGGCAGCGTCATTCCGAGGTTTCGCGAGCAGATCGTGCGCGGTGGCCCGGTGACGGTGACGCACCCCGCGATCACGCGCTACTTCATGTCGCTGTCCGAGGCTACGCAGCTGCTGCTGCAGGCAGGACTGATGGGACGCGGCGGCGAGGTGCTGGTGCTGGACATGGGCGAGCCGGTACGCATCCTCGACCTGGCGCGCGACATGATCCGGCTTTCCGGCGCCGATCCCGATCGCATCCGCATCGTATTCACCGGACTTCGCCCGGGTGAAAAGCTTTATGAGGAGCCGCTCGCGTCAGAGGAAGCGACGCTGCCGACGCACCATCCGAAGCTGCGCGTCGCGCAGGCGCGCTCCACCGACCCCGCCAACGTCGGACACATCGTCGCGTGGCTTCAGCGCGATCGCGAATCCGCCGACAGCGAAGTCAGGGCATGGCTCAAATCGTGGATTCCCGAGTACGAGCCGCGAACGCCGTTGCCGGAACGTCCTGGCTCGGTGACGGTGCTCGCGCAGCGCCGCCGCTGAAGCGCTAAACGCGGGTGCTTGGGACCGCCTCGCGGCGCGCTCCGAAGCCCATAACGATCGCGAGGAGCGCCCACCATTCCTTGGCATTGCTGCGAAAGAGGAAATCGTCGGTCATGTTCTTGGCGATGAATCCCGCGAGCAGCGACAGACCGACCACGCCGGCGATCGCGAGCGCGTCGTCTGTCTGCCGGAAATAGCTAACGAAGCGCGCCGCCAGCGCGATGAGCAGCCCGACGAACAGCGCGAGCCCGATCGCGCCGGTTTGCAGCACCTGCGCGACGAAGATGTTGTGCGCGTGCCACAGCATCGGATTGCCGAGCGGGCCCTTGAGCTGATCGGCCACCACGCCGCGTCCGAAGCCGTACCCGATCCAAGGCCGTTGGCGAACGAGTTCGGCAGTGCGATCCCAAAGCACCAGACGTGGATCCTCCGAGAGCGTCTGTGCGACGCTGGTCTGCGGCGGAAAATCCTGTTGTGCGCGCTCGCGCGTGACATCGGCGAACACCACGCCGAGCACGATCATCAGCGCGAACAGCGGCGCCAGCCAGCGCAACGGCGCGCGGGCGAGCGAAGCGTGCCAGCGCCAGGCGGCCAGCACGGAGGCGGTCGCGAACACCACGGCGAGCGCGATCCAGACCACGCGGTTATCGGTGAGTCGCGCGCTCACCAGAAGCAGCGCCAGCAGAACGATGCCCAGCGCGATCGTGCGCCGCCTACTGCCGAACCCCGCCGGCGCCGGCGCGAGCAGCGTGAGCAGCAGCGGCGCGACCAGGACCACATGCGTGGCGTAGGGACCGACGCCGGAATGCCAGCGCGACGGATCCCAACCGCCGGGAGCAAACACGGCACCGATCGCAATCGCCGAATAGATCGCGAACGCAGTGAGCGCGGCACCGACCAGCGTGCGCCATGCATGCGCCGTCGCCGCGGCCACGTAAAAAGCAAGAATTGCCAACAGACTCCAGCCGATCTCGCGTTTGAGCTGGCTCGACGAATATGCGACATCGAGCGACCACGTCAGCGATGCGACCGACCAGGCGCACCAGAGCGCAAGCATGGCGAGGACCGCTCGATCCGGCGCCGGCACGCGTGTCCCGCGGCCGACCCAGCCGGCAACGACGATCACGGCAGCCAGTGTGGCGGCGAGGCCGAAGGAGAGCGAGCGCGCGAAGGTCCACGCGTTCGAGGGCAGCAGCGCGAGGTACGCGGCCGACGCCCACAGTTGCCAGTTGACGATGTTTTTTTCGCTGAACATGGGGCCGAGCTGCCCGCATGCCGGCAGCCGCGCGATTGTACCCGTGGGTGCCGCGCACCGCTAAATGCGGCGCCCGGCGACTATGTGTTGAAGCGCCTGTTCGACGCGCTGCGCGAAGCGCGATGCCGAGAACTTCGCGAGGTGTCCGGTGGCGGCGTCCATTCTCGGGCGCAGCGCGCCATCCTCGATGCCCGAGAGCACGCGCTCGAAATCGGCGCCGCCGTCGCGCCGCGGGTCGGCATAGAAAAAGCCGGTGACGCCTTCGGACAGCGTTTCGGTGAAAGGCGGCGCGTCGATCGCCAGCACCGGCGTCCCGGCGGCGTACGCCTCGATTGCATTGAGGCCGAGCGCTTCGCGTTCGGGCAATCCGGTAAGCAGGTAGTCGATCGCGCCATAGGCCTGGCGAATGTCGCGCTGGTGACCCCAGAATCGTGCGCGCACGCCCAGCGGCGCGAGCATCGAACGCATCGCCGCCAATGGTTTGTACCCGACCGCGGCGCCGAAAATGTCGACGTTTACGCGCGGATGGCGCACGAGGATCGGCACCAGTCGCTCGAAGAGCTCGGGAAACTGTTTGAGCGGCGCCAGCCGCGATACCACGCCAAGCGAGAGTCCGCTTCGGGGCTCGAAGCGGCGAGGTGCGGCGAATGCTGCACGTGCGCGTGCGAATGCCGCCATCAGCCGATCGCGCGGCTTGCGCGCGTCGGGATCAAAGAGGCGGCCTTCGCGAAGCTCTCCCGAAGGCCCGCCGCGCGAGAGGTCGGCCACGCCGTACAGCGGTATCGGGTAGACGTGGTCGATGCGGTGGCGGCGCAGCGAATCGATCACGTGCTGCGAGACCGCGAGCAGTATGTCGGCGTGGTCGTAGTAGCCTGGACGCGTGGCGTCGTAGACGGCCTGGTGCGCGACGCCGATCACCTGGCAGCCATCGAGCTCGCCGAGCTGGCGTGCAGGCAGCGAAGCGTGAACGAGCGCGACTTCACGGTCCTCGACGAAACGCCGCCCGGAGTCGGCCGCCACGCGCTCGGCGCCGGCGAGGTCGAGGTCATCCCAGAATCGGGCCGCCGGGTCGACGACGAGGCGCGTCGGCCAACCGAGCTGCACGAGCGCACGTGTGAAAAAAGCCGTGTAGACCTCGGCGCCGCCGAGCGTAGGCGACAGGTTGAACTGGACGATCGCAGGCCGCGACACGTTGCTCAGCCCGCGGGTGTGCGAAGCTCGTCGATCGCGCCAAGCACGGCGTCGAGGCCTATCGCATCCATGCAGCGCGGATGCGGGCACTCGGCGATCGAGCGACCGCAGCGGCGCACCCACTGGAGCTCGCGCTTGAACAGCACGCGCTGATCGCGGCACGCGAAAGGCGTGACCGTGACTGCACGATAGGGCGCATCGCGCCAGAAGTCGCCGGCCCCGCTGATCGTCGCCGATCCGGGGCCGAACAGCGCCACCGTCGGCGTGCCGACGACCCGTCCGAGATGGGCAATGCCGGTGTCGGGCGCGACCAGCAGCGAGGCACCGGCGAGCAGGCGCCACATCTGCGCCAGCGTCAGCGTCCCCGCGTAGCTGCGCTCGCGCGCCAGGTCCGCGCAGTCAGCGACGATGGCCTCCTCACCGCGCCCTGCGGACCACACGGGTTGTGTTCCTGAAGACGCGAGTGCTGCCGCCAGCCTGCGCCATTGCGCAGGGTCCCAGCGCTTGAGCGGCGTGCTCGCACCCACGTGCAGCACCGCGTAGGGGCCCTCCGGAAGGTCGAACGCATCGGCCGGCGGTGCAGGCCATGCATGGGTCGAATAGCGAGCCGGTGGAGGCCCGTCGATCAACGTGGCGGCGATGTCGGCCCACGCCATCGGAGTGGATGGGTAGCGGCGCAACTCGTCGACGGGCCAGCTCTTCGCGCGTGGGCGGTCGCCATCGAAGGCGACGATCCAGCGGCTGCCCAGCGCGAGCGCGAGCCACGCGAAACGATTGTCGCCGGGAACGAGTGCGAGATCGAACCCGGGCTCGCGCCACAAGGGCGAGGCTTCCGGTGTGCGCGGATTCCAGCCGAGGGCGCGCACGCCGTACGGCGCGCCCGCATAGAGCGCAGCGTAGGCGTCCGGCAGCGCCATCACCAGGTTCGCGTCGGGGTGGCGTTCGCGCAGCTTCGCCAGCAGCGCGGTGAGCATTAGCGTGTCGCCGAGCAGCAGATGGTGCGCCACCAGGATGCGCTTCGGATCGCGCGGCCGATGACGCGGCGCGATGCGGCGGGAGAGCGCGCGCGCAACCACGCGCGCGCGCCCAGCGAAGCGGGTCGGCTCAGGCGCGAAACTCATGCTCATCGATGGCGCGAAGAAATACGCGTTCCATGCGGTCGAGCATCGCATTGAGGCTGAACCGGGACGCCACGCGCTCGCGCGCCGAGCGCGCGAGCGCCGCGCCGAGCTCCCGATTGCCGAGCAAGCGGTCGATCGCTGCGGCCAGCGCGACCGCGTTGTGCTTGGGAACCACCAGCGCCGTGTGCTCGGCGAGCGCGACTTCGCCGATCGAGCCGGCGTCGGTCGTCACGCACGGGACGCCGACGAACATCGCCTGCACCAGCGCCTGCGGCACGCCTTCGTTGGCGTAGGAGGGAAGCGCGAATACATCGAACGCGGCGAGCCACGCGGGGACGTCGCGCTGATTGCCGGCCAACCGCACCCGGTCGCCGAGACCGAGCGCCGAGATCTGCGCTGCGAGCGCCGCGTGTTGAGGGCCGTCGCCCACGATCACGAGCCGCGCATCTCGGTGCGAGAGCAAGGGCATCGCCTCGACCAGGTGACGGTGCCCTTTCCAGCTGCGCAGCGTCGCGCAGATGCCGATCAGCGCAGCGCTCTGCGGGAGTCCGAGCGCACGGCGCGCGTCGAGCTTGTCGCGTGGCGCAAAAATATCGGCGTCGACGCCCGTCGGAATCGAGGTCACGCGCTCGGGTGCGGCATCGATGTCGCGGATCAGCGCGCTTCGAATCACGTCGCCGGTGGTCACGATCTGCGCCGTTGCCTTCGTGTAGAGCCAGCGCGTCAGGCGATCGCGCGATACCGGCGCCGAGATGTGCCGGGTTCGCGTAAGCGGCGGCGGCGACGCGAGCGTTCGCGACGCGAGCGCGTCAAGCCAGGCGTCGGTCGAGCTGTGCGCGTTGATCACATCGAACGCGTTCGTCGCCAGCAATCGGCGCATCGCGATCACGCCGCGCGGGCGCTTTCGATCGAGTGCAAGCGCGTGCACCGGCACGCCGTGGCGCCCGGCCTCGGCATGGATGGCCGCCTGCGGCGCACACGCGAGCTCGACCTGATGGCCGCGCGCGATCATGCCGGCAGCCTCGGTCAGGATGCGGATTTCCTGTCCGCCCCAGCCGAGCGAGGATTCGGTATGCAGGATGCGCAATGCGGTTCGATGTCAGTCAGGCGGGCGCGGTTGCGAACTGGATCCGGTGCAGCTTCGCATAGAGTCCACCGCGTGCCAGCAACTCGGCGTGCGTTCCCTGCTCGGCGACGCGACCGTCGTCGAGCACCACGATGCGATCCACGCGCTCGATCGTCGAAAGTCGATGCGCGATGACGATGGTCGTTCGCCCCTGCATCAGCGCTTCCATCGCGGCCTGAACGTGGCGCTCCGATTCCGAGTCGAGCGCCGACGTCGCCTCGTCGAGA
>DASXBS010000084.1:0-1943 GCA_036491555.1 Casimicrobiaceae bacterium
GACCAGGCGCTTACCCAGGATACGACGCTGCGCGTCACCGGATACGGAGGGACGCGCACGGTGCGCCAGTACCTCTCACTCTCCGGCGTAGCGCCGACCTCGTCGGGCGGGGTAACCGATCTCAACAACACCTACGGCGGCGTCGACGCGCGCATGGCGACGCGGTTTGTTGCAGCGGGCGCGCCGCTGCGCGTCACCGTGGGCGCGGCGTACGACACGCAGCATCAGCACCGGCGTGGCTACGTGAACAACTCGGGACAGCTCGGCGATCTGCGCCGCGACGAGCAGGACAACGTCAGCGACAACGAGGTCTACGCGCAAGCCGAATGGTCGTTCCCGGCGTTCTCGGTCCTCGGTGGTTTGCGCTACAGCGACGTACGCTTCGTATCCACCGACGCCTACATCACGCCGCAGAATCCCAATGACAGTGGCAGCGTGACTTACAGCAAGCCGACGCCGGTGCTGGGCGCGGTGTGGCATGCGAGCAACGAGGTGAATGTCTACGCCAACGCGGGCGTCGGATTCGAGACGCCGACCTTCGCGGAGCTCGCGTACAAGCCGGTCGGGACGGGACTCAACTTCGCGCTTCAACCTGCCGTCAGCAAGTCGGTCGAGATCGGAGTCAAGACGCTGATCGGTTCGCAGCAGCGCGCCACGTTGGCGCTGTTCGCCATCGACACCACGAACGAGATCGTCATCGACACGTCGACCGGAGGCAGGACGACCTACCGCAATGCCAGCAAGACGCGTCGTCGTGGCGCGGAGGCCGAATGGGAAGGCACGCTGGGCAACGGCTTTGCTGCGTATGTTTCGGCCACCTATCTGCTCGCGGAATTCACCGACGCAGCGGTCACCGGCACACCGCCGCAGATCATACCGGCGGGCGCGCGGCTGCCGGGTGTGCCGTCTTCGAGCGCGTACGCCGAGCTCACCTGGTCGGCGCCGGACTGGTACGGGTTTTCCGCGGCGATCGAGGCGCAGTACGCGAACAAGGTCTACGTGAACGATCGCAATACTGATTACGCGCCTTCGTACGCGGTGGCGAATCTTCGCGCGGGATGGACTCAAAGCGCGGGCGCCTGGACGTTCACCGAGTTCGCGCGCCTGAACAACGTCGCCGCGCACAATTATTCGGGCACGGTAATCGTCGGCGACACCAACGGCCGCTACTTCGAGCCGTCGCCGGAACGCAATTTTCTGGTCGGGCTCACCGCCAATGTCCGCTTCTGACGGCGCGCAACGCTATACGCGCACCGCGATCGTGCTGCACTGGCTGATCGCGGCGATCGTCGTTGCGCAGATCGCGCTCGGCTGGTGGATGCAGGAAATTCCGAAGGATCCCGTCGGCCCGCGGGTGAATGCCTACAACCTGCACAAGTCGATCGGGCTCACCGTGATGGCGCTGATGGTGATCCGACTCGCGTGGAGGGCGACGCACGCGCCGCCGCGGCAATCGGCGATGCCGGCATGGCAGGCGAGCGCCGCACGCTGGAACCATGGCCTGCTCTATGCCTGCCTTCTGGTGCAGCCGCTCACCGGCTATGTCGGCTCGGCGGTGAGCGGTTATCCGGTGCGCTATTTCGGCATCGTGCTCCCCGCATGGGCGCTGAAGAGCGTTCCACTCAAGGATGCGTTAAGCGTCGCGCACCAGGTCACGAGTTGGATTCTTGTCGCGGCGATCATGTTGCACGTCGCGGCGGCGATCAAGCATCAGTGGATAGATCGCGACGACCTGATGCAGCGCATGGGATGGCCACGCGCGGGCTGACTGCGGGTCAGGGCGCGCGTGCCGTTTCCAGCAGCTTGATGGTGTCGGCGAAGCTGCCTTCGCGGGCGATGTCGAGCGCGGTCTTGCCGCGGTCGTCCTTCAGCTCGGGACGCGCGCCCGCCGCCAGCAGCGCCTTGGCGGTGTCGGTCTTGCCGTAGCCCGCGGCCCACATGAG
>DASXBS010000085.1:0-13256 GCA_036491555.1 Casimicrobiaceae bacterium
AAGGTGCTGGCCGCGCTGCGCGCCGGCATCAAGACCGTGATGCTACCTGAGCGCAACCGCCGCGACCTCGAGGACATTCCGCCCGATGCGCGCGAGCAACTGCAGTTCGTGTGGATCGAGCGCGTCGACCAGGCGCTCGAGGCCGCGCTTTAGCCGCCGTTCCTGCACGGGCTTGCGGTGAACCACCGCAAGCCCGTACGATCGGGCGATCCGCTTCCCGCCTGATCGATACGTGTCCACCGACGGCGCTGCCGCGCACGATCCCGCTCCAGTAACCGCTTCGGCAGCGCCCGCTTCCACGGCGGCGTCCTCGCTGCCGCGAGCCCGCGCGGCCGTCGCTGTTCCGAGGCGACTGCGTCGAATCCTTTGCCTCGACGATTTCGAGGAAGCCGCCCGCCGCTATTTGCCGCGCCCGATCTTCGGCTACGTCGCTGGCGCCGTCGAGACCAACGCTTCGCTCTCGGACAATCGCGCAGCCTTCGCGGAATGGGGATTCGTGCCGCGCGTGCTCGTGGACGTGTCGGCACGCTCGCAGCAAACGACGCTGCTCGGGAGGACGTACGCGTCTGCCTTTGGCATCGGGCCTATGGGCATCAGCGCGCTGTTCGCCTACCGCGGCGACCTCGTCCTCGCACGCGCCGCCGCCGCGAACAACATTCCAATGATCATGAGCGGCTCATCGCTGATCCGCCTCGAAGAGGTCGCGCGCGAGGCGCCTGCGACCTGGTTCCAGGCGTACGTCCCCGGCGACGTCGCGCGCATCACCGCGCTCGTCGAGCGCGTCGCGAAAGCCGGCTTCGAGACGCTCGTCGTGACCGTCGATTCCCAGGTCGCCGGGAATCGCGAAAACAACGTGCGCAGCGGATTCTCGACGCCGATGCGTCCCGGCATGCGCCTTGCGTGGGATGGCATCACGCGCCCGCGCTGGCTGTTCGGTACGTTCCTGCGCACGCTGCTGCGCTATGGCATGCCGCATTTCGAGAACAACGACGCCACCCGTGGCCCGCCGATCATGTCGCCCAGTGTGCTGCGCGACTATTCCGACCGCGGCGAGCGTTCGTGGACGCACTTCGCGCTGATCCGGCGCCTGTGGAAGGGAACGCTCATCATCAAGGGCGTGCTCGACGTCGATGATGCGCGCCTCGCCCGCGACGCCGGCGCGCAGGGCATCATCGTTTCCAACCATGGCGGGCGCCAGCTTGACGGCGCGGTGTCGCCGCTGCGCGTGCTGCCGCAGATCGTTGCTGCCTGCCCGGACATCCCGATCATGATGGACTGCGGCGTGCGTCGCGGTACCGACGTGCTCAAGGCGCTCGCGCTCGGCGCGCGCTTCGTGTTCGTCGCTCGCCCCTTTGGCTACGCCGCGGCGATCGGCGGCGAGGCCGGCGTTCAGCATGCGATCACGCTGCTCTCGGCGGAGATACGGCGTAACCTCGCGATGCTCGGCGCGACCCGCCTCGACCAGCTCGATGCGCGCTGGCTGATGCGGATCAAGGGATCCTAGAATGCTTCGCATCCCCCAAGGAGGATACGCATGCTGAAGCGAGCGCTGGGCCGAAGCGGATTCAGCGTCGCTCCGCTAGCCTTCGGCGGCAACGTGTTCGGATGGACCGCCGACGAAGCGATGTCGTTTCGGCTGCTCGATGCCTTCGTCGGCGCCGGCTTCGACCTCATCGACACCGCCGACTCGTATTCGCGCTGGGCGTCAGGTCATGTGGGAGGAGAATCGGAGACGATCACCGGCCGCTGGATCGCCAAGCGGGGCCGACACGACGACGTGGTGATCGCCACCAAGGTCGGCTCCGACATGGGTCTGGGTCACAAGTGCTTGCGCAAGGACTACATCATGCAGGCCGCGGAGCAGTCGCTGCGCCGGCTGCAGGTCGATGCGATCGATCTGTACCAGTCGCACTGGGACGACGAGACGACGCCGCTCGAGGAAACACTCGAGGCCTACGCGCGCCTGCTCGAACAGGGCAAGGTGAAAGCGATCGGCGCGTCGAATTTGAATGCCGCGCGGCTGGCCGAAGCGCTGGCGGTCAGCGCACGCACGGGATTTCCGCGCTACGAGACGCTGCAGCCACACTACAATCTTTACGAACGCGAGAGCTTCGAGGGCGCGCTGCAGCAGCTGTGCGTGGGAGAACAGATCGGGGTCATCACCTATTTTTCGCTGGCGTCGGGATTCCTCACCGGCAAATACCGCTCGGAGACCGACTTCGGCAAGAGCGCGCGGGGGCCGGGCATGAAAAAATTTCTCAATCCGCGCGGCATGCGCATCCTGGATGCCGTGGCCGCGGTGGCGCGGCGCCTCGATGCCACCTCGCCCCAGGTCGCCCTCGCCTGGCTGATGACGCGCCCCGGTGTGACCGCGCCGATCGCCAGCGCGACATCGCTCGAGCAGCTGCAAGAACTCCTCGCCGCGACGCGCGTTGAGCTCGATTCCGACGCGGTCGCCGCGCTCGATCTCGCGAGCGCCTGAAGCGTCGCGCTTGCGCGCGCGCGTCCTACGTCACGTCGGGCCGTTGTCCGATGGCGCGCGCTGGACGCCCGCGCGATAGTGGCGAACGCGGAATATCGCATCGATGCCGCGATCAACGAGGAGCGCCACGATGAACGAAAACACAACCCCCGGTACCAGCCGCAGCACCAGCGAAGCCACACCTCCGGTGTCGAACGACTATCTGGTCACCGGCCTTTTCAATGACCGCACCAGTGCCGAGCGTGCGTACGACACTGCGGCGGCACGCGGCTACGAGAACGACGATGTCGATCTGGTCATGTCGGACGAGGCGCGCAAGCGCCACTTCGCCGATGACGGCACCGGCACGCAGACCGAGCTCGGCACAAAGGCAGCGCAAGGCGCCGGCGTGGGCGGAGCGATCGGGGGCGCAGTCGGCGCCGTGGCAGCGGTCGTAGCAGCCGTGGGAACGTCTATCGCCATTCCCGGATTGGGCATCGTGGTTGCCGGACCGGTCGCCGCAGCGCTCGCCGGTGGGGGCGCGGGTGCCGCGACCGGCGGGCTGATCGGCGCGCTGGTCGGCGCAGGCATGCCCGAGGAGCGTATCAAGCGCTACGAGTCGGGGATCAAGGAAGGCGGCATCCTGATGGGTGTGCGCGCCCGCAACGCCGACGACGCCGAGTATATCGAGCGTGGCTGGAAGTCGAACAGCGGCCAGGACGTCTATCGCTAGAGCTTGCCAAGGCCGGATCGCGCGAAATCCGCGCGGTCCGCCGAGACGGTTTAGATCTGCGGACCGAGCAGCTTTGCGGCGTAGCCCCACATCTTTTCGGTAAAAGGGCGCTCCGTCCAGTCGCTGTAGGTGACGCGCCGGGATCGCCCAAGGTCTTTTTCGAAAATCGCTATCTGGCGGCGCGCGAACGTCGGGTCGTAGATGTTGAGGTTCTCCTCGTCGTTCAGGCGAAACGACCGGTCGTCGAAGTTGGTCGAGCCGACCGACACCATGAACGCGTCGACTACCATCACCTTGCAGTGAAACATCGTGGGCTGGAATTCGTAGATCTCCGCGCCTACCTGCAACATGTCGCCCCATAGCGCCCGCGAGGCGTGCCGTACTGTCTCGGTGTCGTTGTGCCCTCCCGGCACGATGATGCGCACGCGCACGCCACGCTTGACCGCATCGACAATCGCCTCGCGCGCGAGCTCGTCCGGTACGAAGTAGGCCATCTCGAGGTCGATGGAATGCTCGGCGGCGGTGACCGCGAGCAAATACATGAGCTCCATGCTCTCGCTGCCTCCCGACGGCGAGCTCGAGAAGACCTGCGCCTTGCCGTTGCCCGCACTCGCCAGCGGCGGAAAATACGCTTCGCCATGCGCCACATCGCCGGTCGCCTTGACCCAGTTGTCCAGAAACACCGCCTGCATCTGCGCGACGACGGGGCCTTCCACGCGAAAATGCGTATCGCGCCAGTGATCGGCGTCCTGCGCGTTGCCGGTCCATTCGGGAGCGATGCCCACGCCGCCGGTGAACCCCACGCGACCGTCGACCACCAGGATTTTGCGGTGCGTGCGGTTGTTGAGCTTGTCGAGGTCATACCATCGCGGCTGGTGATAGCGGCGGACCATGACGCCGGCGGCCTCCATCTCGTCCAGCAGCGCCTTGTCCATCTTTCCGCTGCCCAGCCAGTCGAGCAGCACGTTCACCTTGACGCCGGCGCGCGCGCGCTCCGACAACGCGTCGGCGAACGCCTTGCCGATGTCGCCCGACCAGTAGATGTAGGTCTCGAAATCGATCGTGCGCGCAGCGCCGCGGATCGCATCGAGCATCGGGGGAAAAATCTCGTCCCCGTTTTGCAGCACGTCGAAGCGGTTGCCGTCGAGGATCGCGGGCCCGAGCAGCACGCCCATCGAGCGCAGGAACTGCGGGTCGTGGGTTCCGTACAGATGGGCGATCTTTTCCTTGACGCGTTTTTCGCCGGTGTTCAGATTGACGACCAGCAGCACTGCGACCAGCGTGGCGAGGACGCTGATGATCGCTGTCAGCACGATCTTGTGGCGGTTCGAGTGGCGTGCGGTGGGCGACATTCAGACCCGGGATGTCGCTAGGCGCGCCATTATGACATCGCGGCGCAGGCATACAGAATCGGCGCCGCAGCGATATCGCGGCGTCGTCGCCGGCATGTCCACGTGCCGGTTGGCGGGCGACCGCTCTTGCAGGTCGGCGAGATAGTGCGCGAATCCGCGCGGAGCACGCCCAATCAGGCGCGCGCTGGTGCGCACGCGCGGCTGCGCGCTCCAGGCGACGCTGGCGCCGATGTCTTCGAGCGAGTGCACCAGCGCGACGTCCTCGTCGGCGTGCACCGGAGCAAAACCTCCGGCACGAACATACGCGCGCGCACAGATGCCGAGATTCGCGCCGTGGATGTGTCGGTGACCGTCGGCGTCCTGATAGCGCGATTCAAAGGCGCCGCGCAGCGCGGTCGAGTCGAGCGGCCAGTCGTGCACGCCGACCGTTCCGCAGACGGCGTCGGCGTCGAGCGCCAGTTGCGAGGCGAGCCAGTCCGGCGCGACAAGCGTATCCGCGTCGGTGTTGGCAAGCCAGCGTGCGCCGTGTTGGAGCACGTACTGCGCGCCGATCGCGCGGGCCGCACCTACGCTGCGCACATCGACTTCGAGACTGGCCACGCCGTGCCGCCGGGCGATGCGCGCCGATCCGTCAACGCACCGGTCGAGCACCGCAAGAATGATGACCGGTTCTCCGCGCAGCGCGCGATGATGCGACGCACGGTCGAGCGCGGTCAGGCACGCGTCGAGGTGCGCTTCTTCGTCATGGACCGGCACCACGACGCCGATCATGCCGGCCGCTTACGGCACCAGACATCGATCAGCGCATCGGCGTCCTCGTAATGGCCCACGCTGACGACCCCGCGCTCCGAACGCAGGCGCGCGTGCACGGAGTCTCCGGTCAACGGTCCTTCGGGAATCGGGTGGCGCCAGTGGCACGCGACGATGGTTCCATCGGCGTCCAGTGATCGCCACGCCTTGTCCGCCATGTCGTCGAGCGCGTCGGCGTCGAGGTAATAGCCGAGCTCGCTGATTACGATCAGGTCGAACGACTCCTGCGGCCAAAATGCCGGAACCGCGTCGCATGTCACCAAAACGTTCGGCTGCGTTGACACGCGTCGGCGCGCGGCGGCCGCGGCGAAGGGGCTGAAATCGCACGCTAGCAGCGCATCGCAGCGCGGCGCGAGCGCCGCGCTCAGCTCACCGATCGAGCATCCGGGCTCAAAAGCGCGGGCATAGCGTTGTTCCGGCAGCATCGCCAGCGTCAGCGCGCGCTTGCGCGCCTCGTACCAGCGATGGCGATAGCACCACGGGTCGCGAGTCTGCGCGTACTTGTCGTCGAAGTGCTTCGCGCCGTCCCTCATCGCAGCACGACTTCGAACATCCGCAGGAAACGCTTGACGCTCGCGGGCCCGAGCACCGGGGGCCGCCCGCTGCTCGCGTCGGCGCGCATCTGGGTGCGATGCGCTGCGATGCCGGCACGCTTGCTCTCTACTGTGCGCTCGTCGAGCGCGACTTTGCACGCGCGTGACCACGGGACGCGGCGGTCGCCGGGATGCGACCACGTCCAGGTCCACACCGGCACCTCGATCAGCGTGCAGCCGTTGGCGCGGCTGGCACGCTCGGCGGCGCGCCCTACCGCTTCGTGGTCGGGGTGTCCGTCGTCGCGCCAGGTCGTGAAGACGACGTCGCCGCGGATCAGTCGCCGCCGCAGCACGCGTTCGAGCGTCGCCTCGCGGCGTGCCACGTGGCCGTCCTCGAAGCCGAGGCGCACGATATGCGCGCTGGCCGCGCCCAGCCTGGCGAGACCGCGCCGCGATTCTCGCCGGCGCGTGATCGCGAGTCGACGCGGAGTCCAGATACGCGATCCCGGGTGGCTCGCGGTTCCGTCGGTCACCGCAATGATCGACAGCGGTCGATGCGCCGCTACCGCGTTCGCCAGGATGCCTCCGATCCCGAGCAGCTCGTCGTCCGGATGCGGCGCCACAACGACGACGCGAGAGTCCGGCGGAATCAGCCGATCCAGCGAGACCTCGGAAGTGTGCTCGCACAGCCAGTCGGTCCAATCCGATTCGCGTGGGCCTGGCCGGTCGAGATCCTTGGTCAAAGTGCCCATTGCGCCTCCGCGGCGGCGAGCGTACCCAGCGAGGCGAGATCGCGCTCGGCATGGCTCTGGCGAAGAAAGACCGGCAGGTCGCACGCCATTCGCGCGAAGTGCGCGTCGCGGCAGAACGCGTAAGCCCCGAGCGCGCGTCCCGTGTGGTGAAGCACTGCATCGGCCGCGGCTTCTGCCGCGGCACGCGCGCGAAGCGCGAGGCGCTGGGCCGGCGCGAAGGGATCGTCGTCGATGTAAGCCGCGAGCTCGGCGAGCAGCGCACGGCACTGTGCGAGCGCGACGTCGACCGCGCCAAGGTGCGCGGCAGCGTGCGGCTCGGGCTTGCGCGCGACCTGTCGCGCCAGCGCTTGGCCCAGACTGGCGGCCGCACCGTACCAGCACGCCGCGATTCCCGCACCGCCATGCCAGAAGCCCGGACGCGAGGTGTACGCGTCGGGCGCTCCCACCGCGCGAGCCTGCGCACGCTCGAACACGACATCGACACTCGCCGTCGCGCGCATTCCCTCGCCCTGCCAGCCCTCATCGGTGACGATGACGCCGGGCTGGCGCAGGGAGACGGCGACGAGCTGCTGACGCTGTCGTTGATCCCATGCAGTCACCAGCGCGTGGGTGAGCTCGGCGGCGCCCGAACACCAGGATTTGCGACCGGTCACGTGCACCGGACCCACGTTCGCGCCATCCGCGTTTTCGACGGCATCCACGCTCAAGCGTGCCGAGGACGATTCCGCTGCCCAAACGCCCCAGAGTGTATGCGCCGGAAGCGGCTTGTCATCGAGTTCCCATGCGATCGCAATCGCATCGGTGTGACCCTCGTAGAGCTTGGCCAGTGACAGGTCGTGCGCGGCGACGGCACTCAGCGTCTGCCACCGCTCCAGTGTTTCGCCACCGGCCGGCAGCGGAAGCTGGTCCAGTCCGGCTGCGCAAAGCTGGCGCAACGCCGCGACCACGTCGCGCACGTTGTCGAGCGGCTGCACGAGCGCGGCGAGCGCGCGATCGATCGCGCTGGCCGGAGCGACGAGCGCACGCGACTGCGCCGAGGGTCGAACCAGCGCGGGCAGGGATTCGGCGTTCGACATGGCCGTGCAAGGCGCCCGCACGACGGTGCGCCCCCAAGATGAAATGCGGTCATTGTGGTGGCTGCTCGCGGGCCGATATGTCGGTCGCGTCCGATTTCACTGTAGGACAGCCCGTGCCGCCGGGCGCTTGACTGAAGCTGTTCAGGCGGGTTGTGCCCGGGCCATGGTTGCGCGCGCGAACATCGCGCGCACGCGAGTACCGCCGTGCGTCGCGCTGTCGAGGATCTCCAGCGTCGCTCCATGCCGTTCGATGACTTCGCGCACGATGGCGAGTCCGAGGCCTGACCCGTCACCAGGTGTTCCCGCGACCCGGTAGAAGCGCTCCTGCACTTTGTAGCGCTCCTCGACCGGAATGCCCGGGCCGGTATCTTCGACGCTCAGATAGGAGGCCTGCTCGTCCTGACCGGTACTTACGGTCACCCGCCCCCCGGCTGGCGTATAGCGCAACGCGTTGTCGATGAGGTTGTCGAGCATTTCGGGAAGCAGCAGCCGGTCTCCGACGACACTCGCGCACTCCAGCGAGAATCCCAGGTCGATGCCCTTGGCCAGCGCGGCGGCGGTCCAGTCGCGCGCGCCAGTCGCCGCGACATCGCGCAGGTCGATCGCGCCGCGCTCCTGATCGCGGTCGGGTCCGCCCTCCGCCTTTGCAAGCGCGAGCAGCTGATTGGCGAGGCGGCTGGCGCGGATGGTTGCCGACTGCATGCGTTCGAGCTCGGCACGCACATCGAGCGGCAGCTCTCGCCGAAGCAGCAGTTCCAGATGCAGCTGCAGGCCGGCAAGCGGCGTGCGCAACTGATGCGCTGCGTTGGAAAAAAATCGCCGCTGCGACGTGTTCGCATCGGCGACGTGGTCCAGCAGGTCGTTGAAGGCACTGACCACCGGAGCGATTTCGACCGGCAGGCCGGCGGCCGGCAGGGGACGCAGGTCCTGCGGCTCCCGGTCGAGCAGGTCTTCGCGCAGCTTTTCGAATGGCCGCAAACCGCGGGTCATGCCGATCCATGCGAGCGCGATCGAAGCGAGCGCGATCAGCAGGGTGGAGACGAGCTCCGCCACCAGTATTTCCAGCACTAGCCGGTTTCGCTTGTGCAGCGTTTCTCCGACCTGCACGCTGAATCCGGTGACCGAGCGCAGCGCGGCGACGCGAATGGGCTCGCCGTTGTAGGTGCTGTTAAAGAAGATGTGCCGACCCGGCTCAATCGATGGCGGCGCGGGGAGCGCAGCGACACCGTCGATCACGGTGTTGGTCGGCGAGCGAACCTGGAAGATCACCTTGTCGGTGAGATCGTAGATCAGCGCTTCGAGCGCTTTCTCGGGGAGATCGACGTGGCCGCCTGCGGCGTCGATGCGGACGTTGTCCGCGATGTCCAGCGCGGGGTCGAGCAGCGAGCGGTCATAGGCGTTGTTGGTCAGTTGAACCGCCACGACATAGGTGATTGCCGCCGCGCCCGACAGGACGACTATCGCGGAGAGAACCAGGAAACCCAGCAGTTGGCGCCGAATGCTCCGGGGGCGCGGCACCGGATCACTCATCCTCGCCTTCCCACATGTATCCGAATCCGCGGACCGTCCGGATCAGCGAGCCCGCGGCCCCGATCTTGGTGCGCAGCCGCGAAACATGGACTTCGATGGCATTGCTCGATAGCTGGTCGTCGAAGGTGAGCAGCCGATCGGCGATCTCGTCCTTGCTGAGCACCCGCTCGGGATGCGTCAGGAACAGTTCGAGCAAGGCCCATTCGCGAGGCGTCAGGTCGACGTTGCGCTCATCGATACGCACGCGCTTCGCGGTGACGTCGACGGCCATGCCGGCGACGGCGAAGCGCGTTGCCGGCGCGATGCGCCGCCGGAGCAGCGCACGCACGCGCGCCTCGAACTCCTTCACCGAGAACGGCTTGGTCATGTAGTCGTCGGCGCCCAGGTCGAGGCCGCGCACGCGGTCATCGATCGCGTCGCGCGCGGTCAGAACCAGCACGCTGGTCGTGGTACGGCGCTGTCTTAACCGGCGCAGGACCTCGAAGCCGTCGATGTCGGGCAGGCCCATGTCGAGCACGACGAGGTCGAACTCCTCGTTGGCGAGAAGCAGATCTGCATGCCTGCCCGCGGCCGCGTGCGCGACTTCGTGTCCGGCGCGGGTCAGCGTCGTTCTCAGGCCGTCGGCAAGAAGGGCATCGTCTTCAACGAGCAGGGTTCGCACGAGGAGTGCCTTTCATCGCCAGGGATGCGAGTTTATTTTACGCTGCCCGCGCGATCGGTTGCACGAGTGAGCATCGACAAGGTCTCGACCGCACCGCTTGCGCGGTCAGAACGAGTGCTTGTATCCCACCTGGAACCCGTGCGGCAGCAGCTCGATCATGAAGGGCACTTCGCGCTGATGCGCGTACCACCCCGACAGCCCGCCGACGGCCCATCCGGCGAGCACGTCGGTTTGCCAGTGCGCCTGATTCTTGATCCTTCCGGCACCGACGTACAGGGGCAACAGCAGCAAAGCGTAGGTCGCAGGTTGGTCCGACGCGTATTCGAGCACGTACGGCGTAACCAGCGCCGCGGCGACGGCTGCCTCGCCGCTCGGAAAACTGTAATTCCCTTTGCCCTTGAACCATAGGCACGGATTGTCCTGCACCGCCGGTCTCACGCGCGTGAAAATGTACTTGCCCGCAGTGGCGCCCACCTCGGCGACGATTTCGGAATCGATGCCCTGCCACATCGTCTTGCCGAAGCGCGACTCCGATCCCTCCCACACCGCGCCGCCGATTTCGGCGACGGTCAGCCCCGCCACAATACCGCGGTAGACGTTTGGATTCCATGCGCCCGACTCATCGTACTGCACGGTATGGTCGATTTTCGAGAGCCCGCAGTTCTGCGCGTGCACCGAGAACACGCCGAGCAGCGCCGCCAATGCCAGTGCGGCGCGCAACAGGGCGGGGCTTTTCGCGGACATGACTCAAGCGTAGCGTGCTCGGCTGACGGCACGCTGAGCGAGGCCTGTCGCATGACTTGCGAAAGACCCCTCTCGCGGGGTTGCGGACACAGAGTACCTGGGATCATGGCGCTCAAAACTTACGAAATACTGACGTTCACACACTCGCCGATTTCAAGTTCCCTGTTCGTCCGCGATTCGTTGATTTGCTCATTACCGGGGAATAGAGTTTTAATAGCTCGCTGCTGGGGGGCAGGGGGTGCATTCGTCTCGAAACGATCGTCCTAGCCAGGAGGAAACAAAATGAATCGAGTCATCGCAAGCGGCGCGATTGTGGCCGCGGCACTGGCGCTCGCTTCCTGCAACAACGGGGGCGGCAGCAGTAACAACAATTCGGGTGTCGCGCTGAAGGCCATCATGAGCGTGCCCAACGTCGGCGCGGCAACCAATTTCTCGTTCGACATCAGTGCCGTCGATCCGGTCAAGGGGCGCTATTACTTCACCGACCGCAACAACAAGTCGGTCGACGTGTTCGACATCAAGACCAACACGTTCATCAAGCAGATCATGGGCGGATTCGCCGGCTGCGACACCGGCCCGACCTGCGCCGGAGCGAACAACGACAAGTCGGGGCCTGACGGACTCAACATCATCCCCGGAACCAACTTCATCTACGTGGGCGACGTGAACTCGGTGAAGATCATCGACACTAGCACCGACACCGTCGTCAACACCATCGCGATCGGCGGTGCCTCGGGATTGCGCGCGGACGAAGGCTGCTACGATCCCGACCACAAGATCTTCATGATCGCGAGCCCCGGCGAGAACCCGCCGTTCCTAACCGTCATCGACACGGTGACGCAGAAGATCATCGCGACGGTGCTGGTCACCGATCCGGGCAGCGGTGCGGGGGGGCCGGCGTCGCTTGGGCTCGAGGCGTGCGTCTACGATCACGCCACCGCGAGCTTCCTGGTCAACAACGACGGCTCGACCGCGAATCCGCACGGCGAAGTCGATGTCATTCCCGCGTCGTTCGTGTTGGTGGGTACGCCGGCGGCCCCCGTGAAGCTGACCTTGCCGGTACCCTCGCCGGGCAACGGCATCAAGATCTTTCCGCTCGGCAATTGTGATCCGACCGGCATCGATCTCGGGCCCGGCACTGACCTCGGCGTGATGTGCAGGCAGGGCACCACCAACGCGCTGCTGACCTTCCTCATTCTGAATCGCACCAACGGCACGATTCTCTCGACGCTCAACGCGGGCGGCGGTGATCAGATCGCGTACGACCCGGCCACCAATCGCTATTTCCTCGCAGCGAGCCGCTTCACCGCGAGCGGACTGGCCGGCGTGGGCGGAGCGTGCACCGCCGCGGTCCCCTGCTCGCCGCTGCTCATCGTCGTCGATGCAGGCACGCGACAGATCATCGGCAGCGTCGCGACCGGTAACAACGCGCATTCGGTCGGGATCGACTCCGTCGGGCATCAGGCGTATCTGCCGTACTCGTCGGCCGCTGCGCCTGCCGGTTGTGCCACCTGCGCCGCCAACTTCCCGAGCGGTGGCGTCGGCGTCTATTCGACGCAGTAATTCCGAGCGGGCGCCGGGGCATTCGCCGGCGCCCGCTCGGATCGAGGCCGCGTCGCGTGGCTGCTCGCTAGGGGATCGTCACCCCGACGGTGAGCAATGCCCCGGCGGTCCCGAAAATGACCAGTTCCGAGCAATAGCGCACGATGCAGTAGCCCACCGAAGGCACGATGACCGGCGCGAAGCCCGAGCTGTTGAGCGGGATCTTATTCTGGTACTGGCCGCTGTACCCGTGCACGATGCCCGCGGAGACCTTGAAGTACAGTTGCTGCGCGCTCTCGAACGGCCGGAACCGGTATCCGCCGTATACGTACTGCGACGACTGTCCGAAGGAGTTTGCGAACGCCGACGCACCGACCAGCCACTCCTCGGTGATGTTCCATTCGCCCAGGAGCAGATCCTGGTGATTGTCATGATTGGGATCGGAATGGAAGTGTGTCGTGAAGACGCTCGTCTCCAGGTAGAAGCGGTCGGTCCGCCAAGGTTCGGGCGCGTCCCACTTCGACGGCAGCGAGGATTCCTTGTCCTGAGGCGCGGACACCGCCGCAGCGTCGCTCGCCGGCGCGGGTGTCTGCGCGAGCGCCATCCCGTGACACGCGATCGATCCGACCGCGGCGCACGTCACGAGCCGGCGATTCAATCCGCCGCCGCGCGCAAGATGGAAACGGCTTTGTAAGCTGGGGTCACTATCGAGTCGATCTGCGCGGGGGCGAAAAGGGGTAATCAGCGCGTCGCCGAGACGTCGGCTCCGTCGGCGTCACGCTGCGACGAACAGCGAATTCTGCCCCTTTGTATGTGAGCGCACAATGGGTTCTGGGCGGAGCGCGCACCGCGCGCCGCGCAATTGGGCGCGATGGAGCTGCAAGTAGAGTCACCGCGAGCTGTACCGACGTGCGCCGTATTCGCGCGAGATCAGCCAGCAGATCGCAATGTCGACAACGGTGAAGACAAGCAGCGTCAGCGAGTGCGTGTGCGCGAAGCGGTAAATCTGGTAGACCACGAAGGTGCCGATGACGCCGAGCGCGACCGGAAATGCCCACAGCC
>DASXBS010000086.1:0-8219 GCA_036491555.1 Casimicrobiaceae bacterium
CCGAGCAGTCCTGAACGCCTATTACACCCAAGCGTGCCTTGCAATAACGAGCTAGCCGCCGCCCGGCACCAGCCAGTCGTGGACGGGGCCGATTTTGCCCGGCGCGAAGATCACCGAGGCGGCTCGCGGATTCTCGATCAGCAGCCCCGCCGTAACGACCAACGAAGGCGAAGAGCCCGATGATCCACGGCAAGAAGGCGCCCAGCAGGCGCAGCAGTGCGCTGTCCTAGGTCGACTCTTCGCGCATGCACAGGTGCGAAGCAACATGGTCACGCGCAAGATTGGTATCGATCTGGTAATCGATATAGCGCATCGCGTGGATGAGCGGGTCGAGCCCGGCCCGCGGATCCGATGCGACAGCCTGCCGGCGGCGATGGTCGATGAGGCTTTCGGCGCAGGCATGAATCAACTCGTTCAGCTCGCCAGCGCCATGCTCGCGGCGCGTCTCCTGCGCTGCGCACTCGGCTAGATACGTTCGCATCAAGCGCAGTGCATGTTCCACCAAGGCTCGCTTCATCATGTCCTCCAACGGTTCGGTCGACCGGCTGATGCGGAAGACAAGCTAAGGCAACGGGCAAGCGATGTCGTGGACGTTCGGTCGCTTTTTGGTGGCCGATTGGTCGCTCACCGATTCAGGACGGAATAGCGACGATTCGCTGACGACTCGGCGCACGCGTGCGTTTAGTGTGTGTCCTGTGTGAGGTCGCCTTGGCCGGCGGCGCACGCGCGTTTGTCCAATTGCGCAAATCGCTCGACCAACGAAATATGGAGAACTGTATGAATCGAACCATGGCTGCTGTACTTTTGTCGCTGTCGTTTGCCGTCGTTCCGGCAGCGGTGAGCGCGGACACTCCGAAGCCGGACGCAACCATCGAAGTCTCGGGTAGCAGCGTCGGCGTCGGTGTCGGCTTTACCGAAGCGAAAGGCACGATCAATTACCAGGGCAAGTCGTATCCGGTCCAGTTGCAGGGCGTAAACGTAGCCCAAGTCGGCGCATCGTCCATCACTGCCGCGGGCGAGGTCTACCACCTTGCGCGCTTGCAGGACGTCGCAGGCAATTACGTCGCTGCGTCTGCCGGTGCGGCAGTTGCTGACGGCGGCACGGAAACGACGATGCAGAACCAGAACGGCGTGGTGATCAAGCTGCACACGACCGCCAAGGGCGTGGATCTTCGCCTGTCGGTCGACGGCGCTTCGCTCAAGCTCCTCTCGGATTGACGCCGACCCATGGCAGTGAATGCGCGCCGCTAGATGCTCGAACAACTGCGCGAGCAATATCAGGCGGCGCGTTGCGTCGACATCATGCCGCCTCATCGAATCTGTCGTTTGCGACGGCGCTAGCGGCCGCTTGGGCCTTGAGCCGCTCGTATACTGCCGGCAGGCTGGCAAGCCACTTTAGCAGTGGCCCAGTGGCTGCTTCACACCGTTGTTGGAACGAGCATGGTTGAATATGTGGCTCGCCGCCGGCAACGCCGCACTCGGGACACGCTCGTGGCATCGTAACCATCACTTCTTCCTTTCTGCGCCGCGCTCTGGATGTCGATCGTCCAGGAGCGACTTAATAATATGAAAGATCACCGAAGGCGGACCGATTCGTGATGCTCCCCGCACCGCGGACACATGAAGAGCAGCGTTTCAAAGCCGTACGCGGAATTGCGGACTCGCACGAGATTCGCCGAGCCGACATCGAGCAGTTCGCCGGTGCATTCCAGCAACACGCTGTCGCCTTCACTCTCGTTCATTGGGTCCGATGCGTCCAAGGCGCCGCGCTCGAAATACTCCGGGTCGAAGTCGTGGAAGGCGTCCACGCCTTGCATATCATCAAACTCGGAATCGAACATTGATCTCATACCGCACTCCTTAAAAGAAGACCTTGTGGAATCGACTCTGCGCGTCAATCTGCGCCTACGGAGTAGGGCCGCGCTCCCGCCGCCGCGCCGTCGCGCAGCAATCGCGCGCGCAACTGCAGCCGCAACTCGTCCGCGCGGCGCACTTCTTCCATCGTCGCGAATACCGGCTTTGGCAACGCGCAATCCGTCTCGCGCGTCGACGAGTCGCCCGTTTGAAGGACGCCAACCTTGGGGACGCAGTCGCTCTGGTTCGCGATGCGCGGATGCGACAGCGTTGGCGATCTTCTCTTCGATGGAAAAGGCCTCGCCACGCCCAAGGCTCTCCTCGGGGGAGGAGGGGAAGGGGACGTGAGTCCCGGGACCGCCGCGGCGAGGTGGGTAGAGCTCATGATGCAAAGCGTAGGCGCATGCGTTGCGCGCCACCATTGCGCCGAGGTACACCACAGATGTGCGCAGCGATTGAAACGCTGCGCGACGGGATCGCCGGCTAAGACTTAGGTATAGAGGCGTTTCGCCGCTTGGCCAGCGCTTCGTGCACACAGCCGAGCAGCTCGTCCGGTTCGAACGGCTTGATCAGACAACACGTGATGCCAGCTTCGCCGGCGCGCGATAGCGCCGAATCTTCGGGGTGCGCGGTAATCAGCACGGTGGGGATGTCGTCGCCGGATGCGAGCAGCGCCTGACGCAGCTCGAGCCCGCTCATTCCGGGCATCCGCATGTCGGCGACCAGGCAGGCCGCGCTCGCGCGACTCGCCGACCCCAGGAAACTTTCGGCGTCTTCGAACGTCGCGGTGGAGAAACCGGCCGCCTTCAACAGATTCTGTGTCGCGTTGCGGATCGACTTGTCGTCGTCCACGACGGCGACGAGCGGCCGTTCGGCCATTTCGCCTCCAGAGGTTGTGCACCGAGCTTAACCCGCGCGTTCGCACACGCCCATTGCACCCAAGCCTGCTCGGGTTACACCTTGGTATAACGAGCTAGCCGGGGCCCGGCACTCCGAGGCGGTCCGCCATGCGCACGAGCTCGGCAACCGATCTGGCGAGCATCTTTCGCATGACCTGGCCACGGTGGACCTTCACGGTGACGAGGCTCAAGGCCAGCTCGGCCGCGATCTGCTTGTTCACGCGCCCCGCGACAACGAGCTTCATGACCTGCCGCTCGCGCTCCGTGAGTTCTCGGTAGCGCGCCTGCAACTCGGTGAGACTCGCCGCGTCGCGGCGCCTGGCCCGATCGCGCTCGATCGCCACATGGATCGCATCGAGCAGCACCTGGTCGTCGAAGGGCTTGGTGAGGAACTCCACCGCGCCCGCCTTCATGGCGCGCACGGTCATGGGAACGTCGCCGTGCCCGGTGAGAAAGATGACCGGGACAGCGACACCTGCTTTCGTCAATTCCTGCTGAAACGTAAGTCCGCTCATGCCGGGGAGGCGCACATCGAGCACAAGGCAACCCGGCGCGTCCGGCCGCTCGGTATGCATGAATTCTTGCGCCGAGGAGAAGAGGTGCACGTCATGGCCTACCGACCTGAGGAGCGTCTCAAGCGAGCGGCGCATCGACTGATCGTCGTCGACGACGAAAACTACGGGCCGCTCCGCGCTCATGATCGTCCTTTCCTTGAATCCCTACATCACGACAGAATCGCCCCGCAACCGAGACCTTTCACCACCCACCCCAGGCCCGAGGCCGTAGGGTGCCAGCACATTTTGCATTCATTCATCGTACGCCACTCTCGCCCGGAGGATAGGATGGCCTTCTGCGCAGCCCCGGAATGCCTGCGATCGAGCTCGCGCCGTCAGGCGTCAGGTAGCGTTGACGGGAGCGAGAACCGGAAGATCGCTCCGTGCGGCTCGTTCGGGCTCGCCCACAGCCGCCCGCCGTGCGCATCCACGATCGAGCGGCTGATCGACAAGCCGATGCCCAGGCCTTCCGTCTTCGTCGTATAGAACGCCTCGAACAGATGGTCGGCGGGTCCGGGGGCCAGCCCTGTGCCCGAATCGCGCACCTCGACCGCCACGTTATCGCCTTCTCGCGCCGTAACGATGGTCAGTTCGCGTGGACGATCGTGGATGCCGCTCATGGCGTCGATCGCATTGACGATGAGGTTGAGAATCACCTGCTGCAGCTGGATCCGATCGCCGGTCACCGCCGGCAGCCTGCTGTCGAGCTGTGTCTGGAGAACGATGTCGCGGCTGCGCAACTCGTGCTCCGCGAGCGCCACGACTTCGGAAACCTTGCGGTTGATATCGAGCAACTCCCTTTGAGGCGCCTGGCGCTTGGTGAGCGCGCGGATCCGCGCGATGACCTCGCGCGCCCGCCTGCCGTCGGCGACGATGTTTTCCAGCGCCGCCCGCGCTTCCGCCATATCGGGCGGCTCCGCGGCGAGCCAGCGCGCGCATGCGCCGGCGCTCGCGGTCATCGCGCCCAAGGGCTGGCTGACCTCGTGCGCTATCGAGGTGGTCAGCTCGCCAAGCGTCGTCAGGCGCGACACGCGCGCCAGCTCCGTGCGAGCCGCCTGCAACGCGTTGTCTTTTGCCCGCAATGCTTCCTCGGCGAGCTTGCGCTCGGTGATGTCGATCGCGGTACCTACCAATTGAACGACTTCTCCCGCATCGTTCAGGACCGGGTGTCGCATGACGTGAATATGCCTGACCTTGCCGTCGGGCAGCACGATCCGGTACTCGTGGATGTTGTCTACTTTCTCGCGGCGCGATTTCTCCAGGGTCTGCTCCCAACGGCTCCGATCCTCGGGATGGATCCGCTCCAGTACGATTTGTCTGGTCAGTGGCTCTGCTCGCGTATCGAATCCGTAGATCCGGTCGAATTCGTCCGAGGTATAGAGGTATTTGTCGGTCGCGACGTCGAGAGCCCAGCTCCCCGTGTGGCTCAGCCGTTGCGCTTCTGCCAGATACGCTTCGCTCTGCCGCAAAGACTCCTCCGCGCGCTTGCGCTCGGTGATGTCGATCGAGGTGCCTACCAGTTGAACGACCTCTCCCGCATCATTCAGCACCGGGTGACGGATCGCGCGAATGTGTCTGACCGTGCCGTCGGGCAGCACGATCCTGTACTCATCGAGGGTGTCTACTTTCTCGCGCAGCGATTTCTCGATATTCGCCTTGCACCTGCTTCGATCGTCGGGATGGATGCGCTCGAAGACAGCCTTCCGGGTCGGCCCTTCGCCTTGCGGATCGAATCCATAGATCCGGTCGCTCTCTTCCGAGGTATAGACGTACTTGTCGCGCGCCACGTCCAGCGCCCAGCTCCCCGTGTGACTCAGCCGTTGCGCTTCTGCCAGATACGCTTCGCTCTGGCGTAGAGACTCCTCCGCGCGCTTGCGTTCGGTGATGTCGCGCGCAAGGGCGAGGTAAAAGATCTTCCCTGCCTGCCTGAAGGTGCCGCTGCGTATCTCCACGGGGAACGTTGTTCCGTCCTTGCGTCTGTGGCGCGTCTCGAACGTAAGGGTTTCACCCACGCGGGAGCGCTCCGCAAGCCGGGCAATCGCCGGCTCGTCGAGACTGGCGTCGAAATCGCGTGGGCGCAACCCGATCAGTTCCTCGCGGCTGTAGCCAAGGCTCTCGCACGCCTGGCGGTTGACGTCGACCACCCCCAGTTGTTCGTCGATCAGAAAGAACCCGTCCGTCGCATGGTCGACGAAGGTGCGAAATCGTGCTTCGCTTTGGCGCAGGGACTCCTCCGCCCGCTTGCGTTCGCTATTGTCGATGAGCGTGCCGAGCACAGCGGGCTTGCCGCGATAGTCGATGCGACGGCCATGGACTTCGATCGGAAACACCGACCCGTCCTTGCGCAATCCGCGCATCTCGTAGCGTAGATCTTCTACCTGACCGTCGAGGCGCCGACGCATGTTCTCGACCACGAGCGACCGGTCTTCGGGGCAGACCAGATCGAGCATTGGGAGCCGGCCGACGATCTCATCGACGCTGTAGCCGTACATCCTCGCAAGCGCCGGGTTCACGTACAAGACGCCATTCGCGTCGATGACGTAGATGCCGGTCAGCGACGATTCGGCCAGTACGCGGAATTGTTCCTTGATCTCGGACAGCTCGTCCTCCGCCTGCCTGCGCTCCGTGACGTCCTGCATGACGCCGAATTGGCGAATCGGACGGCCCGTTTCGTCGCGACTGACGTCCCCCTGGCTGTGGACGACGCGCACCGTGCCGTCCGGCCTCACCACCCGGTATTCGACGTCGTAGCGCCGACCGCCGCGCAACGCGATCTCGCTTGCCTCGGCTGTCCTTTCACGGTCCTCGGGATGGATCAGGCTCAGCCAGCGGTCTTGCCAATGCGGAAGATCGACCGGTTGCACGCCGAAAATCCGGCAGGCCTCGTCCGACAGCGAGACGCGGCCCGTTTGATAGTCGCGCTCCCACCAACCGACGTGCGCGACGCTCTGCGCCCGCTCGAGCCGGGCCTCGCTGTCGCGCAGCCCGCGAAAAGCGATAAGGCTGCCGAGCGCGTCGGTAAGCCGATGACCAACCTCCTCGAAAAGGCGCTGCTCGGCCTTCGTCCACGAACGCGTCCGCGAGCACTGGTGCAGGCCGAACAGGTACGGCCGGTCACCTTTGGGGTAGAGCGCCATCGCGAGTTGCGATTGGATTGCAAAGCGCTCGGCAGCCGCGGGGGGCAGTTCTCGCTCGCCGGCCCCGCCGAAGCGCAGCGCGCCGCTGGACGCGCGCGCCGCCGCGAACACTCCGGCCACGTCCGCATCGAGCGGCAGCTCGGCCTGGAGCGCGAACGCGCCGGGGAACTCCGGGCGCGTGTGCTCCATGATGGCGCGCCACGACGGCGCGTCAGGGTCGCAGGGGTAGAGGAGCCACGCGCGATCGCAGGCGAAGATCTCGAGCGCCGCGTCTAGTACGCTGCTCATCATCGGCCCAACGTCGTTGGCGGCCTGCAGGGCGCGGTTGATCCGATCCATCGACTCGAGGAACCAAACGTGCGCCCGATGCTCGGCCTCGGCGCGCTTGCGCGGAGTGATATCGCGGCCCACGCCGCGATAGCCCACGAACCGCCCGGTCTCATCGAACGTCGGGATTCCCGACACGGAGACGTAGCGCACACCGCCGTCCGCAGTGGGCCGCGCAAGCTCGAAGTCCCGGAACGGCAGATGCGCGTCGAGGGCGGTCCTGTGCTGGCGCCAAGCCTCCTCGTCCGGTTCGACGTACGGGACCTCCCAGCGCGTCTTGCCGATCTCCGACCCACGTGCCGGCGCGCCCGTCAGCTGTTCGGAAAATTCCTGCCGAGTGAAGCGATGCGCGGCGTCGCTCTCCCAGTACACGTCGAAGGAGAATTGCACGAGGGCGCGGAAGCGTTCTTCGCTGGTCCAAAGCGCCTGCTCGGCACGCCGGCGCACGCCGCTGAATTCGCTGAGCAACCAGCCCAGGGCGATGAAGATTCCCAGCCCGAGCGCGTATTCCTCGGGAAGGTCGAAAGTGTCCGCAGGAGGGATGAACCAATACAGGATGCCCGCCGCGCAGATCAGCACGGTGCACAACGCGGGTCCCCGGCCGCCGAACCAGCCGCTCAGGACAACGGCCGCGAGCGGCAGCTGGTAGATGGTCGTGCCTGTCGGCACGGGGAGTATCCCGCGGATGAGCAGCGCCAGGCCCGCCAAAGCCAAGGCAACGCCGTAGCGTTCGAGCGCAGGTCGCCTCTGCCGTGGCGCATTGAGCGCCGGAAGCTGGCCGTCCATCAGGCCCCCTTTCCAATGCGACGCCGTCCCGGCGAATCATACCGCGCCACGGGTCCGTAGCAGCGTTGGACAAAGTGGGCCGAACGACGTGCTTCGCCGACGGTTCGTGCGGGGCGAGATCGCTATGCCGCCATAGCAGGGATCTGGACCGAGCGCCTCCCAGGCGAGTGGTGGCAGGGCGTTATCCGAGTACGACCCAAACCAGGAACACCATCGCCCCGCCGATGGCAACGCCCTTCAGGAAATCGATCGAATGCTGCCGACGGCGCGGCTGGAAGCGCGTCATCGGGCCGCCTCGAACCGCTTTCCCGGCCGGCACGCGGGCGCGCGATCGAGCTAAAACAAATCGCGGCCAATGTGCACGCAACCGTGCGGCAGTTACGAAGCACTTGTAACGAAGTCTCGCCCGCAGTGCTGCCGAGATCGCGGACGGCGCACGATCTGGATTCCGCGTGGATCGGTACGGCCGCGACGGCCATGGGAGGTCGATCCTTATCATGTGATCCGGATCTTCGGCTGCACAAGCGCGTTGATACGTTCCGCCGCCCAGAGCAGCGCCGCTCGGACAGTGCCGTGAAGCGCCAGCTGGTATCGACGGTACAGCAGGGCATGGCTTAGCCGCGCGAACTGGCCCTTGATGAAGCGTCCGGTAAAAAAGCCGA
>DASXBS010000087.1:0-4379 GCA_036491555.1 Casimicrobiaceae bacterium
TGCCGTGTCGATCAGCGAACGCCCCGCATCCGCCGAGGATCGCGCCATGCCTGCTCACTGGGAAGGAGATCTGACGTTCGGCGCACACAACAGCCAGATCGCCACGCTGGTCGAACGCCAGACGCGCTACGTCATGCTCTCGCCAAGGTGGCGAGCAACGACACAGAGACGGTCGTCGACGCGTTGATCAAGAACGCGCGCAAGCTCCCCCAGGAGCTATACAGGTCGCACGACGAGACGCGCGTCGACCTCGCGCCCTCCCGCACGGTGCACGCAACCGCGGATCACGGCACGCAGATCGGCCAGAAGCGCTGCGTTGCGGTCGCCCAGCCGCTGGAGCAGCCCGGTCGACCCTTCGGAGCACCGAGAGCGTGGGGGCGCGCAGCGCGGCGCGCAGATGCCGCTCGAACTCGGCGGGCGTGCCGACCTGTCCCAACTCGATCACCAATCGACCCGCCGTCGCCTCGCTCATCCGGGACTCGAGCTGCAAGGTCATGAATCCGATCGGCACGGTGCCGTATTTCCGGGCCGCGACCAGCAGTTTCTTGCGAGCCCTCTCGCGCGCCGCTTCGTCCTCGAACGCCACCTAGTTGAAACGCGCCAGTGCGTTTCGAACGTGCGCCTCGTCGTTGATCGGCAGCCGTCTTCGGCCTTGCGAGTCGATGTACGCGAACGCGCTGTCGGGCAGCTTCGCCCGCTTGCTGGAATCGAGCTGGCTCATTGACTCGTGCTCTACGGCGCGCCACCCGCGAGCCGGCGAAGCGCGATGAACTCGCGCCGCGTGCGCGGCCCGTAGGTCTCGAACCCCGGATCGGGATCGTTCAGGTACTCGAGCTTGGACTTCTGCACCTGGTCGCGCTTGAGCTTGCGCTGCTGCGCAGCGGGCTCGATGCCGTACACGCTCGCCGCGTTCAAGCCGAAGATCTTCGTCTTGCGCTCGCGCGTCAGCGGCGGGTAGCCATGGCGCTGCTGGAACTCGGCGTCGATCTCGAACGCTCGGAACGCCTGGATCTGGTCTTGCGGGCTGCCGTACCAGATCGAATCGGTGCCCCAGAGGATGCGGTCCTCGCCGAGGTGGGCGAGCAGCTTGCCGAGCACGTGCGCGGCGCGCTCGGGCTCGCGCATCAGGTAGCGCCAGGTGCTGCCGAGCTCGGCGTAGACGTTGCGCGCGCGATGCCGCTCCACCGACGCGATCAGCACATCTACACCGGCGCTCGCCTGCGGGTCGTACGGCCCTTCGGCGACGCGCGGGTCGAACCCGGCGTGGTAGACGAGGAAGTTCATGTCCGGATAGCGCGCGGCCACCGGCCCGATGTCGCGACATGTCGAAAACGCATAGCCCTGCCGGCCGAACGGCAGCCCCTTGTGCACGCAGATGTTGCGCACGCCGAGCGCGCGTGCCTGCTCGATGAATGGCAGGCCGTGGCGCTCGTCGTCGAGAAAGTAGCCGCCACCGGGGCCGAATTGCGTGTAAGTCTTGAAGGCGGCGATCGGAGAGCGTTCGGCCTGTGCCGCCATGCCGTCGATCTCGCCCGGCAGGGTCGGCAGCACCCGGCCGTGCAGGAGCAGGCGGCGGCTGCCGTCGAGCGCATCGGCCGCGGCGCGCGTCGCCGCCGCCGACGCGAAATCGAGCGGATTCTCGTCGGCCGCGCCTGGCACGTGCGACAGCACGCCCATCGCGGTGTCGCTGTCGAAGAACACGTCCTTCAGCAGTTGCTCCGACGAGAAGCACTCGATCGCGTCGGCCTTGCCGCAGGCGCTGTTCGGGAAGCCGCGCAGCGCGCCCTCCCAGAAGCCGCGCCGGCGCCATGCGCCATGCGGATCGACGTGATGCAGCTGCACGTCGAAGATGAACTCGTCGCCACCCAGCGTCTGCTCCGCCGCCGCGACTTCGTAGCCGGCCTCGCGCGGTACTCGGTATCGCCCGCCGCGCTGGCCTGCCGCGGCGAACGCGCTGTCGATCGCCTGCAAGCTCGCCGCGGCGCCAAGCAGCGAGACGAGGTATCGACGGCGCGGCCAGCCGAGACGCCGCGCCGCGCGGTCGGCGTCGTCGCGCGCCCGCGCGTTGGCCTCGCGCGCCGCGGCGGTCAGCGGCACCGGCGCGTATTCGCCGTTCGACGCCGCATCGATCTTGATCGGCAGGCGTCTCCCTTCGGGGTCGTGCCGGCCGGACATGGGCAGGCTCCTTCGCATCAACCGCTACCCAGCGTGGCGAAGGCGCGGTCTGCCTTGGCAGCGAAGTAGAAATCGCTCTCGGTCAGGCCCTTGATCTTGTGGGTCCAGATCTCCACCGCGCAGGTTCCCCACGCGATGCGGAGGTCCGGGTGATGGCCTTCTTGCTCGGCGACGTCGGCCACGCTGTTGGCAAGAGCCATCGCTTCCCTGAAGTTGCGGACGCGGTACTCGCGCTCGAGGTGGCCCTCGCCGTTCAGTCGCCAGCTCTCGCCGAGCTCGCGCAGCAACTCGTTCGCCCGCGCTCGATCCATCGGTGGGACGCCGCCGCGGCAGGGCACGCATTTCTGATCGGCAAGACCCATCGTCGACCTCCGTCTCGGGGTGCTGGAAGCGTAGCACCGCGTGCCTCGCCCGCGTCGAATCGAGCCCCCAACCCGGGAGCGCCTATACCAGGCGCACCTCCTGACCGTGTCGAGCATGCGCGTCAGTCCGGTCCGAGGGTACTGCAGACATACGCGACCCAGGCGGGCGCAGTAGGAGCCGTCGGTCAGTTGAATGTCTTCTGCTCAGGCCGGCGAAGTGGAGCTCCCGACCCGAAGCGGTCAAAGCCGTAGCTGAAGTCGGAGCCCCAAAGATGCTATGTGGGACCCCAAGCGAGGCCCGTTGAACTAGAACGGGTTTCCTAACCTCTGTTCGAAGGAGAAGGAAATGGCGACGATCCAGACAATCCCACCAGGCAAGAATACGGCGAACCAGGGCGAGCTATACATGAGCTTCGAGCTTGGCGACAAGCAGTGGAAGATGAGCTGCAGCGATGGCCGACGTGGCCCGAGCCGGTACAGCGTGAGCGCTGGAGACACGGCCGCTGTGGCGGACTGCGTGGCCAAGGCCAAGTCGCGTTGCGGGCTGGACACACAGGCCAATGTGCACAGCTGCTACGAAGCCGGACGCGATGGTTGGTGGCTGCACCGCTGGTTGATCGAGCAAGGCATCGACAACATCGTGGTCGACTCGGCAAGCATCGAAGTGAACCGGCGCGCCCGGCGCGCCAAGACCGATCAGCTGAATGCGGACAAGCTGCTGGCGATGCTGATACGGCATCTAGGCGGGGAGCGCGTGTGGTCGGTGCTACACGAGCCGACGGCTGAAGACGAAGACGCACGGCGCACGCATCGCGAGCTCGCGCGGCTGATGCACGAGCGCATTGCGCACACGAATCGCATCAGCTCACTGCTGGTGCTGCACAACCTGCGCCCGCACGTCATCATTGGCGGTCGCGACTGGCCCAAGTGGTGGAGCCACCACCGCGAGGAAGTGCCGCCGAAGCTGCGCACGGAGATCGAGCGCGAGAGTGCGCGGCTGAAGCTGGTCAAGGAACGGGTCAGAACGCTGGAGACTGCGCGGCGCCAGGAACTGGCCGAGGGCAAGCACCCGTTGGTGGCGCAGCTCACGCAGCTGCGCGCTATTGGAACCAAGGGCGCCTGGGTGCTGGTCAAGGAGTTGTTCGGCTGGCGGCGCTTCGCCAACCGGCGCGAGTTAGCGGGCTCCCAGGGCCTGGTGCCCACGCCCTACGCTAGCGGTGACAGCAAGATCGAGCAAGGCATCAGCAAGGCTGGCAACCGGCGAGTGCGAGGACTGCTTGTGGAACAAGCGTGGAGCTGGTTGCGATTGCAGCCCGACAGCGCAACTGACCCAGTGGTTCAACCGGCGCTTCGCTGGTGGCGGAAGGCGCATGCGCAAAGTGGGCATCGTTGCGCTCGCACGACGCCTGGCCATCGCGCTGTGGCGCTATCTGCAATACGGCGAGATCCCGGCTGGAGCCACGCTCAAGCCCGCCGCTT
The DNA here is from genome assembly GCA_036491555.1 of Casimicrobiaceae bacterium. GTDB lineage: Bacteria > Pseudomonadota > Gammaproteobacteria > Burkholderiales > Casimicrobiaceae > PALSA-1003. The sequence continues at coordinate 4,017 of DASXBS010000087.1, forward strand.
GAGCCGCAGGCGGGCTCGGATCGATCACGGCTTGGCAGGCAACGAATCATGATCAAAGGTCGACGCGCCCGAAGTGACTGCGGGTCGCTGAACAGTGACCGTCCTCAAAGATGGGGCGCGTCGGTAACTGGGGTTTGCCAGCGCACTTCGCGCGCATTCAGCATGTGGTGTCGGATCCAAACATCCGGCACGGATAGAAGTTCGTCCGAGCACTGGCTCGAACGCTCATCACGCTCCAACCTCGGATCAGGATGGATCAGCCACGACACGCCAAAACTTCTCTGGCTCCGCAACACAGCGGTACCACCATGAAGTTCGACCTGGCCGAGGCCTGCATCAAAAAGGCCTTGACAAAGCAGTCCT
>DASXBS010000088.1:0-9536 GCA_036491555.1 Casimicrobiaceae bacterium
CGCGCAGCATCTGCAGACGCAGTGCAGTGTCATGGTCACCGGCAGCCACAACCCGCCCGATTACAACGGGCTCAAGATGGTGATCGACGGCACAACGCTCTCCGGCGATGCCATTCAGGATCTCAAGGCGCGCATCGAGGCGGGCACGCTGCGGCGCGGCGCGGGGAACGCTGGAAGCGCCGACATCGCCGGCGCCTATATCGACCGCATCGCGGGCGACGTGCGCGTATCGCGACCGATGAGCATCGCCGTGGATTGCGGCAACGGTGTCGCCGGCGCCTACGCGCCCGAGCTGTATCGGCGCCTCGGCTGCACCGTCGAGGAGCTCTACTGCGAGGTCGACGGTCATTTCCCGAACCATCATCCCGATCCTTCACAGCCGAAAAACCTGCAGACGCTGATCGCGCGAGTCGCCGCGGGCGGCCATGAGCTCGGGCTTGCCTTCGATGGAGACGGCGATCGACTCGGCGTGGTCACGCGACGCGGAACGATCATCTATCCCGACCGCCAGCTCATGCTGTTCGCCGCCGACGTGCTGGCGCGCAATCCCGGCGCCATGGTGATCTATGACGTCAAGTCGACGCGCAACCTGCATCCATGGATCGTGCGTCACGGCGGCACGCCGCTGATGTGGAAAACCGGGCACTCGCTGATCAAGTCCAAGATGAAGGAAACCGGCGCGCTGTTGGCCGGCGAGATGAGCGGCCATACCTTCTTCAAGGAGCGTTGGTTCGGTTTCGACGATGGCCTGTACGCCGGGGCACGCCTGCTGGAAGTTGTCTCGCGCCATGCCGACGCGTCGGCGACGCTGGAAGCGCTTCCCGACAGCCTGAGCACACCCGAGCTCAATGTCGCCAGTCCGGACGCATCGCCGCACGCCTTGATAGACAAGCTCGCCGCCAGCGCGCGCTTCCCCGGCGCGCGCGAAGTGATCCGCATCGACGGGCTGCGTGTCGAATACCCCGACGGTTTCGGTCTCGCGCGGGCGTCGAATACCACGCCGGTCATCGTGCTTCGCTTCGAAGCCGACGACTCCGCGGCGCTCGGCCGCATCCAGGGAGAATTTCGCCGCGTGCTCGGTGAGGCGCTTCCCGGCCGCGAATTGCCTTTCTGACGACGGGCAGAGCGTCGATGGCGATCGCGTTCTCGACCACCTGCGAGGACATCGACTGGATCGCGCTGAAGATCGATCTCGGCGCCGATCACTTCGACAACGGACGCACGCCCGAGCAGATGGAACGCTCGTTTCGCGGAAGCTATCGCTGCGTGTTCGCGCGTGACGGACGGCGCATCGTGGGCACGGGGCGCGTGCTTTCCGACGGAGTGTGCAACGCTTACATCGTCGACATGTGGACGCATTCGGCGCACCGCCGGCGCGGCATCGGCCGACGCATGCTCGAGCTGCTTTGCGCGAGCCTGACGGGCCAGCACGTCTACCTTTTCACCGACGACTGTCACGAGTTCTATGCCGCCTGCGGATTCGTCACGCGGGGAGCGGGAATGGAGCGCATCGTCGGACGCTGGCTGCGCAGTGACGTACTGGGCCCGCCGTGATCGCGCCCGTGACGCTGGACGATATTCGCGCGGCGCGCGAGCGTATCGCGAGCGGCATTTACATGTCGCCGTGCGTCGAGTCGATCCCGCTGTCGCAGCTCACCGGTGCACACATCTACTGCAAGCTCGACTATTTACAGCGCACCGGCAGCTTCAAGGAGCGCGGCGCGCGCAATGCGCTCGTGATGCTCACGCCCGAACAGCGCAAACGCGGGGTGATCGCGGCGTCGGCCGGCAATCACGCGCTCGGTGTGGCGTATCACGGAAGCATGCTCGGCATTGCCGTGACGGTGGTGATGCCGCGCTTTGCCGCGCTGATCAAGGTGAGCAATTGCCGCGCACTGGGTGCGACGGTGATCCTGCACGGTAACGACGTTAACGAGGCACGCATCGAGGCGGAACAGATCGCCGCGCGCGATGGACGGGTGTTCCTGCATCCCTTCGACAACGCGAACGTCATCGCCGGGCAAGGCACGATGGCGCTGGAAATCCTCGAGCAGACCCCGCGCGTCGAGGCGATCGTCGTACCGGTCGGCGGCGGGGGGCTCATTGCCGGCATCGGCACCGCGGCCAAGGCGCTTCGGTCCGACGTGCGCATCGTCGGGGTAGAGGCTACCAACGCGGCCTGCCTGGTCGCGGCGCTCGAACGCAACGCGCCGATCGACGTCGTTCTCAAGCCGACGCTCGCCGACGGTCTGGCGGTGACGCGCGTGGGCGCGCTGAGCTTCGCCGCGCTGCGTCGCGTTGTCGATGAAGTGGTGACCGTCGACGAGGCGTCGATAGCGCTCGCCATACTGCGTCTGATCGAGTTGGAGAAAAGCGTGGTCGAAGGCGCAGGGGCCACGCCGCTGGCCGCGTTTCTCGCCGGCAAGCTCGATCATCTCAAGGGCCGCTGCGTGGTGCTGGTATTGTGCGGCGGCAACATCGATCTCACCATGCTCGACCGCGTCATCGAAGTCGGCCTGGTTGCCGACGGCCGCCTGACGCGTTTCACCGTCTCGATCACCGACCGGCCGGGCGGGCTCGCGCGACTCGCCGACGTGATCGCCTCGACCGGCGCCAGTATCAAGGAAATCGTGCACGACCGGGCATTTTCCGGCCCCGACGTGTCAGCGGTACGCGTGGTGTGCGTGGTCGAGACGACCGGCCGCAATCACATCGACGAGCTGCACCGCGCGCTCGCCGCGGCCGGCGTCAGCGTGGTCGCTTAGCCCCGGTCAAGGTGGTCAGTAAGAGATCCCCAGCCGTCGATAGACGAAGCCGAGAATCCACGCGGGTCCGACCAGCAGCGAGCGCATATCTTCGAGGAACGCCGGCTTGCGCCCCTCGACCAGGTGACCCACGAACTGCCCGATCCATGCCGCCACGAAAATCGCGAGGCAGGCCCAGAAGGTTTGCGCGCCCAACAGCGTGAGCAGCCAGACCATCAGCAACACCATGATCAGCATGCCCAGTGCCAGCGGCAACGAAAGCCGAACGTAGAACGCCATGGCCGCGGCAACCGCGATGCACGCGACGATCGGCGACAGCGCCCACAGCATGCCGAGCAAGCTCCACACGATCAGCGGTACGCATACCCAGTGGATCACCTTGTTCACTGGGTTGCGATGGAATTCGCCGTAGCGCTCGAACAATGTATCGACGGTTCGCACGATCACCCGCGGAAATGGCGTGAAACCACATGGTTGCACGCGGCTTGCTCGCTCGTCCAGCGCGCCAGGGACTTCATGGCGTGCGCTATAATCGAGCGAAGACTGTCACTCAGGCAGCCGTGCGCATTCGAGCTCAACGTTCCGGAGGTTTCCCATGCATCCCCTCGCACGAGGCCTCGGCTTCGCTTCGCTTTTCGCGGTGCTTCTCTCGGCGCCGGCGCTTGCCGCTGACCAGTTCGTCAACGTGCTCACCGGCGGCACCAGCGGTGTCTACTATCCGCTGGGTGTCGCGCTTTCCAACGGCATCGGCAAGGCGATGCCTGCCGTCAAGACTTCCGTGCAGGCAACCAAGGCCTCGGTCGAGAATCTGAACCTGCTGCAGGCCGGACGCGGCGAAATCGCGTTCACGCTCGGAGATTCCTTGTCGGACGCGTGGAAAGGCAACGAGGACGCGGGCTTCAAGACGCCGCTCAAGAAGCTTCGCGGCATCGCTGCGATCTATCCCAACTACATCCAGATCGTCGCGCGCGCCGACTCGGGGATCAAGACGCTCGCCGACCTCAAGGGCAAGGCGGTGTCGGTCGGCGCGCCCAAATCGGGAACCGAACTCAACGCGCGCGCGATCTTCGCGGCGGCCGGTCTCTCCTACAAGGATTTCTCCAAGGTCGAATACCTGCCCTTCGGCGAAAGCGTCGAGCTGATGAAAAATCGGCAGATCGACGTGACGCTGCAGTCGGCGGGCCTCGGCGTTTCCGCATTGCGCGACCTCGCGACCTCGGTCGACATCGTGGTGGTGCCGATTCCCGCCGACATCGTGACAAAGACCAACGACCCGGCGTACCTGCCGGCGATGATTCCCGCCAATACGTATCGCGGCCAGACCAGCGACGTTGCGTCCGCGGCCGTTCAAAACTATCTCGTCACCTCCGACGCCGTCAGCATCGACATCGTCTATGGAATGACCAAGGCGCTGTGGACCGGGCTCGACCAGCTGGCCGCCGCGCACTCCGCAGCGAAGGCCATCGAGCTCAAGCATGCGCTCGACGGGATGCCGGTGCCGCTGCATCCGGGCGCGGAGAAGTATTACAAGGAAGTCGGCCTGATCAAGTGATGCGGCGGCGCGCCGTCTGGGCTGCCACGACGATGAGACCGCGATGACATCGAGCGCCCACGACGATGCCGTCGCGATCGCCGACGCTGCGTTCGATGAGACCGGCGTCAAGCGCGATCTCACCGGACTCGCGTGGAAGGTCGTCGCCGGCTCCGCGCTCGCGTTCTCGACCTACCAGTTGGTGGTGGCGGCGTTCAGTCCGCTCTCGAGCCTGGTCACGCGCTCGCTGCATGTCGGCTTCCTGATGCTGCTCGCTTTCCTGATCCATCCGATCAGCATCAAGGCCGACCGCCACCGCATCGCCTGGTATGACGCGCTGCTCGCGCTGCTCGCGTTCGCGCTGGCCTTCTATCACTGGATCTTCGAGGCTGACCTGATCCAGCGTTCGGGCGATCCTTCGACCGCGGACCTGGTGGTCGGAACGATCGTGGTCATACTGCTCTTCGATGCGGCGCGGCGTGTGCTCGGCCTGGCGCTACCGATCGTGTGCGCGGCATTTCTCGCCTACGGCGTGCTCGGGCAATACCTGCCGTCGGCGATCGCGCATCGCGGATTCGGCTTCGACCAGATCGTCGGACAGCTCTATCTGGGCACCGAGGGCATCTACGGCATTCCGACGCTCGTCTCGGCGACCTACATTTTCCTGTTCATCCTTTTCGGATCGTTTCTCGAGCACGCCGGGATGATCGGACTGTTCAACGACGTCGCGCTGGGTTTTGTCGGGCATGCGCGCGGCGGGCCCGCCAAGGTGGCGGTGATCTCGTCGGGCATGATGGGCACGATCTCGGGCTCGGGTGTGGCCAACGTGCTCACCGTCGGCCAATTCACCATCCCGCTGATGAAGCGCTTCGGCTATTCGTCGGTGTTCGCAGGCGCCGTCGAAGCGACCGCGAGCATGGGCGGCCAGATCATGCCGCCGGTGATGGGCGCGGTGGCGTTCATCATGGCCGAGACGCTGAACGTGCCCTACGTGGCGATCGTCAAGGCTGCGGTCATCCCCGCGTTCCTGTACTACATCACCGCGTTCGTGATGGTCCACCTCGAGGCCGGCCGCCGCGGCCTGCACGGCATGCCCAAGCAGGACTGCCCGAATCCGTGGCTCGCCATCCGCAGCAAGTGGTATCTCATGCTGCCGCTCGCGGTGCTGGTGTTCATGCTGTTCGACGGGTTCACGCCGATGTACTCGGGCATCGTCGGGCTCGCGCTGACCGCGGCGCTGATTCTTGGCGTGGGCATCGCCAGCGGCTTCGGCTCGACGCTGTTTCGCATCGTGTTCTGGATGATCCTCGGCGCGGCGACGGCGTCGTTCTTCAAGTTCGGCATCTGGCCGATCGTGACCATGATCTCGATCCTCGTCGCCTGGAATTTCGTGATCAAAGGCGGCCGGGCGACGCTCGCAATCATGCGCAGCAGCCTGATCGACGGCGCAAGGCAGGCGATCGCCGTTGGCATCGCGTGCGCGATCGTGGGCGTCATCATCGGCGTGCTCACGCTGACCGGCGCAGCGTCCAATTTCGCGGGCTTCGTGCTCGACGTGGGGTCGAAGAGCCTGTTCCTGTCGCTGTTCCTGACCATGGCGGTGTGCCTGGTCCTCGGCATGGGCATCCCCACCATCCCCAACTACATCATCACCAGCGCCATCGCCGCGCCGGCGCTGCTGAAGCTCGGCGTGCCGCTGATCGTGTCGCACATGTTCGTGTTCTATTTCGGCATCATGGCCGACCTTACGCCGCCGGTGGCGCTGGCGGCATTCGCGGCGGCGTCGATCGCCAAGGCTTCGCCGATGAAAATCGGATGGAAGGCCACGCACATCGCGATCGCCGGCTTCATCATTCCCTACATGGCCGTCTACGATCCCGCGCTCATGCTGCAAGGCGGGACTTTACTCGACACCGCCTACATAATCTTCAAGGCGATCGTCGCGATCGTGCTGTGGGGGGCGGCTGCGATCGGATATCTGCGCGCGCCGATCAACTGGGCCGAGCGTGTATTCGCGTTTGTTGCGGCAGGATTTCTGGTTTATGCCGTCCCGTGGACCGATCCGGTCGGGTTCGCGCTGTCCGCGCTGTTCGTGGTCTGGCACGTCGTGCGCTCTCGCCGTACCGGCGTGGTTCCAGCCGCCTGAGGGTGGCGCCGATGGCGACGGGCGCGCTTTGCCTGGCAATCGCCGGCGTGGTCCGCGCGACGCTACCCGGCAACGAGCTCACGCTCGCGTGGACGCATTCGGTCGAGAAGACGCGCTGGGAGGAACGCTACGTCAGCGACGGCGCGTCGCTCACCCTGGTCGAAGCGCGCGTGCAGGGACTGGGCGCGGGCATGGAACCGCGCCCCGGCGCCGTGCTACGCGAAGGATGGTGGCAGTGGGCGCCGATGCTCTCGCTGCCCGAGCTGCGCCTGACCTACTCGACGTTCACCGTCGACTACACGCTTTGCGCGCAGGCCCGCTGCCAGTCGCTGCGAACGCTGCTCGGCGACGCGCCTGAGCAGGGTGCGCTCGTCGAGGTACGGCCCTGCTAATGTGCCCGCTGCGAAGTCAGGCCGCACCCGTGGCCGCGGGCGGCAGCGGAGCCCGCCGCTCGATCGTGCTCACGTGCACGGGAAATGTCCCGAGCTTGCGGTCGAGAAAATAGTTGCGCAGCGTTCGCGCGATGGTGCGAAACGCGAGCTGTTCCCACGGCACGTCCTCCTCGGCAAACAACTCGACCTGGAGGCTTTCCGGACCGGGGCCGAATTCGGGCAACGGCAGGCGCGCGCGAAACATCACGTAGACCTGGTTGATCTGCGGCAAGCTGATCACGGTGTACAGCTCGTCGACTTCGACGGTCGCCGCGGCCTCCTCCGCCGTCTCACGCTGCGCGCCGGCGACCAGCGTCTCGCCGTTTTCCAGGAAGCCGGCGGGCAGCGTCCACAGGCCGAGCCGGGGCTCGATGGCGCGTTTGCACAGCAGCACCCGGCCGTCGTACACGGGGAGGCAGCCGACGACAACTTTCGGGTTCTGGTAGTGAATGGTTCCGCACCTGCCGCAGATGAAGCGCGGCAAGGTGTCGCCTTCGGGAACGCGGAATTCGAGCGTCGAGAATCCGCAATGGCTGCAGAAGTTCATGAATGGACCGGCTGCTGCGCGGAGCGCGTCATCACGCCTTGATGAAGTGCTCGCGATAGTATTTGAGCTCATCGATCGATTCGTAGATGTCGGCGAGCGCTTCGTGCTTGCCCTGCTTTACCCACGCGCGTGCCACGTCCGGCTGCCAGCGCTTGCACAACTCCTTCAACGTCGACACGTCGAGATTGCGGTAGTGAAAATAATCCTCGAGGGCTGGCATCCAGCGCGCCAGGAAGCGGCGATCCTGGCAGATGGTGTTGCCGCACATCGGCGAGATGCGGGGCGGTACGTGCTCGCGCAGGAACGCGAGCATGCGCGCCTCGACCTCGCCTTCCGCGAGCGCCGATGACTTGACCTTGTCGATCAGCCCCGAGCGGGCATGCGTGCCCTGATTCCATGAATCCATGCCCGCGAGCACGGCTTCAGGCTGATGCACCACCAGTACCGGTGCCTCGGCGATGGTAACGAGCTGGCTGTCGGTCACCACCAGCGCCACCTCGATGATGCGATCGACCTCCGGCTTGAGCCCCGTCATTTCCATGTCGATCCAGATCAGATGGTTGGCGTCCTGGGGCATGAGCCGCGCTCGGGTTGGCGTAAAATGAAGGCTCATTCTCGCATACGCCTCCACTGATCGCATCGCATGGCTGCCTCCGCAATGTTTTCGATCGTATTCCTCGCCGCCGTCGCCTCATCGATGAGCCTGCAGATCTGGCTGGCGCTGCGTCAGCTGCGTCATGTGCGCGCCCACCGTGAAACCGTGCCGGGACACTTCAGCGGCCGCATCTCGCTCAACGCGCACCGCAAGGCCGCCGACTACACCGCCGCGCGCACCCGGCTTTCCATCATCGATACGCTTATCGACGGCGCAATGCTGCTGGCGCTCACGCTCGGTGGCGGCGTGGCGCTGCTGTCCGCATGGGTCGGCGCGATGCCGATGCCGGCGCTGGCGCGCGACGTGGCGCTGGTGATCGCGGTGGCGCTGATCGGCGGCGCGATCGCGCTGCCGATGTCGTGGTATCGCACCTTCGTCATCGAACAGCGCTTCGGCTTCAATCGAATGACCTTGCGCCTGTGGCTGCTCGATCTCGCCAAGGGCGTGCTGGTCGGGACCGCGCTCGGCGTGCCTCTGCTCACGCTGGTGCTCTGGCTGATGGCGCGCGCAGGAGATCTGTGGTGGGTGTACGCGTGGGCCGCGTGGGTGGCGTTCCAGGTGCTGGTGCTCGCTCTGTACCCAACGTTGATCGCGCCGCTGTTCAACAAGTTCGAGCCGCTGGCGGATGCGAGCCTGCGCGAACGCGTCGAGCGGCTGCTGGAGCGCTGCCGCTTCGCCGCCAAGGGATTGTTCGTGATGGACGGGTCACGTCGCTCCAGCCATGGCAACGCCTATTTCACCGGATTCGGTCGCGCTCGGCGCATCGTTTTCTTCGACACGCTGCTGTCGCGCCTGCAGGGTGAGGAAGTCGAAGCCGTACTCGCGCACGAGCTCGGCCATTTCAAGCTTCGCCATGTGCTCAAGCGAACGGCGTGGTTCGCGCTGGCGAGCCTGGCTCTGCTCGCGGCGCTGGGATGGCTGGTGGGGCAGCCGTGGTTTTACGCCGGCCTGGGCGTTCCCGGGCCGGCACCGCGCTATGGTGTCGCGCTGGTCCTGTTCATGCTCGCATTGCCGGTGTTCACCTTCCTCTTCGCGCCGCTCGCCGCGCTCTACTCGCGCAAGCACGAATTCGAGGCCGACGCCTACGCTGCGCGCAACGCATCGGCGCCGGCGCTGGTTACCGCGCTGGTCAAGCTCTACGAGGATAACGCCAGCACGCTCACACCCGACCCGCTGCACTCGGCATTCTATGATTCGCACCCGCCGGCCGCGCTGCGCATCGCGCGCCTGGAGGCGGCGGCGCGGTGATCGCGAAACCAACGCTGCTGCTGCTCGCTTGCGCGGCGTGGACCGCTGACGCCGCCGCGGCCGACGCTACGAAGAAGTCCGGAGGTGACGCGCGCCGTGGCGAAGCCATGGTGGAGCGCGATTGCGACGCGTGCCACGCGCGTCGGTTCGATGGCGATGCGTCACGCATCTACCTTCGCGCCGACCGCAAGGTCACCACTCCTGCCCAGCTCG
>DASXBS010000089.1:0-40128 GCA_036491555.1 Casimicrobiaceae bacterium
CGCAGCCGGCGGACGCCTCAACATGTCGCGGGGACTGTCCGCTGCGTGCTCCTTGTCGCCGAGAAAACGCGATGGATCGCGTCCACACCAGAGCCTCTCCATGCCGCGCTTTTCCGCCAACCTGTCTTTCCTGTTCAACGAGGTCCCGTTCCTCGATCGCTTCGGCGAGGCGGCGCGTGCCGGCTTCACTGCGGTCGAGTTCGCCTCCGGTTACGATCATCCTATCGACGAAATCGCCTTACGCCTGGCGACGCACGGCCTCGAGCTGGTGTTAATGAATGTCCCCCAGGGCGACTTGAGTGCCGGCCAGCGCGGATTGGCAGCGATTCCAGGCAGCGAATACCTCTTTGCCGCGAGCATGAGCGACGCGCTTCGCTACGCGCGCGGCCTGGCCTGCCGGCGCATCCATGTCATGGCCGGCGTGCTGCCCCAGGTGGTGGACGACGGTGTGCGCGCGCGCCATCGCGACACTTTCGTGCGCAATCTCCGCTACGCAGCCAAGGAGGCCGCGGGACAGGGCGTGGCGCTGACCATCGAGCCTATCAACACCCGCGACATCCCTGGCTATTTCCTGAACACGCAGGCCGAAGCGCACGCGATCCGCGAGGAAGTCGGCGCCGACAACCTGAGCGTTCAGATGGATTTCTATCATGCGCAAATCGTCGAGGGCGGACTCGAGGAGAAGTTTCGCCGCTGGCAGCCGCACATCGGCCACGTGCAGATCGCCGGCGTGCCGGGACGCCACGAGCCCGATACCGGCGAAGTGAACTACGCGTACCTGTTCCGACTGCTCGACGAACTGGGCTACGAAGGCTGGGTCGGCTGCGAGTATCGCCCATTGCGCGACACGCGCTCGGGGCTCGCGTGGCGACAAGCGCTGACTACGGATGCGGGTTGAGCGAACCTCCCGACCCGCCGCCCACGCCGGTTCCATCGAGCGTGTTGCACACGACGCCACGCACGCTATCCACCCACGCCCGGTCGTCGCCGCTGCTGAGCTCCCACAAAGGATAGAACCGCGATCGGCTCGCCGGCGTGGGTGCCCATACGAGCCGCGCCTGCGTGTGCGCACCAAAACCGGCGCGCCGGATGGCCTCGGTTGCGGGCATCACCGCATGCGGTTCGCTGCCGGGCAGGTGAGCCGACTCGAGCACCTCTCCGGATGCCGTATCGACGGCGGCGACGGCGGTCGCGGCCGCTGGCGTGCCGAGTACCACCAGGACGAAATCGCGCGTTTCCGTCCGGATGGGGGCGACCGCCCAAGCGCGCCCCGGGATGTCGGCCGGAACATGCAGCGCTGCACGCGCGCGGCGGATGGCAAATTCGAGCGCAGCGCTGTCTTGACCATTCATGAAATCGGTCACCTCGTCAGAGGCCTCCTCTATCGTTGGTGAGTTCGGAGAACAGCGCCCCGTCGTAAACGCGCACATACAGCCGCTGCGCGCCTGCGACGACCATGCGAAAGGGGTAGAAAGGCGAGAGTGATTCCCGGCACGGGCGCCATACCAGCGTGGGGTGCACCGATATCCCCTCGCGCTGCAAGCGCGGTGCAGCCGCCGGCCCGGAAGTCGCGAGTGGCTGGCTCAGCACGTGCTCGATGACTTTCGCGACGTCGACGAATCCAAAAAGGGAGGCGTCGGGACTAGGTACCGACATGGCCTGCTCGTAGTCTCCGAGACGGGCATCGATGCCGACGAGCGCGCGCACGTTTCCGCGGACGTCGATGGTGGGCACGATCCAGTATTCGCTGTTGGGACGGTCCAGACGCTCGACCAGCAGCGCGTCACCGGCGCTGACGTTCTCGAGGATCCTCGACCAGACCGGATGCGACAGGAGCCCCGTGTTGCGCAGCGTTCCCGCCAGTCCCGCGCGGATGCTTTCCGCGGCGAGCAGCGGCTGTGCGGCGCGAAGCCGCTCGCGCTCGACGGCCGGCGAAAGTCGTGACGGGTCCGCGGGCCGCGGAGGAACAGGCGGGTCGGGTGGATCAGGATCGCAGACGGCGACGAAGCGGCCCAGCCATTGCGCGCCGAAGCCATTGGCGGTGAGGTAGTAGCTCTGCCACGTGACGTAGGAGACGTTGAGGTCGGCGACGCCGCGGCTGCCGCCGCTGCCGCAGACATCGCCGTCGGCGTGTGGCGGGGGCCCCGGTGCCGAGGGCACCGGCGGCCACGGGTTATTCAGATCGAAGCCGTCGATCGTGTACGACGTATCGTGAGGGCCCGTCGGCGCCGCGCTCGCGCTGTATCCGCGCACGACCACCCAGTGATTACCGCCGTATACCAGCACGATCGACGCGCATTGGTAGCGATGGATGGCCCAGCACAGCGTACGGCTGATCGGTTCCTCGCTGTCGGTCGAATCGAGCACGAAGTGCTTGACGGCCTGCCGGTTGTTGAGCGTCCAGCAGAGCCCGTCGGGTGGCGTCAACCATGCTGCGGGCTCGATGGAGTGCGTGTGGTTGTCGTTATAGAGCCCGTCCTGCGGGAGCAGTGGCTGGCCTATGGCGCGCAGCACCATCTGCGCGCACGCGCCGCCGCAATAGACGTCGGTATCCTGCTGGTGGTATGGAACGTCCAGATGCTCGTGCATGCGGTATCTCCTGCCGGACGTGTAGCCGCCGCTTCGGAATGCATTGCGAACTTCCGTCGCGCGGCGGTCTCGTATAAGCTGGAATCGTCGGGAATATATCGCGCCGGCGCCGGCAGCGACAGTGGCAAGCTCGATCGCGAGTTCATGCAGACTGCCGCCGCACGACGTCCATGTTCAACGAGTCGAGCCAATCAGCGTCATGAACTACCAAGGTCTGTGGTGGGCGGCGGGCGGCGCCGAGGCAGGTTGGGGCATCAACTTCGCGCACCAGGGCGACGTCATCTTCGCGACCTGGTTTACCTATAACGCAAGTGGCCGCGCGTGGTGGCTCACGATGACCGCCAACAAGACCGCGGACGGCGTCTACAGCGGCCAGTTGATCCGGACCAACGGAGCCCCATTCAGCGCGTATGCGCCGCCGGCGACGCCAACGGTGGTCGGAAACGGCACGCTGACCTTCGGCAGCGCGACTACCGCGAACTTCGCGTATACGGTGAGCGACGGGGCGAACGCGGCGACCCAGACCAAGGCCATCGAGCTGCAGACCTTCGGTCCGGTTCCCGTTTGCGTGTGGGGCGCGCAGCCCGATCTGACCCTGGCGACCAATTTCCAGGATCTGTGGTGGGCGAGCGGCGGCAGCGAGCCGGGATGGGGCATGAATCTGACTCAGCAGGGGACGACGATTTTTGCAACGTGGTTCACCTATGACGCCAATGGTGATCCGCTTTGGCTGTCGGTCACCGCGCCGCAGACAGCAGCGAACACGTTCAGTGGCACCTTCCTGCTGACGGGCGGACCGGCTTTCAGCGCGGTGCCGTTCAACCCGGCGCTGGTGACACGATCCCCGGTAGGCGTCGCGACGTTCGCGTTCAGTAATGGCAACGCAGGGATGTTCACCTACCTCGTCGATCTTGGCGACGGCGTCAACAAGGCGACACAAAGCAAGGCGATCACGCGCCAGGTGTTTCGCGCGCCGGGCACGGTCTGCCAGTAGGGTCTGCGGTCGAGCGGAACCCGGCTCGCTGCTCACAGCGCCGCCTCCTATGATCGGCGGCGTTGTTTTCATACCAAGGGTCGGCGGCCGGCGCCGATTCGCGGGCGCTCGACCCCCAATGCGCTGCGCGCATCGGGTCCCCTCTCGCTGCTCACAGCGCTACCGACATTCCTCCGTCGATGACGAACATCTGCCCGGTGACATAGTTCGACGCGCGTGACGCCAGGAACACCGCGAGTCCGGCGAGTTCATCGGGCTCGCCCCAGCGCCCTGCCGGCGTGCGCTTGCATACCCAGGCGTTGAATTCGGCGTTGTCGATCAACGCACGATTCATCTCGGTGGCGAAATAGCCGGGAGCGATCGCATTGACCTGGATATTGTGCTGCGCGAGCTCGACCGCCATCCCGCGTGTGAGCTGGCGCACGCCGCCCTTGGCCGCGGTGTAGGGAACGACCGTGGGTCGCGCCAGCTCGCTCATGAGCGAGGCGACATGCACGATCTTGCCGCGCCTGGCGGCGATCATCCCGGGAAGGACCGCCTGCGACATCGCAAAGGGCGCGGTCAGGTTGGTGGCGATCACCTCGTCCCACCGCTCCTGTGCAAAGTCAACGAAGGCGCCGCGGCGCTGGATCCATGCGTTGTTGAACAGGATGTCGATCGCGCCGTGCCTGGTGATCACCGCCGCGACGCCTGTCGCGATCGCGGCGCGATCGGTGACGTCAAACACCGTCGTCGATACTGCGAGGCGTTGTGCGCTCAGCTTTTGCGCGGCCTGGTCGAGCGCTTCCTGCTTGCGCCCATTGAGCACGACCGTCGCACCGGCGTGAGCGAGGCCCTGTGCGATCGAGAACCCCAGGCCGCGGTAGGCCCCCGTGACGAGCGCCACTTTTCCTGAAAGATCGAAGGGTTGGTCCATCACGGCTCGCCGAAGTGCAGGGCGCCATTATGGCGAACTTCGCAGCGTCACGCTCGCCGCACAATATTGCCGCGCCGAGCGCGCGGGTGTAGCGTGGCGTCGCCAGGCGCCCCCGTGCACTGCGCACTCGAGCGAGGGAGGGACTTTGAGCACTATGCCGCCGATCGGCACGACGCCACCGCCGCCCGATCCGCCTCCCGACGGTGTGTGGACACGCCTGCACCGCAGGCTGTATGCAGCCGCGCTGGATGCGTGGCTGTCGCTGCGTGCGCTCGGGCGGGTGCTCTGGCTGTGTCGGTTCTCGCTCGGTCCGCTGCTGATCGGCGCCTACGCGTTGCTGCTTAATGATCAAGCGCAGGAGGTGCTTCGCGAGTTCGCAGCGCGCGACGGATGGTGGGGCGACGTGCTCGAGTTCCTGGTGTTCGCACTCGTCTTCCTGCTGTGGGCGTTGAACACGTGGCTATGTGCGAGGTTGCTCACCGAGCTTCGACTGCCTGAATCGCCGCCGCACCTGCCTCACGAGCTGTTCTATCGCATCTGGGTGCCGCGCGCACTCGGCGCGGTGGCGGCGCTGGTCGTGCCGGCAGGCATGCTGATCGCGGCGCAGTCGTACGTCGGTCACTCGCCTACGTCGCTGCTGCAGATGCGAATCATCGCCGTGGCGTTGCTCGCCATCGCCGCCGTTTTCATCGTCTATATCGTCTTTCGCAGCCACATGAATCTCAGGATGCTCGGCGGCGGCCAGAACACGCGCGATCTTGTGCAAGGTCGACTGACGATTCCGGAGCTGCACCCCTTCGACCGGCGCGTGTTTCTGTTCACCGTCGCGGTAACGGTGGTCACCTTCTGCTATTTCTGGCTCGGGCACCCAACCCCGAGTCCCGTGGTCGAGCTGCGCATGCTCGTATTCGACGTCGCGCCGCTCGGCGCGGCGGCGATTCTCCTGCTTGCGCTGGCGGCGTGGATACCCTTCGGCAGCTTGCTCGTTTATTGGTCGGCGTTGTCATATCGCGTACCGTACTTCGCGCTGATGCTCGCCGGCGCATTGTTGTTCAGTCTGTGGAACGACAACCATGCAGTGCGTACGCTCGAGCAAGACGCGACGGGACAAGCGACCGCGAAAGCCATGGTCGCGAGTGGCCAGGACTGCGAGATTCCTCCGCCTCCGGACGCGCAACCGCAGCCACCCGGCGCGCAATACCCGCTGTGCGGTTACATCCGCGGCTGGCTTCGCGCGCGAGCGGCGGACATCGCACCCGAGAGCGCTGGTCAGCCGTATCGCGTCAATATCGTCGCAGCTGCCGGTGGGGGGATACGCGCGGGCTACTGGACCGCGGGTGTGCTCTCGTTCTACCAGGACAACGATGCGACCTTTGCAGGGCATACGCTCGCGATCAGCGCGGTCTCGGGCGGGAGTCTGGGCGCCGTGGTGTTCGATGGCTTGCTGATCAAGCAGCGCGAGGCGCGAGCGAAAGGCAGCGATCTTCCGGCCTGCGCAGGCACCTTCGAAAAGCAGCCGCTCACCTGTCGAGCCACGTCGATCCTGGGTGGCGATTTTCTGGCGCCGACGCTCGGTGTCATGCTCTATCCCGATCTGGTGCAGCGATTCCTGCCGGTCGCGTTCCCGCTGACCGACCGCGCGCGGGCACTGGAGACGAGCTGGGAGTCGCGCTGGCAGGAAGTCATGCACGACGACTGGATGAATGCTTCCTTCGACGCGCTCGCCAATCCAGACCCCGATGCCGCTAGTGGTCTGCCGCTGCTGCTGCTCAACGTCACCGACGTGGAGGACGGCAAGCGCGCCCTGGTGAGTCCGCTCGCGGTCGCACCGCTCGAGTTTCCGGACACTACCGACGTGCGCAAACTGATCGGCAAGCCCTTGCGCATGAGCACCGCGGCGCACCTTTCCGCGCGATTCATGTATGTGAGTCCGGTCGCGACCGTGCGCGTGACCGACGCCGATGGTACCGAGCGCACATGGGGTCATCTGGCCGACGGGGGCTACTTCGAAAACTCGGGCGCGGCGACAGCCCAGGACGTGCTCGCGGCGCTGCAGCGCGCAACGGCGCAGGAAGGCCTCGGCAAGCGCGTCCAGCCGGTGGTCATGTTGCTGTCGAACAACCCGGATATGGCGCAGCCCACAGAGGATCCTTCCGCGACTCCGCCCGATTCGCTACGCTTCGCGGTGGAAACGCGCGCACCGCTCCAAACGCTGCTGCAGACCCGTGAAGGGCGCGGCACCCAGGCTCAGGCCGTACTCAAGCGCGCGGTAGAATGGCGCGACACGAACACGCAGCGCGGCATTTTCAAGCTCTATCAGCCGCGCAAGGATATCGTGCCCTTGCCGCTGGGCTGGATGCTCTCGCCGTCCGCACGGCGCGCGCTGGACACACAGATCCTCCAGCAAAGCCTCGTGCCGGGCGGGACGCTGCGCTAGGTTGGCTCGCCGCTTCGTGGGCAGACCGCCTAAGCCGCGACCTTCGCTGGCATGTCGGCCTCCGCCGGACGCGCCGCGCGGAACGATGCGACCAGCTCGGCTTCCTTCGCCTTTGCCGCTGCCAGATGTCGATTCTTCACATGGCCGTAGCCACGAATATGCTCGGGAATCGACGCCAGTTCGACCGCGATCGCATGATTGTGCGCAGCAAGATGCGGAAGCAATTCGTTGATCAGCGCCTCGTAGTCGGTGATCAGCTGGCGCTCCATGCGCCGCTCGGCCGTCTTGCCGAAAATGTCGACAGCGCTGCCGCGTAGTCCTTTCATTTTCGCGATGACGCGGAATGCGCTCATCATCCACGGGCCGTAGCTGCTCTTCCTGGCTTCGCCGGTCTGCGCGTCCGCCGCGTTGGTCAGCGGCGGTGCGAGATGGAAGCGCAACTTGTAGTCACCTTCGAACTGCGCCGACACGCGCTTCATGAATTCGCCGTCGGTATACAGGCGCGCCACCTCGTATTCGTCCTTGATCGCGAGCAGCTTGAAGTAGTAGCGCGCGACCGCTTCGCCAAGGGAGGTCATGCCAGGAACGCGCGCCGACTCAGCAGCGAGAACCTTGGTGACGAACTCGACGTAGCGCTTGGCGTAAGCCGCGTCCTGGTAACCGGTGAGGAATTGCGAACGACGCGAGACGATCTCGTCGAACGAGGTCGACAGTCGCTGCGAGTCGGGCTTCTCGCCCGGAATCGCTGCGGCGACGACGCGCTCGCGGTCGACCGCGGCCAGGCGTCCCCAGTTGAAGCTTTGCGTGTTCGACTCGACCGCGGTGGCGTTGAGCTTGATCGCGCGCAGGATCGACTCCTTCGATAGCGGCAGCAATCCGCGCTGGAACGCGTAGCCGACCATGAACAGGTTGGTCGCGATCGAATCGCCCATCAACCCCGTGGCGAGCTTGGTGGCGTCGAGGAACTCGGCGTCGCCCGGCGATACCGCGTCCTTGATTTCCTTTTCCATCGAGCCCAGCGGGAAGCGCAGGTCGGCGTTACGAGTGAAATCGGCCGGCATCACCAGCGCGGTGTTGACCAGCGCCTTGGTCACGCCCTTTTGCATCTTGGCCAGCGAATCGTCGGCGACGCTGGTGAGAATGTCGCAGGCAAGCACCAGCCGCGCCTCTCCCGCGGCGATGCGCGTCGCGTGGAGCTGATCGGGCGAGTCGGCGATGCGCACGTGCGAGACCACCGCGCCGTTTTTTTGCGCAAGGCCCGCCATGTCGAGCACCGACACGCCCTTGCCTTCGAGGTGGCCCGCCATGCCGAGCAGGGCGCCGATGGTCACGACTCCTGTGCCGCCGATGCCGGTGATCAGGATGCCGTAGGGATCCACCGAGCTCGCGAGGACGGGATCGGGCAGCGACGAGAAATCGCCGGCCGCGGCTTTTTTGGGCTTGCGCAGGCTGCCGCCTTCGACCGTCACGAAACTGGGGCAGAATCCATTCACGCACGAATAGTCCTTATTGCAGGATGACTGGTCGATGGTGCGCTTGCGACCGAACTCGGTTTCCACCGGCGCGACCGAGACGCAGTTGGACTTCACGCCGCAATCGCCGCAGCCCTCGCAAACAAGCTCGTTGATGACCACGCGCTTGGCCGGGTCGGGATACTTGCCGCGCTTGCGCCGGCGGCGCTTTTCCGCCGCGCAGGTCTGGTCGTACAGCAACACGGTCACGCCGGGGGTTTCGCGCAGCGTGCGCTGAACCTTGTCGAGGTCGTCGCGGTGATGGATCTCGATATCCGAGGCGAACGTTCCCGCGGGATATTTTTCAGGATCGTCGGACACGACGACGATGGTCTTCACGCCTTCGGCGGCGACCTGCCGCGCGATCATGGCGGGCGAGAGCGGACCGTCGAAGGGCTGACCGCCCGTCATCGCTACCGCGTCGTTGTAGAGGATCTTGTAGGTGATATTGACGTTCGCGGCCACTGCGGCACGGATCGCGAGAATGCCGGAGTGGTAGTAGGTGCCGTCGCCAAGGTTGGCGAAGATGTGCTTCTCGTCGGTGAACGGCGCCAGTCCGATCCAGGGAACGCCTTCGCCGCCCATGTGCGTGAACGCCGACGTCGAGCGGTCCATCCAGATCGCCATCACGTGACAGCCGATGCCCGCCGTAGCGCGGCTGCCCTCGGGCACCTTGGTCGAAGTATTGTGCGGGCAGCCCGAGCAGAAGTACGGGACGCGCTGCAGCGTCATGCGCGGCTTGGCAAGCGCGGCTTCCTTGTTGTTGATGAACGCGACGCGGTTCTTGATTCGCTCCATCGTGCGCGGATGCAGGTCGAGGCGCTCGATGCGCTGAGCGATCACGCGCGCGATCATCGCCGGCGTGAGCTCGGCTGTTGCCGGCAGCAGCCAGTCGCCGTGCGGGCGCACCCACTCGCCCTTTTCGTCGAACTTGCCGACTACGCGCGGGCGTACGTCATCGCGCCAGTTGTAGAGCTGCTCCTTGAGTTGGTACTCCACGATCTGGCGCTTTTCCTCGACCACCAGGATTTCGGAGAGGCCTTCGGCGAACTGGCGCACGCCTTCGGGCTCGAGCGGCCAGGGCATCGCTACTTTGAACAGGCGAATGCCGATCTCGGCGGCATCGGCTTCGGTGATGCCGAGGTCGTCGAGGGCCTGGCGGACGTCGAGGTAGCTCTTGCCGCTGGTGATGATCCCCAGGCGCGGCTTCGGCGAATCGATGACGATGCGGTTGAGGTTGTTGACGCGGCAGTAGTGCAGCGCCGCGTAGATCTTGTAGTCCTGCATACGCGCCTCGGTCGCGAGGAACGCATCGGGCCAGCGAATGTGCACGCCGTCGGAGGGCAGCGGGAAATCGTCGGGCATGACAATCTGGACGCGATCCGGATCGATCAGGACCGAGGCCGAGCTTTCCACGGTGTCGGCGACGCATTTGAAACCCACCCAGCAACCCGAGTAGCGGCTCATCGCCCATCCGTGCAACCCGAGGTCGATGATCTCCTGCACCGACGACGGGTAGAGCACCGGCATCATCGCCGCCGAGAACTGGTGGTCGGACTGGTGCGGCAACGTCGACGACTTGGCGGCATGATCGTCGCCGGCCAGCACCAGCACGCCGCCGTGCTTCGACGTACCCGCAAAATTCGCGTGCTTGAATACATCGCCGCAGCGGTCGACCCCGGGACCCTTGCCGTACCACATCGAGAACACACCGTCGTACTTCGCGCCCGGATACAGGTTGACCTGCTGCGCGCCCCAGATCGATGTCGCCGCGAGGTCCTCGTTGAGCCCCGGCTGGAACTTGATGTGCGCGCGCGTCAGGAATTTCTCGGCGCTCCACAGCGCCTGGTCGAGCCCGCCCAGCGGCGATCCGCGGTACCCCGAGACGAAGCCCGCCGTGTTCAACCCCGCGGCGGCGTCGCGCTGGCGCTGCATCATCAGCAGGCGCACCAGCGCCTGGACGCCTGTCATGTACGCGCGACCGGAACCAAGTTCGTACTTGTCGTCGAGGGAGACGTCACGCAGCGCGACGGCGCCGACAGGGGAGGTAGCCATGTGCACGAACTCCAGAAATTGTGTTCTTGGGGCGTATCCCCGGTCGGCGGCTTGTGGCCACGTCGGGGAGGGCTGTCTACGCCCGCTATATTGTACCCGTGTAGCCTGTTTTCCATGCGCCGGACCCCGTAGCCTGGGATCGACGCTGCCCCGCGGGCAGCAATGAAAACGGCCGCCCGAGGGCGGCCGTTTCAGAACTTCAGGCGGTTCAAGCGCTCGCGACGTCAGATGCCCAGCGCGCTCTGCGTGGCGTTGTCGAGCGTCCCGGTTGCGGCGATGCCGTTTTTCTCCTGGAAGCTTCGAATGGCGCTTTCAGTGTTGGGTCCCAACCGACCGTCGATGGCGCCCGGACTGTAGCCCTTCGCGTTCAGCGCTTCCTGGGCCCTGCGTACGGTTCCGTCGCCGTTCGCGGCAGTCGTGCCATTCGATGACGGGACGTGACCCTTCGCATCGGTTCCTTCATGGCCGACATAACCGCCCACGCCGGCCCCGATAACCGCACCAACGGGCCCACCTACGACCGCGCCCGCGACCGCGCCGCCGGTTGCGCCGATCGCAGTGGCCTTTTGCTTGCCGGTCATCCCCGACGATTGAGTCCTGGTGGATGACGCGCCATTGGACGGCGCAGTGGTTGAATCGCCGGCGGATGGTGCAGTCGCCGACGTACCGCTGGACGGGTTGGTCGGCGCCGAGCCGCTTGTCGGCGTAGTCGAATCACTTGCGGCATAGGCTGCCGAAAGCCCGAGCGCGAGCGCAGCGGCGGTCGCGTAACGAGCGGTGCGTTTCAGTTTCAGCGTGTTTTCCATGTTGATGCTCCATCGCGACGTAGACGCACCAAAGCTACGCCTGCGGTCACGAGAACACAGCAGGCGGAGGATGATTTTGTTGTAGGACTTTGTGCATCAGCAGTCAGCGGATCTCCGCTGCGAGCGCCGCGCCTGCGGTGTCGGCGTCGAGTTGAGCAAGCCAGAAACGCATACCCATCGTCCGGAACATGGCGCGCGCCGTAGCGATGTAACCGTCGCTGACATCGCTCTCGCCGAGTCGCGCGTGCAGCACGCCCAGCCCCAACGTGCACCGTGCGCCCAGCGATGCCATGCCCAGTTCGTTGGCGAGCTGCAGCGCCTGCTCGAAGTGATCGCGCGCAATCTCGCCGGCCGCATCGCCGGCGCGGGCCGCGACCTCGCCCTGCATGTGTAGCGCATAGACGATGTTGCCGCGCTCCTGCTGCTCGCTCGCAAGTCGCAATGCTTCGTCGGACAGCTGCGACGCCTCGGCCGTGTCACCGGCGAGAAGATGTGCTTCGGCGCACTTGACCAGAAGCAGCGGCAGCCGGCTCAACCTTCCCATTGTCGTCGCGCTTTCCACCGCGTCGCGCACATGCCTCAGGCCATCGACAAGGTTGCCACAGCGCGCGTGCGCGAGGCCGAGGTCGGCGGCGATCGGCGGGCGCAGGAGCGGAACGCGATCGGTCAACGCCAGCCCGCGCCCGAGTATCGGTACCGCGGCCTCGAACTCGCCCTGCCGAATGCGCGTCCCCCCCAGCCCAAGGCACGCATGGCACACGCTGTACGTGTGTCCCGAAGCATCGGCAATGCGTATGCCTTCTTCGGCGACATTGCGCGCACGCTCGAAATCACCCAGCTCGGCGAGCGTCCACGCGAGGTGACTGCGTGCGCGCACTGACGGCAATCCGACCTGGCCATGGCCACGCTGTGCGTTGATTGGCTCGATCATGCGGATCACATGGGTGAGAAAATCGCGCGCGTGATCGTAGTTGCCCAGCGTGCGGTGGATCTCGCCGGCGCTGAGCGCACCCATGACCAGGATCTCGGGGTCGTTCAGCTTCTCGGCGAGCGCCAGGGCACGCTTCGCTGATTCGAGCGCGAGGTGCGAACGCCCGACATTGCCGTAATAATTGCTCATGAACGACGCGACTCGCGCAAGGCGATGCTCATCGCCCAGCGTCTCGGCGAGCTCCTGCGCCGAACGCAGAACCTCGACTTGCCGGCGGTGCCGTCCCAGCGGGACGAGCGCATTGCGCATGTCGAGCAGCAGATCGATCGCGACCGCCTGCAATCTTTTTTCCGGTGGCAGCCGCTTGACCACCAGCAGTGCGCGCTCGAAGCATGCGATGGCCTCCACCTCCGCGAACTGCTGCGCGGCCTGACGGCCGGCGTCGCGCAGATACACCAGTGCCTGCTCCCATGCCTCGCCCAGCACCGCGTGACGAGCGAGTACTTCGACTGGCGCGCCGTCCCCCAGCGCGTGCATGATGCGCAGATGCAGCTCGCGGCGGCGCTCGCGCAGCAATGTCTCGTAAGCGACCGTCTGCGTCAGCGAGTGCTTGAATTCGTAGGCGAGTTGCTCGCGGTCGGCGCGCCCGATCAGCAGCCCGGAGCTTTGCAGGCGCCGCAGTGATTTGCGCAACAGCTCGGTGGGCATGCCCGCGACTTCGGCGAGCACGCCGACGCTGGCGAGGGCCCCCACCGCGGCGAGTGCCTGCAGCACGTGCTTGTCGTCGCCAGGCAGCCGGTCGATGCGCGCCGCCAGCACTGCGCGCACAGTGGGCGGGATCTCGACCATCTCGCGCTGCGTGACCATCCGGTAGCGCCGTGGCTCGCCTTCGAGGTCGCCGGACTGGATGAGACTGCGCACGTGCTCCTCGATGAACAGCGGATTGCCGCCGCTGCGTGCCGGCAGGTCGTCCTTGAGCCGGCCGAGCGACGGATCGTCGCCGAGCAGCTCGGTAATGAGATCGCGACAAAGCGGATGCGCCAGCCCTTCCAGCCGCACCTGCGTAGCGCCTTCGATCGCGAGCTCGCTGGGGTCCCAGTCGGAGCGGTGCGTGAGCAGCACCAGCGTCGAGCGCGGAATATTGTTGACCAGCCGGGCCAGAAACTTGCGGGTGTCCGAGGTTACCCACTGCAGATCTTCGTAGCACAGCACCAGGGGGCGATCCGACGCGACCCTTCGATTGAGCCACAGCAGCGCATCGACGACCTGCTGGCGGCGCTCCTTGTCAGGAATGTCGTGAAAGGCATGCTCGGGTGGCAACGCGTGGAGGATCGCAAGCACAGGGATGACGACGTTGTTCATGTCGCCGCCTAGCGCGACGACGCTGCCCGCGACCTTTTCCCGGATCGTGTTCTTGTCGTCGCCGTCGGTGATGTTGAAATACTGGCGCAGGATGTGGACGCCCGGTCGGTAGCCTTCACCGCTGCCGTATGGGGCGGTGCCACCATCGAGCATGAGAACATTGCGTCCGGCAAGCGTGCGCATGAACTCGTAGACCAGGCGCGACTTGCCGATGCCCGGGTCGCCGACGATTACCACCAGGCGGCCCTGGTCGCCGCTCCTGATCTCGTCGAACACTGCCAGCAGTCGCGTCAGCTCGCTGCCGCGCCCAACGAAAGGCGTGATGCTGCGCGTGGACGCCGCGTCGAAACGCGAGCGGACGATCGTTGCGCGGCGTATCTCGGCGACATCGATGGGGCGGTCAAAACCCTTCACCTTCATCGGGCCGACAAAGCGCGCCTCGATGTGATCGGCGGCGAGACGCACCGTGTCCGCGGTCGCTAGGATCGTTCCCGGCCGGGCGAGCTGCTCCATGCGTGCGGCCAGGTGTACGGTGACGCCGATCGCGGTGTAGCTGGCGTGCAGCCCGTGTTCGGTGAGGCGGAGGACCGCCTCACCTGAATTGAGTCCCACCCGGATAAGGATCGGGACGCCGTGCGTGCGCTGGATCTCATCTCCGTAGTGGCGCACCAGGTCCTGCATCGTCAGCGCGGCGCGCGCGGCGCGTATGGCGTGGTCCTCGGCGGCGATCGGCGCGCCGAACAGCGCCATGATGCCGTCACCCATAACCTGGCTTACCGTGCCCCCATACTGCTCGACAGCCTCGCACATGTGTTCAAGCACCGGGTCGAGCAGCGTACGCGCCTCCTCCGGATCGCGATCGGCGACCAGCTCCATCGAACCCTTGAGGTCGGCGAAAAGCACGGTGACGAACTTGCGCTCGCCTTCTAGCGGTGGCGTAGGTGCCAGCCGCGCGTGATGCTCGCCAGGCCCGAGCATCGCCCTCGGCTGCGCGACCGGATGCGCGCACTCGAGGCAGAATTTCGCGGCCGGCGGAAGCGCGGTCCCGCAAGCCTGGCAGCGCAACTGGAAGTCAGTGGGTAACACGGTCAGCGCAGCCGCAATGAAGACGTCCTCACGCCTTCTTCATAACGCATCGGGGGCGCATTCGACAAGCGTCGCGCTGGAACTTTGACTGCAAGGCGCGGGCCTGCGCTCGACGCCGGCAAGCCGGGCGCTGCCGCCGGGTCCGGCTAAAGCAGCGCCTTGAGCACGAACGCGGGTACCGGCTGCGCGTAGCCCTTGAGCGCGAGAGGACCGATATTCTCGGTCTGCGCGGCGTCGCCCAGCGCGGCGCGAATGCGCCGATCAACCAGGATCTGACCGCTTTGTGCCTCGTCGGACAGGCGTGAGGCAAGGTTGACTACGCTTCCGATCGCCGAGTAGTCGAGACGTCCCTCGAATCCGAACGCGCCGAGCGTCGCGAATCCCTGTGCGATGCCGATCCCGAGCGCCAGCTCGTAGCCGAGCTTGCCCCAGCGTGCCTGCAGCGGCATGAACGCCTGCTGCATGGCGAGCGCCATGGTTGCGGCGCGTTTGCCGTGCTCGGCGATAGGCAGCGGATCGTTGAAAAAGATCAGAATGCCGTCGCCCGCGAAGCGATCCAGCGTGCCCTCGTGCTCGGTCACGATCGCTCCCATCGCGACCTGATAGTCGCGCAGCACCGACTCGACTTCTTCGGGCTCGGCGCTGTCCGTGAATGCCGTGAATCCGCGCAGGTCGGTGAACACGTACGAAATCTCTCTTCGATGCGGGGCGAGTATCGATTTCTCTCCTGCGGTGACGATCGCCTCGGCGACTGCCGGCGAGAAAAAGCGCTTGAGCTGCGAAAGCCGAGCAAGCTGTCCGACCTGCTCGGCGACGCGCTGCTCGAGCTGCACATTCCAGTCCTTGAGCGCAGACGCCTGTTGCCTGACCTGGTCCTGCAGCGCCTTGACCCGAAGCAGCGAGCGAACCCGTGCGAAAAGCTCGGGCTGGTTGATCGGCTTGGACAGGAAATCGTCGGCGCCCGCCTCGATGCCCTTGACGCGCTCCTGTTGAGGGTCGAGCGAAGTGACCATCACCACGGGCAGTAGCTCGGTCTCCGGATCGGCGCGGATGCGCGCGCAGACCTCGTAGCCCGAAAGCCCCGGCATCATGACGTCGAGCAGCACCAGATCGGGCTTCTCGGTAGGCATCTTGGCGAGCGCTTCCTCGCCGGTGCACGCGGTCGCCACCGCGTAGCCTTTGACCCCGAGGAGGTCGGCGAGCAGCTTGACGTTATGCGGCGTATCGTCGACGACGAGCACTTTCGACGGCGTGGTCACTGCGCCTGCTCCCCCAGCGCCTTGCGAACGGCGTCGAGAAATTCCTTGAGGTTGATCGGCTTGCCGACGTAGGCGTCGAAGCCCGCCTCGGTGATCTGCTTTCGGTCCTGCTGCATCACCGAGGCGGTGACCGCGATGATGGGGATTGCCGAAGTCGATGCGTTCGAGCGTATCTGGCGCAGCGCTTCGATGCCGTTGATGCCCGGCAGCTGGATGTCCATAAGCACGAGATCGGGCTTGTGCTCGAGCGCGAGCTTGACGCCGTCCTCGCCGGTCACCGCCTCGAGCGTCTTGTAGCCCTTGACCTGCAGTACGTCGCGCACCAGCTTCAGGTTGCGCTCGTTGTCTTCCACGATCAGGATGACGCTCATGTTTTCGCCGGTAGCGTGAAGTAGAAGGTCGAACCTTTGCCAGGCGCGCTTTCGAGCCAGATACGGCCCCCATGCAGCTCGACGAAGCGCCTTGTCAGAGCCAGGCCGAGGCCCGTCCCCTCCTGCTTGCTGGTGTAGCTGCGGCCCACTTGGCGGAACTCCTCGAACACCGCGGCCTGGTCTTCCGGCGCGATGCCGATGCCCGTGTCGTGCACAGAGACCACGAGTTCGCCATTTGCACGTCGCGCGCTGACATCGACACGGCCACCGTCAGGGGTGAACTTGACAGCGTTGGTCAGCAGGTTGAGCAGGATCTGCTTGAATTTGCGCTCGTCGGCGATGATCTCCACGAGCGTAGGATCGACCTGCTGGCCCAGTGAGATTCCGTGGCTCTGCGCGCGCTCGCGCACCAGCGTCATCGCGTTGGAGATGGCGGAAGCGATGTCGAAGGTTGACGGCTCGAGCTCCATGCGTCCGGCCTCGACCTTGGACAAATCGAGTATGTCGTTGATCAGCGTCAGCAGGTGCTTGCCCGAGCTGAAGATGTCCTTGAGGTAATCCTCCTGCTTGGGGTTGAGATCGCCGAACAGGCGCTCAAGCAACACCTCGGAAAAGCCGATGATCGCGTTGAGCGGCGTGCGCAACTCGTGCGACATGTTGGCCAAAAATTCCGACTTGTGCTTGTTGGCGACTTCGAGTTGCTTGCTCTTTTCCTGGATCTCGTTGAACAGGCGCGAATTCTGGATTGCGATCACCGCCTGATCGGCGAAGGTCTTGAGCAATGCGATATCCTTCTCCGAGAACGGCCCGACATAGTCGCGGCCCACGAAGATCACTCCGATCCCTTTGCCTTCCCACACCATCGGCGCAAAGATGACGCCCTTGTAACCCACGGCGCTGCATGCGACTCGGGTCTTCTCCGGAACTCCCTCGCCATGGGCGACGTCGGGATAATGCACCACGGTGCGACTCACGATAGCGGCCCCCGTCCCGCTTTCGCCGTTCAAAGGCAAGGGGAAAATACGGCGCAGGCCGTCTACTCCGGGGCCGTGGTAAGCGCGCTGGTGGATCAAGCCGTCGTCGCCCACCAGGTTGATACCGGCGTACTTTCCGGCAAACAGACGCTCGCAGCTTTCCAGGATCTTGTCGAATACCGGGCTGGTGTCGGCGATCGAGCTGCTGATGGCGGCGAGGACCTCGCCCGACGCGCGCTGCTGTTCGAGCGCTTCCCTGGTCTCATTAAACAGGCGCACGTTCTCGATGGCGATCGCCGCCTGGTCGCCGAACGTCTGCAGCAGCGCGAGCTCGCGATCGTTGAACGAACGCACCTCGTTGCGGCGCAGAAGAATCGTGCCGAAGGGCTGGCCCTCGCGGTAAAGCGGCATCACCGCCACCGTGCGATGTCCGTATTGCTGCGCGAGTTCATGGCTGAGAGGGTATTCGGCACCCTCGTCGAGCATGTCGTGCACCTGAATCGCGTGCCTTTCGAGCAACGCGCGACCGGAGACCGACGCGCGATTGATCGGAATCGCCTCGACCGTCGCCACCGGATCCGGCGATGGCCCCTTCGATGCGAGATGGCGCAAGTGGTCGCCTTCGATGAGATACATCGACGCCGATGCTGCATCGCACAGTCGTGCGGCGCGCTCGGCGATCGCATCGAGCACCGGCAGGACATCGGTCGGTGAACCCGAGATCACGCGCAGAATTTCCGCGACCGCCGTTTGCTGCTCGAGCGCCTCCCTCGTCTCGTTGAACAAACGCACGTTCTCGATGGCGATCGCGGCCTGGTCGGCAAAGGTTTTCACCAGCGCAATCTGCTTGTCAGTAAACTGGCGCACTTCCATGCGCCAGAGCGCAATCGCCCCGATTGCGCGGTCCTCGCGCATCAGCGGCACGGACAGGGCGGTATGATGTCCGACCCGCCGTTGCATGTCGCGGCCCACGGGGAACTCATCCTCTGAGGCCAGGGCGAGGTCTTCGACGTGAATCGACTCGCCATCGACGACGGCGCGACCGCTCAATGACCCGCGATTCAGAGGAAAGATTTCGCCCGCTTCAAGTGCGCGCGTGCTGCCGAGACCGGCGGCGACTCGAAGGGCATCTCCCTCGACCAGCAAGATTGTGGACTGCGCAGCGTCGCAAAGCTTCAGCGCACGCTCCGCAACGGCATTGAGCATAGGCTGCACGTCTCCGGGCGAGCCAGCAATCACGCGCAGGATCTCGCTGATAGCGGTCTGCTGGTCGAGCGTCTCCTTGGTTTCGTTGAACAGGCGAACGTTGTCGATGGCGATCGCCGCCTGGCGCGCGAAGGTCTCGACCAGCGCGACCTGGTCGGGCGCGAAGAGCCCGGGCTCGCGTCGGAACAGGAAGATGCCGCCGTAGGCGCCGCCTTCGCGTATCAGCGGAACCGCGAGGACGGCGCGCGCACGCAATTCGCACAAGGTGTCGCGCGAATCCGGGTACTCGGTGTCGATCAGAGGCTGCACGTCGGCATGGTGGATCGTCTGGCGATCCAGCGCCGCGCGACTGGTGACGACGCTCCGCTTGAGCGGCAGGGGTTTGTCGGGCTGGGGGAGCGGCTGATCGACCGAATACTCGGTCATCGGGCGCAGAAAATCGCCTTCGACGAACAGCACGCGCGCATACGGCGCGTTGCACAGATGGGCGGCGCGCTCGGCCACCGCCTGCAGCACCGGGCGGACGTCGGTCGGCGAGCTCGAGATCACGCGCAGGATCTCACTGATCGCGGTCTGCTGCTGCAGTGAATTCTTGAGTTCGCTGGTGCGCTCCTCGACCTTTCGCTCGAGACCGGCATACGATTCGCGAAGCTGCGTCGACATCGTGTTGAACCGGTTGGCAAGCGCTTCGAGCTCGTCACCGGTATGGATCTCGATTTTCTGGTCGAGCTCGCCGGCGCCGATGCGCTGCGCGCCTTCCTCCAGCGTCCGGATCGGACGCACCATGCCGCGTGCAAGCGCCAGCGCGCCCAGCGCGGAGATGATCATCCCGGCGAGAAGCAGGAGCACCGTGCGCACGATCGACGCATTCAGCCGCGCGTACACCTCGGACACCGGCTGCTCGACGAAGACGTACCAGCGCAGCGGCGGGATCGGTGCGACCGAGGCAAGGACCGAGGTCCCGGTCAGATCGGTCGACACCATCGCCGGATCGCTGCCGTCGCTTGCGGTGGCGTTCATGGCCGCCTTGACGTGCGGCAACTCGCCCATCGGCGTCTTGCGCAACACCAGACCGATGTCGGGATGCGCGATCAGGAAACCGTTGCCGTCCACCACGTACGCCAGACCCTTGTCGCCGATCTTGATGCGCGAGACGACGTCCCAGATGAACTTGAGGTTGACCTCCGCGATGGTCACCGCGCCCTTGTCGCTCGGCCGGATCGCGATGGTCATGTAGGGCTCGGTCTCCTTGCGGAAATAGACCGGCCCGAACCAGGGCTGTCCCTTCTTCGCATTGCGGAAAGCGGGCTCGTCGGAGCGGTCCTTGAGCGACCCGAGGTTGTCCATGCCCAGGCGCGACACCGCGATCTGCTCGTGGCCTTCGGCGTCCAGCTGCGATATATCGGTCACTTCCGGCGCTTGGCGCAGGAGCTTCAGAAACTCGATGCGCCGCAGCTCGCGATCGTTGGCGTCGAGTTGTGGCAGCGCGGCGTAGGCGAGCTGCTGCTCGATCTGGTGAATGTACTGCTCGATGCGCGATGCCGCGCCGATCGCTTTCTCGTGCTGGAGGCTCGCCAGCGCCGACTTGGTTTCCTGGTAGGTGAAGTAGATGCTGATCGCGCTCGACGCGAGCAGGGCGATCATCACCAGCGACAGGATCAGCAGCAGGTATTTGCGAAACAGGCGGCCGCGGCCGACCTTCAGCGGGACGCTGGCGGGCGCAAGGGCGGCAAGCGGTGCGGACGCCATCGAGCTAGCGCGCGCAGTCCGCGCGACAGCAGGCGTGCTTTCGACAGCAATGCTGATGGGCTGGTCGCGACATCACGCCATACCGTACACGCGAGTATCGCGCGCGGCAACCGAAGTGCACGGCGCCCGGATCATGAGACAACTTCGTCCGCTCGCAGCAGCACGCCCTGGGGGATCGTAAGACTGAGCGTCTTGGCGGTCTTGAGGTTGACCGCCAGCACATACCTGTCCGGCTGCTCGAACGGCAGCTCCGCCGGCTTGGCTCCCTGAAGAATCCTGTCGACGTAGGTTGCGGCGCGCCGGAAATTGTCGACGATGTCGGGGCCGAAGCTCATCAGCCCGCCGGCTTCGGCGTAGTCGCGGATCAGGTAGATCGATGCCAGGCGGTACTTCAGCGCGGCCTGCGCGATCTGCTGCAACTGCTGCACGAAGAACGTGTCGCCGAACAGAAGCGCCGCATTGGCACGCTCCTGCACCAGCGCAGCGAAGGCGGGCTCGATTTCCGCTACTGCGCCCGCTTCAGCGATGACGGTCTGTAGGCCGAGTTTCTGGGCCGGCAGCATCACCCGCTTCAATTGCGTGGGATGGGTGACGTTGTCCGGGTTCAGGATAACTCCCAGCCGCGTCATTTGAGGCACGGCGGCACGCAACAGCTCAAGCTGCTTCGCGCCCAAATCAGCGGCGGTGTCGGTGAGCCCGGTGAAATTTCCGCCCGGCCTCGCGAGGCTCGCCGCAAGGGCCTCGATCACCGGATCGGTGGTTACGGTGACGACGATGGGGATGCTGGTGGTGGCGAAGCGCAATGCGCTGTATACGGGACTGCCGGTGGCCACGATGACATCGGCGTTGGAGCGCACGAGCTCGGCAGCGATGGCAGGAAGCTGGTCGATTTTGCCGTCGGCGAAGCGCGTTTCCAGCGTTATGTTCTTGCCTTCGACGTAGCCAAGGGCGCGCATGCGCTGGACAAAGCCGTTGTAGCGCCCGGTATCCAGCGAAGATTGACGCGAGCCGAAGTAGAAGAATCCGATACGCCAAACTTTGGCTTGCGCCTGTGCGACGCCGGGGAGCGACAACACGAGCGCGCTGCCTGCCGCGGCGGCGACGAATCGGCGTCTTCTCATCACTGGATGACCTCATCGGCGCGCAGCAGCATTTCTTGCGGGACGGTAATGCCGAGCGCCTTGGCAGAGCGCAGATTGATTACCAGTTCAAACTTGGTCGGCTGCTCGATCGGAATCTCGGCGGGATTTGCGCCGTGGAGGATCTTGTCGACGTAAAGGGCAGATCGACGGAACTGCTCGGTGATGCTGGGCGCATACGCTACCAACCCGCCGGCGCGCACAAACTCACCGAACTCATACACCGCCGGAATGTGGTTTGCGGCCGCGAGATCCACGATCTCCGTTCGATTCGCAAGCGTGAGCGGGTCGGTCACGACGAACAAGCCGTTGGCGTGCTGCTTGATCATGCTCGTGAACGCGCTGGCGATACCTTCGTGATCCTGTACGGGCACGACGAGCGGAACGATGCGAAGCCGGGTCGCGGCGGACACGGTCTGCACGCGGCGCTCCTCGATCGACGCCGTAGGATTCCAGAGAATGGCCATCCGTGTGACGCCGGGTGCGATCTCCTTGAGTTCCTGGACAGTCTTGCCGACCAGGCCATCGCCAGCCGCTCGCGCAAGTCCGGTGAGATTGCCTCCAGGCCGCGCGAGTCCACTGACCAGGCCGGCGCCGACGGGGTCAGGGACCCCGATGAATACGATCGGGATCGTCGATGTCGCCTTTTTGGCTTCGACAGCGCCCAGTGTCGAAGAGATGACGATTACGTCGGGGTGCAATGCGATTACGTCGGCAAGGCTTCGGCGGAATCCTTCGACCTGGCCTTCCGCCCAGCGGACGTCAACGATGGTGTTCTTACCGGGGACGTAGCCCAGTTCGCGCATTCCCGCCATGAACGCATTGAGGAAATGCTGGTTCGCGGATGGAGCGCCGGCCTCGATGAGCGCGACGCGCACGCTCTTGGGCGCGTCCTGAGACCAAGCTCGCGGCACGACCGTGACGCAGAGTGCTCCGATGAATGTGATCAACGTGATGAACGCGCTCCGGTTGATCACCGGATCACCTCGTCGGCGCGCAGCAACAGCGCCTGCGGTCCTAGTCGCACGCAGCTTCGTCCGGCTGTTCACGGTGACCTTTCAGGCGAGGACAGGCGTCGAAGTCGCTTCAGTCGGCGACTTCGCGTGCCGCGCCAGCGGCATATTAGCCTATGGGGCTCGCCGGGCGACTAGTGACACGCGGTTCCAGGGGGTCGAAATACCTGGCGCGTGATTTCCTTGACCTGGATCGACTGGCCGGCTCCGCCGTTGACGTTCACGCTGTAGGTGAAGCGAGCGTTGTTGCCGTCCTGGAAGGTCAACGATACTGCGCCCGCATCCGTGTACGAGACCAGTCCGGAATCGAACGGCACCGTGCCCCAGTTCGGCCCAGTTGTCCGATAAAGGACGCCTTGGTAGGTGGCAGGGCCGGTCTGGAAGGCTGTCGCCGACATCCAGTCGGCCGCATGTGCGGCGTCGTAGGTGAACCAGACCGCGAAGATCGCGTTGCCTTGGTGGGACAGGCTGATGCCCCAGCCGCTTTCCGAACCTGGCGGAGAGGCCCACCAGAGGTCGGTGTAGTTGGTTGCCTTGGAAAGGTCTGCAAGCGCTCCCCATACGCAGGTCGGCGTGGGCCCGAAAACCATCAAGGTGATCGGCTGCCGGACTTCCACGACGTTCGGTGTGTAGATGAGCGTCCCGGTCGTAGGGCTGTCGAATTTGAGGGTCGCCGAACCGACGAAGGGGGCGCTGGTGAAGGCCCCGTTGTTGTACGGGATGGTCGAATACGGGGAGCCGTTGGTCAGCACCAGGTTGCCGCTGTACTCGTTGTCGGACGTGCGCGTCGCCGTCATCGACAGCCATTGCGGCAGGTTGAATCGACCCTGATAGGTGAACCAGGTCGCGAAGATAGTATCTCCTTGGTGCGCTATGTTGATGCCCCAGCCGGGCTGCGAACCCGCGGGAGCGGCCCACCATATGCCCTGGTAGTTGGTGGCCGGCTGCGCAGCGGCCACGGCAGAGGCGAACAGGGTGACCGCGCCGATGAACGCCACCGCATGGCGCATACAGGCGATGCGTCGGATGAAGCCGTGCAAAGGCGCGCCGCTTCGGTCGATTCCGTCATCGATTGATCGCATGGCCATCTCCTTCCTTCGTCATCGGCGGGCTGAGGTAGAATTTCATCAGACGCCGATATCCGCGGCAACATGCCCATGGGTGCGAACACCCGCGGCGACATTCCCATTCCCTGTGAACGATACGCTTCTTGCCTGCGTTGAGCTGGAAAGCGCGGCCAATCCCGCGGCAAGCGTGATCTGGCTGCACGGTCTGGGGGCCGACGGCAACGACTTCGTTCCCGTGGTCCGCGAACTGGCGCTGCCTTCGACGTTTCCGGTGCGCTTCGTATTTCCGCACGCGCCGATTCGTCCTGTCTCGATCAACAACGGCTTGCGCATGCGCGCCTGGTACGACATCGCGGGGGCGGATTTCAACAATCGCGCGGATCTGGCCGGCGTGCGCGAATCGCAGGCGCAGATCGAGGCGCTGATCGCCCGCGAGGTCCGGCGCGGCATCGCGTCGAATCGCATCGTGCTTGCAGGATTCTCGCAGGGCGGGGCGGTTGCGCTCTACGCGGGTTTGCGCCATGCCGAACGTCTCGCCGGCATCATGTCGCTGTCGGCGTACCTCGTCGCCGCCGATACGCTCAGGGACGAAGCGGAAGCGGCGAATCGGGACGTTCCGATTTTCATGGCGCACGGCAGCGCCGACCCGATGGTGCGCTTCGCCTGGGGCGAGGCGTCGTGGAGGGCGCTGGTGCAAGCGGGCTACTCGGTGGAGTGGCACACCTACCCGATGGAGCATTCGGTGTGCATGGAGGAGATCGCGGCGATCTCGGCATGGCTGCAGCGCATCCTGCGCAGCTAGGTCAGGGCGCGCGCATGCGTGACCGTGCGCCGTCGTCGCTTACGGTCCTGAATCCCAGACGCTCGTACAGCCCGCGCGCCGGGTTGCAGTCGAGCACCAGCAGCTCGACTGACTTGTCGCCGGCACGCGCCAGTGCGAGCACCGCGCGAATCATCGCGCTACCCAGCCCGCGATTGCGCTCGCTCGCGATGAGCTCGATGTCGCGCAAGAATATCTTTCGCCAGTGCCGGCTTATGGAGATGCGCCCGATCAGCG
Organism: Casimicrobiaceae bacterium; assembly: GCA_036491555.1. Classification (GTDB taxonomy): domain Bacteria; phylum Pseudomonadota; class Gammaproteobacteria; order Burkholderiales; family Casimicrobiaceae; genus PALSA-1003. The sequence goes on from DASXBS010000089.1 coordinate 24,523, forward strand.
CCTCGTCGCGCGTGACGAGCGCATTGCGCGCCGCCGCGTAATGGTCCGAAAAATACGCGCGCTGCCAGGCTTCGTGCCAGCCCCAGGTCGCATCGACATAGCCACGCAGCGCTTCGCGATGCAGCGCGAAAAGCCGGTCTTCATCGTGTGCCGTGGCAGCGCGAAGCGAGCAGCCGGAGAAGGCCGGCTCGGCGACCAGCCTCATCGCGAGTGCATCAATCCACTTTGCCGCCACGCTTGGCGGGGCTATGCTCGTTTCCATTCTTGGGCTTGATTCCGCGACGAGCAAGTGCGTCGCGCAGAAGGAATTCTATCTCGGCGTTGATGCTGCGCAGCTCGCTTTGCGCGAGCCGCTCGAGAGCGGTCCATACCGAGGGATCGAGCCGTAGCAGAAACGCCTTCTTGTCCGCCATCGAGACTCAGCCGCCGGTGCGGGGACCGCGCACTGCCGCGCGCTTGACCATGGTCATTGCGCGACCTGGAAGCGCCGCCACAGCACCCATTGGCAAAGCAGGATCGATACGACGAGGAAGGCGACCAGCGCGAACAGGATCGCGGTATCCATATGTGGCGGCGTCCGGGCGTTGGCGGCGACGACCAGCAGCTGCAGGCCAAGCATGAACGCCGCGGTCACCGCCGACATGACAAGCCCGACGGTCGCAATGGACGAGAGCGTCTGCGCGCGACGTTCGGGCGCAATCCAGTAGTCGCGCTGCGGGATGCGCAGGCGGCTCGGCACGAGAAAGGGCAGCATCACCGTCACCAGCAGCAGCACCGCAGGAACCCCGAGGCTCAAGCCGGTCATCATCATTAAGTAGTCGGTGCGCCCCACGAAGCCGTCGGCTACGCCGGCGAGATCGAAATGCGAGGCAACGCGCGGCGGCAGGCTGGAGGCAGTCATGACCAGCGCGACACCGTTGGCCGTCAATAGCAGCGACATCACGATGGCGGCGAGATATTGCATGGCATTCTCCCGAGAGGTGCGCAGTCAGCACGTCTGCTTGCGCCCGCGCGCGGCGAACAGCGCCCACGCGAGGCCCAGCGCCGCGCCAAGCGCGAGCCCGACCGGCGAATTGCCCAGCACCGTCCCCAGCGCCATCCCTGCGCCCGCACCCACTGCCGTCCAGATTCCCGGCTTCCTCGCTCTGGTCACCATCGCTTGTTCTCCTTAGTTGTAAAGCGTCCCGGTATTGATGACTGGCTGCACTTCACTTTCGGCGCACAGCACGGTCATAAGATTGCTGACCATCGCCGCCTTGCGCTCGTCGTCGAGCGCGACCACCTTCTTGTCGGATAGCTCGTTCAAGGCCATCTCCACCATCGATACCGCGCCGTGGACGATCTTGGTGCGCGCGGCGATGATCGCCTCCGCCTGTTGGCGGCGCAGCATGACCTGAGCTATTTCGGGTGCGTAAGCCAGGTGCATCAGGCGCGCTTCCTCGACCACGACGCCGGCTTTTTCGAGGCGCTGCTGCAACTCGATTACCAGCGCACGCGACACGATGTCGCCGCTGGCAAGCAACGTCGGCTCGGGATTGCCGGCAACGTTGAGGTCGCCGTGGTCGTACGCGAACGAGCTCGCGAGGTGACGTACCGCGGCCTCGCTTTGCAGCTTGACGTAGTTCTCATAGTTGTCGACGTCGAAGCTCGCCTTGGCGGTGTCGTCGACGCGCCAGACCACGACCGCCGCGATCTCGATCGGGTTGCCGCGCTTGTCATTGACCTTGAGTCGCTCGCCGTTAAGGTTGCGCGCGCGAAGCGAGATCTTGCGCCGCGAATAGAAGGGATTGGTCCCGCGCAGGCCGGCGACGCGCGTGGTGCCGCGGTAGCTGCCGAAAAGCTGCAGGATCGCGGCTTCGTTGGGCTGAAGCGTGTAGAGCCCGGCGAGGATCAGCGCGCCGACGATGAACAGCAGCACCGACCACAGCATCGATCCGATGAGACCCGGAAGACCCAGCACAACGGAGAGCTGAAGCGCATGCGCGAACTGCCAGATGGCGTAGCCGATCGCAAGCAAGCCGATCGCCAGCCCGACAAATCCGTTCCACGTGAACACCGGGCCTTCCTGATGCACGCTTTTCGCGGTGGTGCTGCGTTCCATGGTGCCTCCCTGAGTGACGGCCGCTGAGACGATCCGGCGCAGATCCCGACGGTCGCGATATTGCTGCGATACTGCCTGCCGCGATATTACCGAGATATTGTAATGATATCGCAGTAATATCGAATGTCAAGCTGTTGGCTGCGACGTCCGCAGGGCAAAAAAAAGCGCGGCAACCACGAGGGCCGCCGCGCCAGGAAGGGACGCGCCGTCAGGGGAAAGCCGGCGCGACCAGGAGAGATGAGATGGACGCCGATCAGCCCAGCGTCACCGGTATGAAAATGCGCGCGTCTTCACGTTGCACCAGCAGCGCGACCGTCTTGCCGGCCTTCGCCACCAGCTCCTTCAGTTGCTCGGCGCTTTTCACGGGCGTGTTGTTGACCGCGACAATCACATCGCCGGAACGCACCCCTGCACGGGCGGCCGCACCGGCGACGTCCTCGACCACCACGCCGTTGGCGAGCTCGCTGTCGCGCCTTTCTTCCGCCGACAGCGGACGCACGGCAACGCCGAGCCTGCCCTTGCCGAGCTCGGCCTTGTCGGCGCTGGCGACCACGCTCTTGTCCTCGAGCGTGCCTACCGTGCCCGAAAGCTCCTGCGCCGCGCCGTTACGCCACACTTCGAGCGTGACCTTCGACCCCGGCTTGACGCTCGCCACCATCGGCGGCAGTTCGCCGGAGCGGCTGACGTCCTTGCCATTGAACTTAAGGATCACGTCACCCGGCTCGATGCCGATCTTCGCACCCGGCCCATCCTTCTGGACCGAGCCGACCAGCGCACCCGAGGGCATCTTCATGCCAAAGTTTTGCGCAAGCGCCTGGTTGACATCCTGGATCGACACGCCAAGACGCCCATGCGCGACCTTGCCGGTCTGCTGGATCTGATCGCCTACCTGCATGGCGACGTCGATAGGCACCGCGAAGCCGAGGCCCTGCGACCCACCGCTGCGGCTGAAGATCTGCGAATTGATGCCTATCACCTCGCCTTTGAGGTTGAACAGCGGGCCGCCGGAGTTGCCGGGATTGATCGCCGCATCGGTCTGGATGAACGGCACGTACGAGTCGCCAGGCAGCGAGCGCGATTTGGCGCTGACGATGCCCGACGTTACGGTGTTTTCGAGGCCGAACGGCGTTCCGATGGCAACGACCCATTCGCCGACCCGGGTGATTTCAGGATTTCCGATCTTCACCGTGGGCAGGCTCTTGGCGTCGATCTTGAGTACGGCGACGTCGGTCGTCTTGTCGACGCCCAGGACCTTGGCGGTGAATTCGCGCTTGTCCACCAGCTTCACGCTCACCTCATCGGCACCGTCGACGACGTGCGCGTTGGTCATGATGATGCCGTTGGGGTCGATGATGAATCCGGACCCTTGACCGCGCATCGGACCAGGCTGCGGCGTGGGGATGCCACGGAAAAACGGCGCCAACTCTTCGGGGATCTGCGGCATGCCACCTTCGTGAGCAGAGACTTTCTTGCCGTCGGCGGTGACGCTGATGTTTACCACGGCGGGACCGTACTTCTCGACGAGTCCGCTGAAGTCGGGCAGCGCGGCGGCGACGGCGGCACTTGCCGGCGCGATCGCTGGTGTGGGCGTCTGCGCTACCGCGGGCGTTGCGCTCGACGCCGCTTGCGCAGCGTGCATGGAAATGCGGTCGGCGCCGATCGCGCCCAGGGCGAAGGCACCCGCGATCGTCAGCGCGACGGCACTGCGTTTAAAGGATTTAGCTTGCATGGATAGGCTCCTAGGTTGAAAGCGGCGCCGGATCCATTCCGGCTCGTTAGCAACAATAGGGGCGAAGACTTAAGGAAGACTTAAGGCGCAAGCCCTCCGGCGCCTCCGGCGCCGATCGCGCCAGTCCGGACTGGATGGCTTGTGGAGCGAGTTTGCGCCTACGTGCTCCCGGAGAGCGCAAAACGGATCGTCACCCCGAGCCCGCGACCCTCGATGCCGCTGCCAAGCTCGACGCGCGTCCCATGCCTCTCGGCGATGCGTTTGACGATGGCCAGCCCCAGGCCACTGCCGGACGCGCCCGACTGCGCCGCCGCACCGCGATAGAAGCGGTCGAACACGCGCGGCGCGTCCGCTGAGCCGATGCCCGGGCCGTTGTCGCGCACCGTCAGGCGAACCGACGCGCCCTCGCGCGCAACTTCGACATCGACGCGCCCCGGGGTGGGGGTATAGCGCACGGCGTTGTCGACCAGGTTGGATACCAGCGTCGACAACGCCGCGGCGTCGCCGCGTATGCGCACCGAAGTCGCTGTGTCGGCGCCGAGGTCGATGCCTTTGGCCGACGCTAGCGGCGCCAGCTCGGCGACGACGTCGCGCGCGATCGCGGCGAGGTCGACGTCGCCATCGCTACGCTCTGGAACCCCGGGCTCCTCGCGCGCCAACGCGAGCAGCTGCTCCGACAAACGCGTCGCGCGCTCGAGCCCACCCTTCAGCTCGCCCAGCGCGGCGCTGCGCTCGCTGTCGTCGGTGGCGCGCTCGGCGAGTTGCGCCTGCAGATGCACCGCGGTCAAGGGCGTGCGCAGCTCGTGCGCGGCATCGGCGATGAACGATCGTTGTGCGGACAATGCTTCGCTCAACCGCAGCAGCAGTCCGTTGAGCGCGTGCACCAACGGTTGCACTTCACGCGGCAGGCCCGTTTCCGGAAGCGGCTCGAGCAGCGCTGGCGAGCGTCGCGCGACGTCGGCCGCAACGCGGTCGAGCGGGGAGAGGCCGCGCGCGATCGTGTACCAGATCAGGATCCCGAGAAAGGGCATCACTGCAAGCAGCGGAACGATTGCGTGCAAGGCGAGACTCGCAGCGAGCTCGCGGCGCGCGCTCATCGGCTGTGCGACCTGCACCACTTGGTCACCCGAGAGCGTGCTGAAAATGCGCCACTGACCGCTTTCGTTGGACAGCGTGGTGAAGCCCAGCTGCGCATACTGCGGAAGCACGCGCCGCGGCTGCGACATGAACAGCTGCACGCCGTTACGGTCCCAGATCTGGACGACCAGCGTGTCCGAGGCCGGCCCGGTGCTGCTCGGCGAGGGTGGCAGCGCCACGAACGGCGCATCGGTGAGCGACGCCGCCATTTCCTTGAGCTGGTAATCGAACAACGCGTTGGCGTCTTCGCGGGCGCGCAGATAGGTGCCCACCGCCGCCGCCGCAATCGCCAGCAGCATGCCGCCGAGCAGCCACACCAGAAGCCCACGGCGAATCGAGATCATCGCAGGCATGGCGACGTCGCGTCCCGGCTCATGGCACGCGCACCTCAGGCCTCACCGCCATCCAGCCGATGCCGCGCACATTACGGATGAGGTCGGCGCCTAGCTTCCTGCGCAGCGCGTGTATGTGCACCTCGACGGCGTTGCTCTCGACCGCGTCCTTCCAGCCGTAGAGTTTCTCCTCGAGCTGCGATCGCGATAGGATCGCACCGGGTCGCACCAGCAATGCTTCGAGCAGCGCGAATTCGCGCCCGGAGAGCGCGACCGGTGCGCCGGCGCGACGAACCTGGCGCGCTGCTGGATCGAGCTCGATCTCGCCATGAACGATCACCGGGTCGGCGCGTCCGGCGTTGCGCCGCGAGAGCGCGCGCAGGCGCGCCGCCAGCTCGTCGAGTGCAAAAGGCTTCACCAGATAGTCATCGGCACCGGCATCGAGACCGGCGACTCGATCGCTGATGGCGTCTCGCGCGGTGATGATGAGCACCGGCCGGCGGTCGCCGCCCCGACGCATCGCGCTCAACACGTCGAGGCCCGACTTGCGCGGCAACCCCAGATCGAGCAGCAGCGCGTCGTGCACTTGTTCTGCAAGCGCCAGCTCGGCGGCGCGCCCGTCGCGGACCCAGTCGACCGTGAAGCCGTCCTGCGTGAGTCCGCGACGCACGCTCGCGCCGATCATCGGATCATCTTCGGCGAACAGGATGCGCATGACAAAAGCGATCGACGCCTATTCCTTGGGATCGAACTTGAGCGATGCCGAATTCATGCAGTAGCGCAGACCGGTGGGTGCGGGGCCGTCCTCGAACACGTGACCGAGATGCGCGTCGCAGGCCGAGCACAGCACTTCGGTGCGGCGCATGAAGTGGCTGGTGTCGGCCTCGTTGCGCACGTTCTCCGCGACGGCCGGCTGATAGAAGCTCGGCCAACCGCACCCCGCGTCGAACTTGGTGTCGGACTTGAACAGCAGCGCGCCGCACCCCACGCATCGGTACTCGCCCTTGCGCTCGTTGTCCCAGTACTCGCCGCTGAACGGCGCCTCGGTGCCTTTTTTCCGGGTCACGCGATACTGCTCGGGCGCGAGCTGCGCTTTCCATTCGGCGTCGGTTTTCCTGACTTTGTCGACCATCGCTTGTCTCCTGGCTAATCCCGTGTCAAGGACGGGGCTATCTGTTGGCTGGCGTCCGCTGCCTTGCGCGCCGCATGCAGTATAGTTGAGGCTCGCGAGCTGTTTTACCACTGGTGGCGCGCCGGAAAGCGCGCCAGGATCGTCTTGGATTCATCGACCGCTACCTCGTTCCGCAGGGATGCCCGCGTCATCGGCGTGATCGGCGTCGCGCACGGCCTTTCGCACTTTTTCCAGCTCGTGCTGCCACCCCTGTTTCCGCTGCTGCGCACCGAATTCGACGTGAGCTATGCCACCCTGGGCGCGCTGATGAGCGTGTTCTATGTCGCCAGCGGGATATGCCAGTTCGGCGCCGGCTTCGCGGTGGACCGTTTCGGCGCGCGCCCGGTACTGCTTGCCGGCCTGTCGCTGCTCGCCGGCAGCGTGCTGGTCGCCGGCGTCGCGCCAGGGGTGTACTGGCTGTTTCCGCTGGCGATGCTCATGGGTCTTGGCAACGGCGTGTTCCACCCGGCTGATTTCGCGGTGATCAACGCCAACGTGGACCCACGGCGGCTGGGTCACGCCTACAGCGTCCATGGCATCGGCGGAAGCCTGGGCTACGCGATTGCGCCGCTCGCGAGCTATGGCGTGGGCGTGATCTACGGCTGGCGCGCGTCGCTGCTGCTGTTCGGTGCGCTCGGCCTGATCGCGGTCGCGGTGCTCTCCATGCAGCGCGGCGCGCTGAGAAGCCGCGCGCACGATGCGGCGGCGCCCCGGCACACCTGGAAAAACAGCGTCGAGCTTTTCAGGCAGACGCCGATACTTCTGTGCTTCGTGTATTTCGCCGTCGTCACCATTGCCGGTATCGGCATCCAGACCTTCGCGGGGACCACCTTGCACGCCGCATACGACGTTTCGTTGGTGGTCGCGGCTTCTGCGCTCACCGCGTATTTCGTCGGCAGCACCTTCGGCATTCTGGTCGGCGGCTTTCTCGCCACGCGCACTCAGCGTCACGATCGTGTCGCGGCAGCCGGACTGGCGTCGGGGGCGGCGTTGATGCTGCTTCTCGCGGCTGCGCCCGGTCTCGCGGCGTGGTCGGTGACGCTGCTTTTCATCACCGGGTTCGTGCTCGGCGCGACCGGCCCGTCGCGCGACATGATCGTGCGCAATGCGACTCCGCCGGGAGCCTCGGGCCGCGTCTACGGATTCGTCTATTCCGGGCTGGATCTGGGCGCGACGCTCAGTCCGGTCAGCATCGGGCTGCTGCTCGATCACGATTCCCCTCGCGCGGTGTTCGTATTCATCGGCGTCGCACTGCTGCTCGCGGTGGCGACGGTGATCCGCGTGCGCAGCGGCGGACGTGCGGTCGCGGTGAGTCCGCGCGGCGCCGACTGATCGACCCATCCATCGAGGACCGCATGACCCGCCGTATGACCAACCGCACGGCGACCCTGTCCCGCGCCGTGGCCGGAATGCGCCGCACCTTGGCCGTGGCGTGGTGCATCGTCTTGCTCGCCGCCCCGGCAGGCGCGCGCGCCGAAGTAGGTGAAGTGCGCGCCGCGCAGCAGTTCGGCTTGTCGTATCTCCCGCTGATGATCATGGAGGATTCGAAGCTGGTCGAAAAGCATGCCCGAACGGCCGGCCTGGGCGACATCAAGGTGACGTGGGCCAAGCTCGGCGGCCCGGGCGCGATGAACGACGCGCTGCTTTCCGGCAGCCTCGACTTCGGCACCGGCGGCGTTCCATCACTGGTGACGCTATGGTCGAAGACGGCAGGCACGCCGAACGAAGTGCGCGGCGTCGCCGCGCTCAATTCGATGCCAGTCGACCTTGTCACTTCGAACCCGAACGTCAAATCGATCCGCGACTTCACCGACAAGGACAAGATTGCGGTGACGACGGTCAAGGTCTCGACCCAGGCGCTGCTGCTGCAAATGGCGTCGGCGCAGGCCTTTGGTGAACAGAACTACGCCAAGCTCGATTCGCTCACGGTATCGCTGCCGCATCCCGACGCGATGACGGCGCTGCTCGGCGGCAGCGGCACGATCACTGCGCATTTTTCCTCCCCGCCGTTCCAGTACCAGGAAGTCGCCCGGCCGGGCATTCGCAAGATCCTCAACAACTACGACATTCTCGGCGGTCCGGCGACCTTCAACGTGGTATGGGCGAGCGCGCGATTCCGCGATGCGAACCCGAAGACGTATCTGGCGTTCGTGGCGGCGCTGGAAGAAGCGACGGCGACGATCAACCGCGACAAGCGAGCCGCTGCCGAGACCTACAAGCGCATGTCGGGTACCAAGGAAAGTGTCGACGAGCTGCTGAAAATGATGGAGGACCCGCTGGTCGACTACACGCTGACGCCGAAAAGCATCATGAAGACGGCGGACTTCATGGCCAAAGTCGGCACCATCAAGAACAGGCCGACGTCGTGGAAGGACCTTTTCTTCCCCAACGTCTACGCCCTGCCGGGCACCTGATTCAGCGCATCCGCCGGCAACGCTATTCGCCGCGTATCCCCGCAGCCTTGATGACACGTGCCCAGCGATCGAGGTCGGTTTTAATCAGCGTCGAGAACTGCTCGGGCGTGCTGGTCACCGCCTCGAGCCCCTGACCGGCCAGTGTCTCGCGCATGTCGGGTGCCGAGAGGATTTGCGTAACCTCGGCGTTGAGCTTGGCGATGATATCCATCGGCGTGCCCACGGGGGCGAGCAGCCCGTACCAGAGATCGACATCGAACTCGGGATAGCCCGATTCCGCGACTGTGGGAACATCCGGCGCGGCCGGCGAGCGCCTGGCGCTGGCCACCGCGAGAATCTTCAGTTTGCCGGCCTTGGCCTGCGGCAGCACGGCGTGCAGCGCGTTGAACATGAATGCGATCTCGCCCGACATCAGTCCCGTGATCGCGCCCGCCGAGCCCTTGTACGGAACGTGCAGCATGTCGATGCCAGTCGTCGTCTTGAACAGCTCGGTGGCGAGATGCTGCGGTGTGCCCACTCCCGGCGAACCATACGGCAAACCCGGATGCGCCTTTGCGTAGGCGACGAAGTCCTTCACCGTGGTCGTCGGAATCGCATTGCTAACCGTGATGGCGAGTGTGCCGATCGCCATTTTCTCGACGGGCACGAGATCCTTGACCGGATCGAAGGGCAGGTCGCGCGCGAGACTTACGTTCATCACCAGCGGATTGCCCGATAGCAGCAGCGTGTAGCCGTCCGGTGCAGCCTTGGCGACCTGCGCCGCTCCAATGTTTCCGCTCGCGCCGGGACGATTATCGACGATCACCGGCTGTCCGAGGCGCTCGCCGAGTTTCTGTCCGACGGTGCGCGCGAGGATGTCCATCCCGGTGCCGGGCGTGAATGGCACGATGATCTGGATCGGCCGCGCGGGATAGCTCTCCGCCGAACTTTTTGCCGGCAACTGCGCGGAGGCGAAAGGTGCGCATGCGCCGAGTGCGCAAAGCAACGCGATGACGAGGTGTCGTGGCAGAGGTGGATTCACCGGATTCTCCTTCGGAGCGGGATCTTTACGCTGGCGATCGCGTCGATGCGGTGGGCGAGCCCGCCAGCGCCGCGCGATCATACCCCGCAACACGCTTGTAGCGCTCCGAGATGGCCTTGAGCTCGTCCTCGCCGATCACGTCCTCGATCCGCGCGAAAGGCTTGTCGCCGGTGCGTTCGAACACTTCGCGCAGGATCGCATCGGGCGGGTTCGCTCGGTTGGTGCGCACCACGGCAGCGGTCGCCTCCCGTCGCCGCGCTTCGTAGTCCTGCAGCGCACGCGCCGCGTCGCGATGCGAAGACAGCGCGTCGGCCAGCGCATCGGTCAATGCGCGCGCATCGAGGATCGCCTGTCCCGCACCATTGGAGCCACGCGGCACCATCGGATGCGCGGCGTCGCCGAGCAACGTGGCGCGTCCGCGCGTCCACCACGGCAGCGGATCCTGGTCGATCATCGGGAACTCCAGAATCGAATCGGCGGCGCGGATCAACGCCGGCACGTCGAGCCAGTCGAAACGCCAATCCTCGAAGGCGTAAATGAAATCTTCCAGTCGTCCACGTCGGTTCCAGTCGCGCTGGTGGTGTCGGGGCGTCTCGATCTCGGCGACCCAGTTCACCAGTTGGCAGCCCGCTTCGTCCACCTGATTGCGTATGGGATAGATGACCATCTTGCCGGTGGCGAGCCAGCCCGCGCGGACCATGCTCGCGCCGGAAAGGAATGCCGGCCATACGCTCACGCCGCGCCACATGTTCACGCCCGAATACACCGGCTCGCCTTCGCCGGGATGGAATTGCTTGCGGATGGTCGAGTGCAAGCCGTCGCACGCGATGACGACGTCTGCCGTTTGCGGCGGCAGGGTCTCGCTGGTCGTGGCACGAGCAAAGTGCGCGCTCGCCGAGCGCTCGGTCTGGTCGACACCGGTGCAGCGCCAGTCGGTGTGGATCGCGCCTGCGCCCATGCGCAGCACGACCGCGTCGACGAGCAGCTGTTGGAGGTCCCCGCGATGAATCGAGAACTGAGGCCATTCGTAACCCGCGTCGCGGCCCGCGGGCTCGCGATAGATGAGCTGGCCGAAGCGATTGAAAAATGCCGACTCGCGCGTCGCGACGCCGACCTTCGCGAGCGCAGGCTCCAGTCCGAGGCGCGCCAGCTCGCGCGTGGCGTGCGGCAGAATGTTTATGCCCACGCCCACCGGCTTCAATTCGGGTGCGGCGTCGAATACGCGCGAGGCGATGCCGGCCTGATGCAGCGCGAGCGCGAGAGTCAGGCCGCCTATGCCGGCGCCGACGATGATGACTTCCATGATGTCTTCGGGCGTGAAGTGGCTGCTATCGTAGCATCGCTGCGCCCGCCCGCCGGGCACGCGCGAGCGCCGCTTCGGCTTCTGCCGAGGTGTGCTTCGGGGCTACACTTGTAGCGGGGAATTCGGTGACGTCTGCGACATCGAAGGCAGACCGGCCTCGTCGACGAATCGACCGAACGGAACTTCGCGCAAAAGGAGCAACCTTGAACCTCAGACTCTGCTTCAACGTAATCGCGTGCGCGCTCGCATGGCAGTGCTGCGCCGCACAGGCGTCGCCGTCCTATTTCAACGTTCCGCGCGGCGCCGGGCCGCACGACGTCGCGGCGACACCAACGCGCGGCGGCCCGGTGTTCTACACCGCACAGGCGTCTGGGAAGCTGGGGATCCTCGATCCCGCTACCGGGAAAACGGTGGAAGTTCCGCTCGGTCCGCGCTCGGCGCCCCACGGAGTCATCGTCGGCCCCGACGGCAACGCCTGGATCACCGACGGCGGGCAGAACGCCATCGTGCGCGTCGACGCCGCAACACATGCAGTGAAGGTGTTCCCGTTGCCGAGCGATACCGGCTATACCAACCTCAACACGCTCACCTTCGACAAGCAAGGACGCGCGTGGTTTACCGGACAAAGCGGCTACTACGGCAAGCTCGATCCGGGGACGGGCGTAGTAACGGTCTGGAACGCGCCGCGCGGCAGCGGACCCTATGGCATCACCACGACGCCGTCGGGCGAGGTGTACTACGCGTCGCTCGCGGGCAACCACATCGCGAAGATCGACACCGCCACGGGCGAGGCAACCGTGATCGAGCCGCCCACGCGCAACCAGGGCGCGCGCCGCGTGTGGTCCGATTCGCGCGGCCGCATCTGGGTCAGCTACTGGAACACCGGGCAGGTCGGCATGTACGACACGGCGACGAAGTCCTGGCGCGAGTGGAAACTCCCGGGGAGCGCGCATGCGTATGCGGTGTGGGTCGACGACAAGGACAAGGTGTGGCTCACCGACTGGAGCACCAACGCGATCGTGCGCTTCGATCCGGCGACCGAGAAATTCGAAAGCTTTCCCTCCGACCGCGATCGCGCCAACGTGCGCCAGATGCTGGGGCGGCCGGGCGAAGTCTGGGGCGCGGAGTCCGGGGTCGACCGTCTGGTAATGGTCCCGGCGCCCTAGCTCTTGCCCCACGCAGGTGCAACCCGCCGGGCGCGGCGCGCCACTGTCACAACACGTAACATTGTGTTGGTCGATAAGGGTGCCCGGACCCTTTAAGCTTGGTAGGTTTGCCCGCTAACCGAAGGATGTCCCGGATGTCGTTGGTCGAAACCGCACTGCGTCGGCCGTATACCTTCATCGGGATGGCCATGCTGATCGTGCTCGCGACGCCGTTCGCGCTGCTCAACATGGCCACCGACATCTTTCCGGAAATCAACATTCCGGTCATCAGCGTCATCTGGAACTACAACGGCCTGTCGGCGCAGGAGATGGGCCAGCGCATCGCCGGGCAGAACGAGCGGGGTCTCACGACCACCGTCAGCGACGTCGAGCGTATCGAGTCGCAGTCGCTGGCGGGGATCACCGTCATCAAGATCTTCTTCCAGCCCACCGCCACCATCCAGACCGCGATCGCGCAGGTCGTCGCCTCGGAGCAGACCCAGGTGCGTCAGCTGCCTCCGGGCATCACCCCGCCGCTGGTGATCAAGTACTCGGCGTCGAGCATTCCGGTCGTCCAGCTCGGGTTGTCGAGCCCGACGCTGCCCGAACAGACGCTTTTCGACGCCGCGGTCAACGTGCTGCGCCCGCAGCTGATCACGATTCCGGGCGTAGCGGTGCCGTTTCCCTACGGCGGCAAGAACCGCCTTATCTCGGTCGACATCGACGGTCCCGCACTGCAGGCGCGCGGGCTTTCACCCGCCGATGTCGTCAATGCGGTGAATGCGCAGAACCTCATCCTGCCCTCAGGCACGGCAAAGTTCGGCGACACCGAATACACCGTCAGGATGAACGGCTCGCCCGACGCCATCGCGGGCCTCAACGACCTGCCCGTGCGCACGCAGAATGGAACGACCACGTATCTGCGTGACGTCGCGTTCGTGCGTGACGGCTTCTCGCCGCAGACCAACGTCGTGCGCCAGGACGGCGCGCGCGGCGTGCTGTTGTCGGTGATCAAGAACGGTGGCGCGTCGACGCTCGACATCGTGTCCAACCTGCGCGCGATGCTGCCGCGCGTCGCGGCGACGCTGCCGCGCGACGTCACGATCACGCCGCTGTTCGACCAGCGCGTCCTCGAGCTGGCGAGCATCCGTTACGAGGGTGGCGTCGCGATCTATCTCGACGTCATTACAGCCCAGCAGGCATTGCTCAACAGCGAGCGGCTGGCCGCGCAGCTGCAGGGACAGCGACTGGTGATATCGGTGTTCCTTATCAAGGCGCTGGGCGGCGATTGGCAGGGCGCCAAGGTCGCCGGACAATGATCTTCGCGTAGTCGAGGGAATCGACCATGGACTTGGGCATCGAAGGACGCAGGGCGCTGGTGTGCGCGGCGAGCAAGGGCATCGGCCGCGGCTGCGCCGAGGCGCTCGCGCGCGAAGGCGTCGACGTCACCATCCTGGCGCGCACCGAGGGCGCGGTGCGGCGCACCGCCGAGGAGATCGGCGCAATGGCGGGTAGGCCGGTGCACTGGCTCGCGTGTGACATCACCACGCCCGAGGGCCGCGCCGCTGCGCTGCGCGCGTGCCCCGATCCCGACATCCTGGTCAACAATGCCGGCGGACCGCCGCCGGGCGATTTTCGCGACTGGGATCGCGACGCATGGATCGCCGCGATCGATGCCAACATGCTCACGCCGATCGAGCTCATGAAGGCCACCATCGATGGAATGATCGCGCGCCGCTTCGGCCGCATCGTCAACATCACATCATCTTCGGTGAAGGCCCCCATCGACATTCTCGGCCTGTCCAACGGCGCGCGCAGCGGTCTCACCGGATTCGTCGCCGGTGTCGCGCGCAAGGTCGCGCGCCACAACGTCACGATCAACAATCTGCTTCCGGGATCGATCGATACCGACCGCCTGAAAAAAACCATGGAAAGCCGCGCCAAAAGCGGCAACAAGCCGCTCGCCGAAGCGATCGAAGCCGCGAAGGCAGGCATCCCGGCGGGACGCTTCGGCGAAAGCAGCGAAATCGGCGCAGTGTGCGCATTCATATGCAGCGCGCATGCATCGTATCTCGTCGGGCAGAACATCCTGCTCGATGGCGGCGCGTACCCGGGTACATACTGACTGGCTTTTCCTGCCTTGTCGTCCGATCCAGACGCGGGAATATGCGCTGAGTGGAACGAGTACTACAAGGATGTCTTTGCGACGGCGACGGTTGTGATCGTGTTGGGGAGCGCGATGCGCAGGTCTAGGGTCAGGGAATTCGTGCGTGGCTTCGGTCTGCGCCAGCTTCGCATCACCACGGGCCTGGTGATGTTCTGCTACTTGCTGTCGCATTTCGCCAATCACGCGCTGGGCAATATTTCCTACGCGGCGATGAAGGAAGGACTCAAGGTGCACATGGCGATCTGGCGGTTCCCGCCGCTAGCCGTGCTGCTGTACTCGGCCGCAGCCATCCATGCGTCGTTGGGCCTGTGGGCTCTCTACCAGCGGCGGCAGTTCCATTGGAAGCTGCCCGAACTCCTCCAACTCGCGCTGGGGCTGAGCATCCCCGTATTCATGCTGCAGCACCTGGTCGGCTTGCGGCTTCCACCGATTCTCGATGGCACCGAGCGCTACTATTCACACGCCCTTGCGTACTACTGGTTGAACCGGACCGACCTGCGCCTCGCGAACTTCATCGGCCTGTTCGTCGCGTGGACGCATGCCTGCATCGGCCTGTTCTTCTGGCTTCGCATGCGCCCGATCTTCACACGCATTGCTCCATTCCTGCTCGCCGCTGCGGTGTTGCTTCCGGCACTCGCGGCGCTGGGCGTTTACGAGGGCGCCCGAGATTACCTGGAGTTGCAGAAATCTCCAGAGTGGCGCGGGCAGGAGCTTACGCAGCCGACGACACCGGCTCATCGTGTCGTGAACGATCAAATCAAAAGCTACTCAACGATGAGCTGGCTGGCGCTGATACTCGTAGTTTTCGCCGCCCGCGGCGCACGTGAGCTGCGCGAGCGCCGCCGCGGCCTGATACGCGTTTCGTATCCCGACGAGCGACGCGCGATGGTGCCACGCGGCTACAGCGTGCTCGAGGCGAGCCTTCGTTTCGGCATCCCGCATGCCAGCGTCTGCGGAGGACGCGCGCGCTGCTCGACGTGCCGGGTGCGCGTACTTGGAGACTGCAGAGACCTGCCGCCGCCGAGCCGCCGCGAGATGGTGGTGCTCAACCGCGTCGGCGCCGGCGGCAACCCAGCGGTTCGGCTC
>DASXBS010000090.1:0-2957 GCA_036491555.1 Casimicrobiaceae bacterium
CCGTTTCGTTTTGGGTGCTCGCATCGTACTTGTCGATCTATAATCATCGCTCATCCTGCCAGGAGGTGCGCCATGCGCCGAACCGCGACGGTTGTCTGCGTTGCCCTGCTCAATCTCGTTATGGCCATAGCGTTCGCCCAGGCCCCCGCTGCGCCGACGCAGCGCATCCGCGGCGACGTGATCGCTCTCGACGGCCAGGCGTTGAAAGTGCGCTCGCGCACCGGCGAGGTAGTCGACGTGAAGCTCGCCGACAACTACACCGTCACGGCGGTCGCTCGCGTCGGCATGGACCGGATCGTTCCCGGCGTCTTCGTCGGGACCGCGTCACTGCCGCAGGCGGATGGCACGCAGAAGTCGCTCGAGGTGCTGGTGTTTCCCGAAGCCCGGAGGGGCAGCGGAGAGGGGCACTATCCATGGGATCTGCAGCCGGGCAGCATGATGACCAACGCCACCGTCGCCGAGATTACCAAGGTCGACCAGGGACAGCGCCTGACGCTCAAGTACAAGGATGGTGAAAAGGTAATCGTCGTGCCGCCTGGCACGCCGGTGGTGACGTTCGAGCCGGGGGACCGTAGCATGCTCGTGCCGGGTGCGCATGTCATGTTCGGAGCCGCGAAACAGCCCGATGGCACCTTCACCGCGGCCGGCGTCAACGTCGGCAAGGACGGGCTGGTGCCGCCGATGTAGTTATTGCTGGGGAGGCCTCTTAGGCCAGTCGTCCTCGTCGACCAGGATGCGCAGCACGCGGGTGCGCTTTCCGCCGCCGTATTTTTCCATCTGCACGATCACCGGGAAGAGCTCGGCGAGCTTGGCGCGCGCCGACGCCTCGTCGTCGAAGGTGAGCACCTGCCCATCGGCGCCGCGCACGTCGTGCCAAAGGCCATTGCCCTCCTCCACCTCGATGCGAAAGCGCGTGCGCCGCGACATGGGCTCAGCGGCTCAGCTCATCACCGGCGGGCGCGCGCGCGTCTGCAGCGCGCGGATGCGCTCCTCGATCGGCGGATGCGTGGCGAACAGTGCCGTGATGCCGCCGCTGCGGTCGGTGATGCCGAAACCATTGAGCGACTGAGGCAGCTCGCCCGGCGGCAGGCCGCCAAGGCGCGCGAGCGCGCTGATCATCGGCTGCGGCGATCCCAGGTACTGCGCGCTGCCGGCGTCGGCGCGAAATTCGCGGCGGCGCGAGAACCACGCGACGATGAGGCTGGCCAGGATCCCGAGCAGGATCTGTGCAACGATCATGGTGATGAAATAGCCGGGTCCGTTGCCGCGCTCGGTGCGAAAGACCACGCGGTCGACGAAAAACGCCACCAGGCGCGCCAGGAACACGACGAAGGTGTTCACCACGCCCTGGATGAGCGTGAGCGTCACCATGTCGCCATTGGCCACGTGCGCGACCTCGTGCCCCAGTACTGCCTCGATCTCCTGGTGCGACATCGAGTTGAGCAGTCCCGTCGACACGGCGACCAGCGCCGAATTGCGAAATGCACCGGTCGCGAAGGCGTTGGCATCGCCCTCGTATACGGCGACTTCTGGCATCCCGATCCCCGCCTTGTCGGCGAGCTTTTTAACCGTCGACATCAGCCACGCCTCGCCCTCGCTGGCCGGCGTGGTGATGACGTGCGCGCCCGTCGACCACTTGGCGATCGACTTCGACATCAGCAGCGAAATGATCGCGCCGGTGAAGCCGACGATCGCGGAGAACACCAGCAGCGCACCGACGTTGAGACCGTTCTCTGCGAGCGCCCGGTCGATCCCGAGGACGCTGGTGACGATGCTGATCACGACCAGCACCGCGATGTTGGTCAGCACGAACAGGAAAATGCGCTTCATCGGGTCCTCCAGAAGCTACCGCGGAACAGTGTAGCGCAAACGCACCGGCGCTTCAGGGCGACTAGCCGGCGTCGCGCGCCCACGAGTCGCGCAAGGTGACCGCGCGGTTGAACACCGGTTGCCCCGGGCGGGATTCGCGCGCGTCGGCGATGAAATAACCGTGGCGCTCGAACTGGTAGCGATCTTCGGACGCGGCTGACGCGAGCGCCGGCTCGATGTACGCGGTTATCACCCGCTTGCCGTGCGGATTCAGATCGTCGAGATAGTTACGCTCCGCGGCTTCCTCGAAATGGATGTCCTCGTCGAGCGCGGCCGCGCCGTGCGCTTGCTGGACCGTCGCGGCCTCACGCGCGCGCCCCGGCTCCGGAACGACGAACAGGCGATCGTACAGACGCACTTCGGCGCGCGCGGCATGCACGACCGAGAGCCAGTGGATGTTGCCTTTCACCTTGCGCGATTCGGCGCCCGGCGTTCCGCTGCGCGTGCTCGGATCGTAGGTGCAGTGCACTGCGACGATCTTGCCCGCCGCATCACGCTCGGCGGCCACGCACTTGATAATGTATCCGTAGCGCAGGCGCGCTTCCGCGCCGGGGGAGAGCCGAAAATAGCCCTTGGGCGGCTGCTCGTTGAAGTCGTCGCGCTCGATCCATAATTCCCGCGTGAGCGGCAGCGCACGTTGTCCGAGCTCCGGCTTTTGCGGATGGTTGGGCGCGAAACAGGTCTCCTCGGCATCGGTGGGGAAGTTGTCGATGATGAGCTTGATTGGATCGAGCACGGCGACGCGCCGCTGGGCGCGCTCGTTCAAATCCTCGCGCAGGCACGATTCGAGAATGCTGATGTCGATCCATTGATGCGCCTTGGACACGCCGATGCGCTCCGAGAACAGCCGGATCGACTCAGGCGTATAGCCGCGCCGGCGCAATCCCACCAGCGTCGGCATGCGCGGATCGTCCCACCCATCGACGTACCCGCCCTCCACCAGCTCGATCAGCCTGCGCTTGCTCATCACCGTGTAGGTGAGGTTGAGGCGCGCGAATTCATATTGGTGCGGCAACGGCCGCGGCAGATCGAGCGCCTCGAGCAGCCAATCGTAAAGTGGCCGGTGGACCTCGAATTCGAGCGTGCAA
>DASXBS010000091.1:0-8431 GCA_036491555.1 Casimicrobiaceae bacterium
AGCGCGCAGCGTCCAGGCGTCGTTGTAACGGTAGCTGGTGCCCAACGAGCCGCGCCAGGTATTGCGGAAATTTTCGGGCAGTGTCTCCAGGACCGAGCCGGTGCTGCGCACGACCTGCAGCTGCTGGACGCTGCTCCACCCTGTGTACTGCAGGTCCGCCATCACGTCCCATTTGTTGTCGATCTGGTAGAACACCGACACGTTGGCCGTTTCCGGCATCTTGAGGTCGAGGGAGACGTTGCCGTTGTTTAGCACGGTGCTATTGATGCCGTTGACCAGCAACGCGCCGACCGGGGCGAGGTTCGGCGGTAGCGTGCCTACCGAGGAAGGATTGTTGAACGACACGGTGCCGTTGACCGTGTATTTGAGCGACGAGCGATACGCCGCACCCAGCCGCATCTGCGGAGTCGCCTGCCACAGCACGCCGACATTCCAGCCCCACGCCGAGTCGTTGCCGTTGACGTTGGCGCCGGATTCGAGTCCCGCCGCCGAGCCGATCAACGTCGGCGCTGCCGCCGCCGGAATCGTGCCGTTGGCGACCTGTCCGGCGACGCCCTGTGCGAACACAGCGGCATAATTGACCTGGTTGGTCAGCGTCGCCTTGACGCGCTGCCAGCTTGCGCCCGCGCCAACGGTGAAATTCTTGGTGACCTCGTACGACAGCGCCGGATTGATGTTCACGGTTTCGAGCTTGGACTCGACCGCCTGGAAGCGCCCCAGCCAGTTCGAGTCGTACTCCGTCTTCAGTCCGAACGGCACATTCACTGCAAGCCCGAAGGACCATTTGTCGGTGAAAGGCACGCCGAGATAGAGATTGGGCACGACCGCGCAACTGCCGGCGTCACCGCCGTTGCCGCCGAGCGGCTGGAACGTGGCGTTCTTCGAGCCGCCGTCGTCGCTGAACTTGGCCGATGGGCAGATGAGATTACCAGCCACGATCACCTGCGCCGTCGACAGTCGAACCAGGCCGGCAGGATTGAACCAGATCGTGCTCACGTCCTCGGCCGCGGCCGCGCCGCCCGCATACGCATGGCCTAGGCCGCTGGCATTCTGCTCCTGCAGCGCGAACGCAGAGCCCAGCGCCTGACTTGCCGCCATCGACAGCAGCGCTCCAGTCACTCCTGCCGCAAGGCGCGTGAGGCGAAAATGTCCCGAATTCATTGCGTGGTCTCCTCTGGATGAATGCAACTTCAGGTTGCTTATTGGGCGTTTCCGCTGCCGGCAGCGGCGGCGATAAAAATCGTCGCAACGAATGGCAGGCACTATACACTGGGCCCCTCTACGGGTCACTCGGGCGGGAGCTCGCGTGGCCTGCGGTCAGGGCCGACCGCGACATAGGTAAGGCTTGCCTCGGTCACCTTGACGCAGATGACCTTGCCCGGATCGCGCTGCGCGTAGACCTGCACGTCGACCGTAATCGAGGTGCGTCCCACGTGCGTCAACTTCGCGTAGAAGCTGACCACGTCACCGACGAACACCGCTTGCTTGAACACGAACGAGTTCACCGCAACGGTGGCGACGCGCCCCCGCGCGCGCCGTGCCGCCGGCACCGCGCCCGCGATGTCCACCTGCGACATCACCCAGCCGCCGAAAATGTCGCCGTGCTGGTTGGCATCGGCGGGCATCGGCACCACGCGCAACGCTGGTTGCGCGTCGGGCAGGACCGCGTGATCGTCGGCTGCCATGTCAGCCCGGCTGTTTCACTGGATCGCGCAGTTCGCGACGGAGGATCTTGCCGACGTTGGATTTGGGCAGATCGCTGCGGAATTCGACTTCGCGCGGACATTTGTAGCCTGTCAGCTGATCGCGGCAATGCGCGAGCAGCGCATCGACGGTCAGCGAAGGATCGCGCTTGACCACGAACAGCTTGACCGCCTCGCCCGACTTCGAATCGGCCACCCCGATCGCCGCGCATTCGAGCACGCCCGGATGCATCGCAACAACCGCCTCGACCTCGTTGGGATAGACGTTGAAACCCGAGACCAGGATCATGTCCTTCTTGCGGTCGACGATGCGCACGAAACCGTCCGCATCCATGACGCCGATGTCACCGCTGGCGAGCCAGCCGTCCTTGTCGATGGTCTTGGCGGTCTCGTCGGGATGGTTCCAGTAGCCCGCCATGACCTGCGGACCGCGGATGCAGATCTCACCGCGCTCGCCCAGCGGCACGTCCTTGCCGCTGTCATCGCGAAGCACCAGGTCGGTCGACGGGACCGGCAGCCCAATCGAGCCGTTGTATTCGGGCAGCGTAAACGGGTTCATGGTCGCCGCGGGCGACGTTTCGGTGAGCCCGTAGGCTTCGATCAGCGGCTTGCCCGTGACCTGTTTCCAGCGCTCGGCGACCGCACGCTGGACGGCCATGCCACCGCCGAGGGTCATGCGCAACGAAGAGAAATCGAGCTTGGCGAACTCGGCATTGTTGAGGAGCGCATTGAACAGCGTATTCACGCCGGTGAGCGCGGTGAACCGGTACTTGCCGAGCTCCGCGACGAAACCCGGAATATCGCGCGGATTGGGAATGAGCACGTTCTCCGCGCCGAGCGTCATGAACACCAGGCAATTCGCAGTCAGTGAAAAGATATGGTAGAGCGGCAGCGGGGTCACGATCAGCTGCTGCTGCTCGCCGAGGAACGGCTTCACCCACGCGCGCGACTGCAGCAGGTTGGCGACGATGTTTCGATGAAGCAGCGTAGCGCCCTTGGCGACGCCCGTCGTGCCACCCGTGTATTGCAGGAACGCAATGTCGTCATGACCGAGGGGCACATGCTCGAGCTTCGCGCGGCCGCCTTCCGATAACGCCTGCGACAGTCGGATCGCACCCGGGATGTTCCACGCCGGTACGAGTTTCTTGACGTGGCGTACAACGAAATCGACGAGCAATCCTTTGACGCCAAGCATCTCGCCGACGCTGGTCACGATTACCTGCGTGACGCTGGTCTTGGCGACGACCTCGGCGACGGTGTGGGCGAAATTCTCAACCACTACGATGATGCGCGCGCCGCTGTCGGTGAGTTGATGCTCGAGTTCGCGCGCGGTGTAGAGCGGGTTGACGTTGACCACGGTGCAGCCGGCACGAAGGATACCGAACAGGCACACCGGGTACTGCAGCACATTGGGCATCATCAGCGCGATGCGGTCGCCTTTCTTGAGTCCCTGTCGCTGCAGGTACGCGCCGAACGCGCGCGATTTCGCGTCGAGCTCGGAGAAGGTTAGCGTCTTGCCCATGCAGGTATAAGCGCGACGCGCGGCGAACTTGGTGCAGCTCTCCTCAAAGACATCGCGGACCGACGAGTACGTGCTGAGGTCGATCTCGGGCGGCACGCCCGGCGGATACGACTTGAGCCAGATTCTGTCCACGGTCTTTCCTCCGGCGGCGGCTTCCGGTTGTTGCGAGCGCGGCCGGGGGCGCGAAGCGGTGTCGCTCCTGTCCTGTTCCCCCTTGGTCCGCCCCTCCCTGCGCGAAGCCGGGACCATCGTAACAGAGGGGGTCAGGAACCGGAACCGTGTGCCGCGAGATAGTGCATCGGACCACCGGTGAATGGCGCGAAGCCGGTGCCGAAGATGGCGCCAGCGTCCACCATGTCCGCGTCGGTGACGATGTGCGCCGCCAGCGCCGATTTCGCCTCGGCAAGGAGCGGGTCGATCAGGCGCTCGGCGAGTCCGGCCGGTACGCTGCCGGGCGAGCCTTTCGCGGCCTTGCCACTGCTCCAGTCGTAGAAGCCGCGCTTGGTCTTGCGTCCGAGATGTCCTGCGCTGATCAGCGCCTCGAGCTTGCGCGGCGGTTGCACATCGGGACCGAGCATCTTGCCCACCGCGAGACAGATGTCGAGCCCTACCGTGTCGGCGAGCTCGATCGGCCCCACCGGCATGCCGAAGGCAAGCGCCGCCTCGTCGACGGTTTCAGGTGTGATGCCTTCGTCGACGCAGCGCATCGCTTCCATCAGATACGGCGCGAGGACGCGGTTGACCAGGAAGCCCGGTGCGCTCTTGACCGGCAGCGGCAGCTTGTCGATCTGGCGCACGAACGCCGCTGCCGCGGGGACGAGCTCCGCTCGGGTGCGTTCGCCGGCGACGATCTCGACGAGCATCATGCGCGCGACCGGGTTGAAAAAGTGTAGTCCGATCAGCCGGCTTGGGTCGGCTAAAGGCGCGCCGATCGGTTCGAGAGGAATGCTCGACGTATTGGTCGCGAGCAGCGCGGACGGCCGCGCCTTGGACTCGAGCTCGACGAACAGCTTTTGCTTGGCCTCGAGGTTCTCGAAAATCGCTTCGATGATCACATCGGCGTGTGCGATGCCGTCGCCGGCGACGTCGGGAATCAGTCGATCGAGCGCGTCACGCACGCGGCGCGGGTCCTTGAGGCGGTCCTTGAACAACTTGGCAGCGCGCGCCATCGCTGGCGCAAGCCGCTCGGCATTCTGGTCCTGTATCGTCACCGACAGGCCACGCAGGGCGCACCACGCGGCAATGTCGCCGCCCATCGTCCCCGCGCCGACCACGTGCACGCGGCGCGCCGGCGCACCCGCATCCCGACCGAAACTCTTGAGGCGTTCCTGCAGCTTGAACACGCGAATGAGATTCATCGCCGTCGGTGTGCGCAGAAGATGAGCAATCGACGCCGGGTCCGAGGGGGGCGGCGCGAGCGCGTCGCCGTCGTACTTGACCCATAGATCCAGAATCGCATACGGCGCCGGATAGTGTTCAGGGCGTGCGCGGGCAGCGACCTGCTTGCGCGCCTGGCCGGCGATGACGGGACGCGCCAGCGCAGAAAGCGTCAGCGACAGCGGAAAGGACAGGCGACGCGGCGGCGGCGCCGTGCGCAGCACGCCACGCGCTGCGTTCATCATGACGCGCTCGGGGACGCATTCGTCGGCGAGGCCCAGCTTCCTGGCGCGGCGCGCGTCAATGGTCTTGCCAGTGAGCAGCAGGTCGAGCGCCGCCGGCGCGCCGATCAATCGCGGCAGCCTGCGAATACCGCCCCACGCCGGAACGATGCCTAGGAGCACTTCGGGCAAGCCGAGCCGCGTGCCCGGGTCATCGATCACGACGCGATAGCGACACGCCATCGCCAGTTCCAGCCCTCCGCCGAGGCAGAATCCGCGCACCAGCGCGAGCGTGGGAAACGGCACCGCCGCCAATTGCTCGTAAACGTCCCAGCCGCGCTTCACGAGGGCGGTGGCGTCCTCGATCGATTTCAACGCAGTGAAGCCATCGATGTCGGCGCCGGCGATGAAACCGTTGGGCTTCGCCGAGAGAATGACCAGTCCTGTCGGCGGCGCGACGGCAAGCTCGTCAAGCAGCGCCGAGAGCTGGTCAAGTACGTCGATGGACAGCGTGTTTGTCGAGCTGCCGGCTTTGTCGAAATAAAGCCACGCGAACCCCTCGGCGTCGCGGTCGAGTCGCCAGTCGCGGTAAGTCGTCATGTCGCCTCTGTCACGGTCGTTGCACGAGCATTGCGCCACCTTGGCCGCCGCCAATGCATATCGAAGCGATGCCGCGCTTGCCGCCGCTCTGTTCGAGTGATTCCAGCAGGTGCAGCACGATGCGCGCGCCGGACGCGCCGACCGGATGCCCGAGCGCGATCGCGCCACCATCGACGTTCAGGCGCTCGCGATCGAGCGTACCCATGGCGTGTTCGAGACCGAGCTCGTGACGGCAAAAATCATCGTCCGCCCATGCGCGCAGACAGGCGATGACCTGCGCCGCGAAGGCTTCGTTGATTTCCCAGCGGTCGAGCTCGTTCAGATCCAATCCATGCCGCTGCAGGATAGGCGTGGCCGCGTATACCGGACCGAGTCCCATTTGCGCGGGATCGAGTCCTGCCCACTGGCTGTCGACGATGCTGCCCAGCACCGGCAGCGAATGCCTCGTCACCGCCTCCCCAGAAGCAAGGACCAGCCATGCCGCGCCGTCGGTGATCTGCGAGCTGTTGCCGGCAGTCACGTTGCCGTACTTGCGATCGAAAAACGGCTTGAGCTTGGCGAGGTTTTCCGGCGTGGAGTCCTCGCGCACGCCGTCGTCCGCGGCATACACCTTTCCGTCGGTATCGAAAAGCGGCGCGATCTCGCGATCGAAATGCCCTGCCTTCTGCGCCGTCAGCACGCGGCGATGGCTTTGCGCCGCGAATTCGTCCATTTCGCGCCGAGTGATCCCGAACCGGTAGGCGAGGTTCTCAGCGGTCTGGCCCATGAGCAGGCCCACCATCGGGTCGGTGAGCCCCTTCATGATGCCGATGATCGGCCTGAGCACCTCGGTGGGGTTGAGCTTCAGGAATGCAGCCGCTTTCTCGCCCGGTGTCTTCGCCGCGCTGAAGCGGGCGAACCACAGCACCATCTTCTCGGAGTAGAGCAGCGGCGCCCGCGACAGCGCGTCGACGCCTCCGGCCAGCACCAGGTGCGAGCGCCCCGCGCGGATGTTGGTCATCGCCGAATCGAGCGCCTGCATCCCCGACGCGCAATTGCGCATCACCGTCCAGCCGGGCACCTTCAGACCACAGCCGACGCGCAGCGCGACGACGCGTCCGATGTTGACTTCGTCGGGTGACGGGCTCGCACAGCCGAGAATGACCTCGTCGAGCTCTTCGGGTGCGAAAGGCATGCGCGTAAGCAGCGCTCGCCCGGCCTGGGTGGCGAGATCGGAAGCGGCGAAGGGTCCGGGGCGGTTGCGCGCCTTTAAAAACGGCGTACGTGCGCCGTCGACGACGTACACCGGTTGATCGAGTGCGGCCATGTTGCCTCCTGCGTCAGGCCGCCGCGCGATGCGCGGTCCCACGGGATGCTTCGTTCGCGGGCTGCGCGGCGGGCGGCGGCGACGCCTGTCCCGCCGGGCACATGTCTGACGCGCCAAGATCCTGCGCGAAATCGTCGACGCGAATAACCTCTTCGGTCAACTGCTGCGCGCGCTGCAGTAACGCCGCCTCGTCGGCGCTGATGACGCCCGCGGCGACTGCGGTCGCCGCGCGATCCTCGCCTTGAGCGAATGCAACACGACCGCTTTTCGCCACGTCGCGGATGCGCGCTTCGATTGGTTCGGCGGCGATCGTCGCCTGCAGCGCGAGCTCGATCGTAGCCAGCACGTCGTGCGGGTCGACCGGCAGGTAGATCCCCGAAGTGAGGCGGTCACGCGAGGCCGACGGCTCGATGAGCAGACGCGCGACCTCGTGACCGGCGCGGTCCGACGGGACGACATAGGGACGTCCGAGCGGGAAGACCAGCATGCGCATGAGCGCGGGAATGAAACGTCCGGGGAAATTGGAGATCACGCCTTCGAGCGCGGTTTGCGCCTTGTACATCGAATCCCAGATTGCCCAGTGCATCAGCGGCGCGTCCTCGGCACGCGCACCGTCGGTCTCGTAGCGCTTGAGCACCGCCGAGGCGACGTAGAGCATCGAGAGCACATCCCCCAGTCGTGCGGAAAGCTTTTCCTTGCGCTTGAGCGCGCCGCCGAGCACGCCCATCGAGACATCGGCCAGAAAAGCGAGCGCCGCGGAGAATCGCGTGAGCTGCTGATAATAGCGGCGCGTCTCCGGCGCCACGCTCGCGGGAGAGCGCGTGCAATGCGATCCGCACAGACCGAGCACGAAGGCGCGTGCCATGTTCGACAGCACGAAGCGGATGTGGCCGAACAGCGCGCGATCGAACGCGACCGACCCCTGGGTGACATCGGCGTTTGCCGCGGCGGCGATTTCCTTGAGCACGAAGGGATGGCAGCGGATCGCACCCTGCCCGAAAATGATCAGGCTTCGCGTCAGTATGTTCGCGCCTTCCACGGTGATCGACACCGGAATCTGCATGTACGCGGCACCGAGAAAATTCGACGGCCCCATGCAGATGCCCTTGCCGCCGGCGATGTCCATCGCGTCGTTGGCAAGCACGCGTGCGCGCTCGGTAAGCTGGTACTTCGCGATCGCCGAAAGCACCGCCGGTTTTTCGCCGAGATCGACCGCGCCCGCGGTCATCACTCGCACGGCGTCCATCGCGTAGAGGTTGCCGCCCATGCGCGCGAGAGGCTCCTCGACGCCTTCGAACTTGCCGATCGGCGTCTTGAACTGGCGGCGCACGCGCGCGTAGCCGCCTGTCGCCCGCGTCACCATTTTGGACATGCCGACGCTGAGGGACGGCAGCGAAATCGAGCGGCCCGCGGCCAGGCTCTCCATCAGCATGCGCCAGCCCTTGCCGACCATCGCGCGCCCACCAATCACCCAGTCGATCGGAATGAACACGTCCTTGCCCCAGTTCGGCCCGTTCTGGAACACCGCGGAAAGCGGCATATGGCGGCGGCCAATGTGCACCCCTGAATGATTGGTCGGAATCAGCGCGCAGGTGATGCCGAGGTCATCGACCTCGCCGAGTAGGTGGTCGGGGTCGAAGACGTGAAAGGCGAGACCGAGCAGCGTTGCCACGGGACCCAGCGTGATGTAGCGCGTTTCCCA
>DASXBS010000092.1:0-7695 GCA_036491555.1 Casimicrobiaceae bacterium
CGTCGTCCTGAGCCGCACCCGTGCCGCCATCCACAACGCTCCACGTGCCGACACCCGCAATGGCATCGATCGATGCGTACGCCGCGCTCGGGTTCAGCGCGTCGCCCATCGCGGTAAACGCTATGATGCCGCGACCACTGGTTGTGACCCCGATTGCCGGATAGGTAAAGTCATGTCCCGCTGCGCCGAGGTAGCCCTGCTGGACGATCTTGCCGGCGTTCGGATTTACGATGTACCAGGCGATGCCGGCGCGCTGGGCCCCGCCATCCGGATTGAGCGCTGTGTCTAGCGCACCCCATAGTTTCCCATTCGCATACATGACCTGCTGCATGCGGGTATCGTTCGAGTCTGGGCTGGTGACGACCTCGGGTTTCGTGGCGTTATGGACGGCAGTACTGACAAGCAATCTGTAGCAACCCGACTGCATATTGAACAGCTGTGTCGTCTCGTCGTTGAGACAGAAGCCCTGTGGGACGTCCATCGTCGGCGGCGCACCGGAGCCAATCTGCTTCGCCTTCGGCGGAATTGCGTAGGTTCCGACCTCGATCAGCTTGCTGCTCAAGCTGAGCGACGGGGTCGACGTGTTCAGCGAAGACGTGTTCGTGAGCGTCCAGACCACGATGTGGTTCGATACATAGTTACCCCCGAAGCCCGCGACCGGATGCGTCGCCTCGTCCGCGGCGTTCGAGCTCATGAAGAACTCGGTGCCGCCGTTGTCGGTGTTGAACTGCGTGCCGGGCGATTGCGCGGGCCAGACGGTGAAGCCCGGCTGGGTGGGGCCTGCATCGCTTGGAGCGTTGACCATCCCCGACGTGTCGATGTGCTGCAGCGTGACGGTTGCCGCGCCCGCAGCGAGCTGCGCCTTCGAGAGCGCATAGATCTGGGCGCCGGCAAAGCCGTTGCAGCACCAGGGGTACGCGTTGGTCGTGATATAGAACCCGTTCGCGTCCGCGCCGATGTGGGGGTAATCGCCGAGGTACGGACCCGGGTTCACGCCGCCTGTGTTCGTTCCGTCGTTGGTCACGTCGATCTTGTAGATGTTCCAGCCACCCGTCGGATCGGCCGTCTTGCTCACCGCGATGTCGAGGTGGTTGACGAGAGTGAGGGCACCGCTCGGAAGTGATTCAAGCGTCAGGACGACCACGAACCAGCGTTGCGTCGCCGTATCGTACAGACACGACGGATCGGTAAGCGACTGAGCACGAACGCCAGTTGTGCGATTGATCGCAGGTGCATAGCCGTAGAACGAGTTCAGATCGACGGCATGATTAACATTTCTCGGGAAACCACTGACGATGTTGGTCGCGGTATTGTCCGGGAGAACCGACTGCCCAGACGTATTGAAAACGTTGAGCACATCGTTGACCGCCTCGAGAACGAAACCATTGCCCACGCACAATCCCTGATCGGGTGGCTCGACGGTGAACTGGTTCCCACCGCGCGCATAGCGCTGCTGATACAGATTAAGTCCTTCGAAGCCGATATTGAACTGCGGGTTGGACTTGGCTTTCTTGCCGCCGCTTACCGAAGGCCCGTTTCCACTGCCCTTGGAGAGGCTGCGATTGGTGATGACACCCGGATAGGGGCCTGGACCGTCGGGCTCGTCTTCCTGCCCGGCAAATTCGGCGTACGTGACGTCGCCGTCCCCCGAAGGCGTAAAGGCGCCGGTTTGCGGGGATGACGTTCCGCTAAGGGAGATCGCCCGCGTAACACCTTGCGCGCTAGGCGCCACGCCAACAGCTAATATTCCCAGCAAAGCAGACAACACCGCCACTGACAGCGGGCCTGACCAATATCCTGGTTTCATTTGCTACTCCCAGCTTGAGGGTTTATGACGGGGCTGGATTCGGGTGACTCAGAGCGGATGACGCGTCCGAGCCTCCTTTTATCGATACCCAATGCGCGAACGAAGGACACGAAGTTGAAGCTTGAAGATCCTCTTTGGCTTTTCACTGCTTGTTAGCTGCGGCCGAGACCTGTGCAGCCCAGAGGTGAATTTTATTCATGTTGCAAACAACGGGACGAAAACAACATGTGCCGTTTCGATGGCGGACCGATCCTGCCACAGCTTGCGGCGCAATTCAACTGAACACACTTGAGCGCTGAACAGCACAAACACTGCGTGGTACGCGAAGCTTGCGAAAAATCAAACGCCTATCGCGAGATGTTCGCAAGAATCGGAAGAAACTACCGGACTCGGTGCTGGAGCTAGCCCTGCGCTTCGTTCATTTGGCACCGCCAGGTAGTCCTGTTACAACCGAGCCGGTATGAAAGCTTCGTTCGGAAATTCCCTGCGGGGTCAACAACGTCACGGCGCTCGGAGGTTGCCGCCCTGGACAGCGCTCGCCACGATGGCGGCGATGCTGCTCGCCAGCCTTGTCATCGCCTGCGGCGTTGGCGCCTATCCGATCGCGCCGTCGACCATCGTGCGAATGCTGCTGCAAGGGATCGGCTTCACCGCGGGTCAGCCGATCCCCGCCGAGCAGCAATCGGTCATCTGGTCGATACGACTGCCGCGTGTGATTCTCGGCGCATTCATCGGTGCCGCCTTGGGCGTCTCGGGTGCGGGGATGCAGGCGCTGTTTCGCAATCCGCTGGCCGATCCTTCGCTTACCGGGATGTCGGGGGGTGCCGCGCTGGCGGCAACCAGCGTCATCGTGCTCGGTGCATCGGTCGCTCCCGGCCTTGCTCATCTGCTGGGCGCGGCAACGCTGCCGCTTGCGGCGTTCGCCGGTGGGTTCGCGGTAAGCATGGTCGTTTTTCGGCTCGCCACGCGTGCTGGACACACATCCATTGCGATGCTGCTCCTCGCAGGCATCGCGCTGAATGCGCTCGCGGAGGCCGCGATCGGATTGTTTACCTTCGTCGCGAGCGATACCCAACTGCGTACGCTGACATTCTGGCGACTGGGCAGCGCGGCCGGAGCGACATGGCAGGCCGTCACCGTGGCGGCACCTGCCATCATTGTGGCGTCGGTGGTTCTGATTTCACGTGCTCGTGCCTACGACGCACTCGCGCTCGGCGAGGCCGAAGCGCGACATCTCGGCGTGCCCGTGGAGCAGCTGAAGCTCCTCACCTTGGCGGGCTGCGCACTCGCAGCGGGCACGGCGGTCGCGATGAGCGGCATGGTGCTGTTCGTCGGTCTGATTGCCCCGCACCTGGTCCGTCTCGCATGTGGCCCGGGACATCGCGTCGTGATCCCCGGTGCAATGCTCATCGGTGCCGTGCTGGTGGTCGGTGCCGACGCCGCAGCGAGAAGCGTGGCGGCGCCCGCGGAGCTGCCGCTGGGTATCCTCACCGCGCTGTTCGGCGTGCCATTCTTCATCGCGCTGCTGCTGCGTCAGCGCGAGGCACGGAGCTTGTGATGCTCGCGGCCAACGGCGTCGGTCTGGCAGTCGACGGCATATCGCTGCTGCAAGCCATCAGCATCAGCGTGCGCCCGGGACGTCTGCTGGCCGTCATGGGGCCGAACGGCGCGGGCAAGTCGACGCTATTGCGCGTGCTCTCCGGCGATCGCCCGCCGACCGGGGGTGAAATCACGTACGACAACCTGCCACTCGCGCGTCTGTCTGCTGTCCAGCGGGCGCGTTGCCGCGCCGTCGTCCAGCAGCGCAGCTCCATCGCCTATGGATTTTCGGCGCTGCAGACGGTATTGATCGGTCGCTACCCTCACGGCGGTCATGGAACGCTCCGCACCGATCGTGCGATCGCACTCCGTGCGCTCGAGCGTGCGGGCGCCGCCGAGTTTGATTCGCGGTCGGTCGAGACGCTCTCGGGCGGCGAATTCGCGCGCGTGGTATTGGCACGCGCCTTGGCGCAGATCGACGGCGTCGCGGGATCCCGCTATTTGTTGCTCGACGAACCCACCGTGGCGCTCGATCCCGCGCACCAGCATGATGTCATGCGCCTGCTGAGCCGGATGGCGCATGACGAGCAGGTCGGCATTTTCGTGATCCTCCACGATTTCAATCTTGCCGCGCGCTACGCGGATGAGATCATGCTCATGCGGGCGGGATCGGTCGTCGCCCAGGGTGCGCCGGATCAAGTGCTCATTCCGGAACTCATCGCACAGGTCTTCGGCGTCGAGGCGGTCGTGCTCGCGCATCCCACCGAGTCGCGGCCGGTCATCGTCATCAACGGATGACGCACGGCTAGCTGGGGAAAAGCGTGCGCAGCGCCGAAGGCTGGCAGACGCCGCGCTCGGTGATGATCCCGGTCAGCAAACGCGCGGGCGTCACGTCGAATCCGGGATTGAAGACCGCGGTGTCCGCCGGCACCGCGTCGACACCCGCGATGCCCAGAACCTCCTCGGCAGCGCGCTCCTCGATAGGGATGCTCGATCCGTCGGCAAGAGTCCAGTCGATGGTGGGCGAAGGCACCGCCGCGTACATGGGCACGGCGTTGTCACGCGCGGCCAGCGCTTTCTCGTAGGTCCCGATCTTGTTGCATACGTCGCCGTTGGCGGCGACGCGGTCGGCGCCGACGAGAACGATGTCGACTTTGCCCTGCTGCATGAGCGTCGCACCAGCCGCATCGACGATCAGCGTGTGCTCCACGCCGTGCGCACGCAGCTCCCAGGTCGTCAGGCGCGCGCCCTGGAGGCGCGGCCGCGTCTCGCTCACCCACACGTGCACTGCGATGCCCGCAGCGTGCGCAAGGTAGATCGGGGAGGTGGCGGTGCCGTGACCGAGCGTCGCCAGTGCGCCGGCGTTGCAATGGGTGAGCACATTGACCGGTCGCGACCGTATGGCAAGCGATTGAATCAGGCGCAGGCCATGCTCGCCGATGGCGCGATTGATCGCCACGTCTTCCGCGGCGATGGCGTCGGCCTCATGCCATGCGGCGTCGGCACGCTCCGACGGGACTTTTCCGAGCGCAGCGCGCTCGCAGCGTTCGAGCGCCCAGCGCAGATTGACCGCGGTCGGGCGCGTGGCCAGCAGCAATGAACGCGAAGCGCGCAGGTTCTGCTCCGAGGCGTCGGCGCGCAGCGCGATGGCGAGGCCGTAGGCTGCGGTCACGCCGATCAGCGGTGCGCCGCGCACCTGCATGGATCGAATCGCCTCCGCCGCGTCCACCACGCTGGCGATGCGCCGCGTCACGACCGATTGCGGCAACCGTGTCTGGTCGATGATGTCGATCGCGCCGATGTTCCCATGCGCGCGCAAGGGCGAAAACCCGGACGGCGCTACAAACCAGTCGAGATCCATGCTGAGCAGACGTTAGCCCAACGCCTACTTCAGGACCTGGACGATATTGTTGAAATCATCGGTCCAAAGTTCCAGCCCTTCGCGCGACGGGACCGGTATGGCGACCTCGGCAACCTGAGGTCGCTGCAGCGAAGCCGGATCATCGGAGAGCAGGATCCAGTCGCTGACGCTGGTCATCGCATCGTCGGTGTTGTCGTAGACCATCGTCGCGTGCAGTCCGTGCGCATCCGCCAGACGTTGCACGACCGGTGCGAGATCCAGGTAGCGGTTGGTGACGTGAAACGCGATGACGCCGCCGGGCTTCATGTGCCTGCGGTAGGTCGCCATCGCTTCCGAGGTCAGCAGATGCATCGGGATGGCGTCGCTCGAAAATGCGTCGATCGCGAGCACGTCGAACTGCTGCGAGGGCTCGCGCTCCAGAGTGAGCCTCGCGTCGCCCAGAGCCGTTTCGATGGTCGCATCGCTGCCCTTGAGAAAACTGAAGTCGCGGTTGGCGATCCCGATTACGGCGGGGTTGATGTCGTAGAAGCGATACACGTCGCCGCGACTGCCGTAGGTCGCGATGGTGCCCGTCCCCAGACCGATGATGCCGACCTTGATCGGACGCGCGCTCGGATGCAGCGACTCGAGAAGGCGTCCGATGCCCGACGTCTGCGTGTAATACGTGGTCGGCGTGCGCGCGAATTCCGGCGCGAGGAACTGGGTGCCGTGCAGGATCGTGCCGTGGATCAGCGAGCGATGGCGACTCGATCCTTCGCCATATTCCTGGATGCGCAGGACACCGTAGAAATTGCGCGTTGCCAGGATGGTGTTGCTGTAGAAGTCCTTGACCTGCCAGACCTCGGTGCCGAGCGTGAAGACCAGCGCGGCAATGGCGAGCGTGACGAGCGCGGGGTGCGCGCGGCGCATCTGAAACGCGAGCAGCGCCGCGCACACGACCAGGCCGAAGGCAAGCTCGAAATACGCCGGCAGGACCACCGGCGCCACCAATCCGACCAGCGCCGATCCAAAAGCGCCGCCGGCCGAGATCATGAGATAAAAACGGGTCAGCCACCGCGGTGAGGGCTTCATAAGCGCGAGCTCGCCGTGGCAGAACATGCAGGCGATGAAGAGTCCCGCGCAGAAGACGCCGATCTGCAGCACCAGCTGATGTGCGAGATTGCGGTCGGCGACGCACCATCCCATTCCGCCGAGCGCAAGCGCCACGATCGGCGCGAACAGGCCCCGCCGATACCAACCGCTCCCGTCGAAGCACAAAATGAACGTGAGCAGATAGATCGCGAGCGGGACAACCCAGAGCAGAGGAATCGCCGCGATGTTCTGGCAGATGTGATTCGAGACCGCAAGCAGCAGGAACGAGCCGGTCGCGGCGAGGGTGAACCAAAGCCACTGCGCGCCGTAGGTCGGTGGGCCTTCGAAGCCAGTAGCGTCCGCAACGGGCAGGCCTCGATCAGCGCTCGAGGGAGGGCGCCGGCTGTAAAAGGCGCATCCCGCGCACAGCACCACGAACAACCCGTACGCTGCCGACCACCCGTACGACTGCAGGCGTGTGGCAACCCACGGTTCCAGCCCAAAGGGGTAACCCACCAGCGCCAGCATCGAAGCGAGGTTGGACAATGCGAATAACCGGTACGGATTCCTGCCGGGAAAACTTCGTGCGAACCATGCCTGGATCAACGGGCTCGTCGTCGACAGCAGCAAATAAGGAAGGCCGACGGTGACCGCGAGCAATGCCAGGATCGTCATCGACGGATTGTCGCTTCCCTGCGGCTTCCACTGCACCCCGGGCACGATAGGCAACGCCGCGCAACTCATGAGCAGCAGCGCGACATGCACACCCACCTGCCAGCGTGGGGATAGCCGACGAACGACGAAGTCCGCGTAGGCGTAGCCAACCAGGAGCGTCGCCTGAAAAAAAACCAGACAGGTGGTCCACACCGCCGCCGAACCGCCGAACCAGGGCAGGATCTGCTTGGCCATCACCGGCTGCACCAGAAACAGCAAAAAGGCGCTGACGAAAATCGTGAGGGCGTAAAGCGGCATGGTCGTGGGAGACGCGCGTCGATCGGCGCGCGGGCAACGCATTGTACGCGAAGGCCTTACGCGTTCGCCGCCGCTGCCGCTGCTCCTGCGGTCCGTCAGTACGAAGGCTTGCGGCGAAAATACTCGGCCCGGTCGATCGACCGGATTTTCAGCTCGTGCAGGTCGACGCCTTGAAGCACGCGCAGCGCGATGGTCGCGCCGGCGCTTCTCGACCACACTTTTCGGTAGAACTCTTCCTGCGAGCGAACGTTTTGACCGCCGACGCCGAGAATGATGTCCCCGGCGCGCAGACCTGCCTGATCCGCAGGGCCGTCAGGCGAGACGCGTACGACCATGAGGCGGCCGTGCTCCTCGTCGGCAGCAACACCTAGCCACGGGCGAACGGGACCCGGGCGATGGCCGTCGCGAATGAGCGCAGCGAGGACTGGCTTGAGCAGGTCGATCG
>DASXBS010000093.1:0-18781 GCA_036491555.1 Casimicrobiaceae bacterium
CGGGCCGGTGACATGCATCACCGGCGGCGCGAAATCGACGTTCCCCGCTGCGCTGTGAAATGCTACCGAGATGCCGCCCTTGGTCTCGACTCCCGCGAGTTGCTCAAGGAAATCGATATGAAAATAGGTGCGGCGGAATTCGCCGTCGGTGATTCCCGAAAGTCCCAGGTCTTCCTGGAAGCGCACGACGTCGCGGATCGCTTCGTCCTCCACGGCACGCAGGTCCGCGGCTTCGATCGCGCCTTTTTTCCGGCGATCGCGCGCCTCCAGCAGGGCCTGCGGCCGCAGGAAGCTGCCTACATGGTCGGCGCGAAAGGGCGGGCGGGTGCGAACGGACATCGGGATCTCCTCGGTGCAATTCGAGACGGCGCGGGTCCGGCCCGCAGATGCGCGGCCGGCGGGTCGGTCAGGACGGCGTTCCAGACACGATAAGCAAATTCGATGCATAAGTGAAGCCGGCGCGAGTGCGGCCCATGGCGGCAAGACGTAGAATGCGCATCGACGACAAGAACCACACCAAGGAGGGCATTGTCATGCGTCAATCGATTGCTCGCCGGCGCGCGCTGCTCGCCGGCATCACCGCGGTCACGCTGCTGGCACTGTTGCCGTCGCCGCCGGCCGCCGCTGCCGATCCATTCAAGATCGGGCTGATCCTGCCGATGACGGGGCCGTTCGCGTCGACGGGACGCCAGATCGAGGCCGCCTGCCGGCTGTACATGCAGCAGCACGGTGACATGGTCGCCGGGCGCAGCATCGAGCTCATCGTGAAAGACGACACCGGCCTCGCCCCCGAGACGACCAAGCGCATCGCGCAGGACATGGTCGTTCAGGACAAGGTCCAGGTGCTGGCCGGATTCGGTCTTACGCCGCTGGCGCTGGCCGCCGCCCCGGTGGCCACCGAAGCCAAGGTGCCGATGATCGTCATGGCCGCGGCAACGTCGATCATCCCGTCACGCTCGCCCTTCATCGTGCGCTCGGGCTTCGCGCTTCCGCAGGTGACCGCGCCGATCGCTGACTGGGCCGCGAAGAACAAGATCAAGCGCGTGGTGACGATGGTCACCGACTATGGTCCGGGCCTGGACGCCGAAAAGACCTTCGTCAAGCGCTTCACCGAGGCTGGCGGGACGGTGGTCGAGTCGCTGCGCACGCCGCTGCGCAGTCCCGACTACGCACCCTTCCTGCAGCGGGTGAAGGATGCCAAGCCCGATGCGCTGTTTGTCTTTGTCCCATCGGGGGAGGGCACCGCCGTGATGAAGCAGTTCAACGACCGCGGACTGGCGGCCGCCGGCATCGCGCTCATCGGGACCGGTGACGTCGTGGACGACGATCTGCTCGATGCGATCGGGCCGCCGGCGCTCGGCGTGGTGACCTCGTTCCACTATTCCGCGGCGCACCCCTCGCCGGAAAACAAGGCTTACGTCAACGCGTTCATGAATGCGAACAAGGGCATGCGCCCGAACTTTCATTCGGTAGGCGGATACGACGGCATGAATCTCATCTACGAGGCGCTCAAGAAGACCAACGGAAATTCGGATGGCGAAAAGCTGGTCGAAGCGATGAAAGGCCTGTCCTGGGTGAGCCCGCGCGGCCCCATGACCATCGATCCCGCGACCCGCGACGTCATCCAGACCGTTTACATCCGCAAGGTCGAAATGCGCGACGGACACTACTGGAGCATCGAGTTCGACAAGGTCGACGCGGTCAAGGATCCGGGTACCTGATCGCCCGCGCATGATCGGGAACTTCATCGGGGTCCTGTTCGACGGCATCGCGTACGGCAGCCTGCTGTTCATTATCAGCATCGGCCTCTCGGTGACCATGGGGCTGATGAACTTCGTCAATCTCGCGCACGGCGCCTTCGCCATGGTCGGCGGCTATGCGTGCGTGCTCGCCATGAGCCGGCTTGGTGTGCCGTTTCTGGCGACGCTGCCGCTCGCCTTCATTGTTTCCGCCGCGGTTGGCGCCGTGCTCGAGCGAACGCTGTACCGGCGGCTCTACCGCGCCACGCACCTCGATCAGGTCCTGTTCAGCATCGGGCTGGTCTTCATATCCATCGCGGCGACCACGTATGCGTTCGGCTCGCAGCAGCAGCCGGTGCAGCTTCCGTCGTTCCTGCGCGGACAGGTGCACGTGCTCGGTCTCGACCTCGGCACCTACCGACTGTTCCTGATCGCCGTGGTCGTGGCGGTGACGCTGGCATTGACGTGGCTGATCGAGTTCACGCGCTTCGGCGCGCAGATCCGCGCGTCGGTCGACAACCAGCAGGCAGCCGCCGGACTCGGCGTGAATGTCGAGCGCGTGTTCAGCCTGACCTTTGCGCTGGGATCGGGGCTTGCAGGGCTGGGCGGCGGACTCGGCATCGACGTGCTCGGACTGGAGCCCACCTTTCCGCTCAAGTACATGGTGTACTTCCTGCTCGTGGTTGCGGTCGGAGGAGCAGGCACGATCACCGGTCCGCTGGTCGCGGCGCTGATACTCGGCGTGTTCGACGTCGCCGGGAAATACTATGTGCCGCAGGTCGGATCTTTCATCATCTATGTGTTGATGGTGGTGATGTTGATCCTGTTTCCGCGCGGGCTCATGGGCCGGCGCGTATGATGAAGATTGTTCCATGAGCGGCCTCACGACACAGCGCTGGTCGCCCTACGAGATGGCGTTCTGGCTGGTGCCGGTCGCGGCGTTTTTCATTTTCCCCAAGTACCTCACGCTGGGCAGCCAGATCCTCATCACCGGGATGTTCGCGCTGTCGCTGGACCTGATCCTCGGCTATGCGCGCATCCTCTCGCTGGGACAGGCTGCGTTTTTCGGCGTCGGCGCGTACACGGCGGGATTGCTCGCCAAGTACGGATGGACCGAGCCCTTGAGCGGACTTCTGGTCGCCGCGGTGGTGGCGGCGCTGCTCGGACTCGTCACCAGCTTCCTCGTCGTGCGCGGGCAAGACCTGACGCGCCTGATGGTCACCATGGGCATCGGGCTCATGCTCTACGAGGCAGCGAACCAGGCGACGTCGATCACCGGCGGCGTCGACGGCCTGTCCGGGATCGAGATGGGCAAGATTTTCGGCGTGTTCGGATTCGGCATGGATGGGCGCACCGCGTACATCTACGCGCTGTGCGTGCTGTTCGTGGTGTTCTGCATCCTGCGCGTGGTCGTGCGCTCGCCGTTCGGACTGTCGCTGCGCGGCATCCGCGAAGGCGAGCGGCGCATGCCCGCCATCGGCGCCTCGGTACCGCGCAAGCTGATCGCGGTATACACCATGGGCGCATGCGTGGCGGGCATCGCTGGCGCGCTGCTCGCGCAAACCACGCAATTCGTCGGCATCGACACGCTGGGCTTCCCCCGTTCCGCCGAGCTCATGATCATGCTCGTCCTCGGTGGTACCGGGTACCTGTACGGCGCGCTGATTGGCGCGGCGGTATTCATGATCATGCAGGACTACCTGTCCAATCTCAATCCGGTGTACTGGCAGTTCTGGCTCGGATTGCTGCTCGTGCTCGTCGTCATGTTCGCCCGCGGCGGCATTCTGGGCGGATTGCTGGCGCTACGCCGGCGCGCGTCGAGGGCGGCGTGAGCGCGCACGGCCGCCCCGCGGGCGAACACCGAAACGCGCGGCGCGAAGGCACTCCGGCTAGCGCCGTCTTGCGCACGCAGGGCTTGTCGAAGGCGTTCGGCGGTTTCAAGGCGAACGCCAACATCAGCATCGCCTTCGAGTCGGGCGCGCGCCACGCCATCATCGGTCCGAACGGCGCCGGCAAAACGACGCTGGTGAACCTGCTCACCGGCGCATTGACGGCGACGTCGGGCCAGGTCTTCCTGGGCGATGAGGATGTGACCTCGATGCCGCAGCACCTGCGTGTCAAGCGCGGCATGACGCGCACCTTCCAGATCAACACGCTGTTCCCGGGGTTGACTGCGCTCGAGTCGGTGGCGCTGGCATGCTGCGAGCGCGACGGGCAGGGCGGCGTATGGTGGCGCACCGTGGCTGCCGCGAAGACGCAGATCGAGGAAGCGCGCGCGATTCTCGACCAGCTCC
Source organism: Casimicrobiaceae bacterium (assembly GCA_036491555.1). GTDB lineage: Bacteria > Pseudomonadota > Gammaproteobacteria > Burkholderiales > Casimicrobiaceae > PALSA-1003. The sequence continues at coordinate 4,034 of DASXBS010000093.1, forward strand.
GCCTGGGTACCGACGCTAAAGTCGAAACGCGCAACCTGCCCTACGGCAAGCAGCGACTGCTCGAGATCGCGCTCGCCTTGGCGACGCGGCCGCGACTGCTGCTGCTCGACGAGCCCGCCGCCGGCATTCCCTCGGGCGAAAGCGCCGCGCTGTTCGAGGTAATCGCGGCGCTGCCGCGCACGGTGTCGATCGTATTCATCGAGCACGACATGAATCTGGTGTTCCGTTTCGCCGAAAAGATTACGGTCATGGTTGGCGGTACCGTGCTGGTCGAAGGTACCCCCGCTGCGATCGCAGACGACCCGCGGGTGCGCGAGGTGTACCTGGGCGAGGCGCAGCATGAGTAGGCTGGATGGGTAAACTGCTACAGGTCAACGGATTGACCGCCGGCTACGGTGCATCGGTCGTGCTCGAGGACGTATCCTTCGCGCTCGACGAGGGTGCGGGACTCGCCCTCCTCGGGCGTAACGGCGTGGGCAAATCGACGCTCCTGCTCACGCTCATGGGCCTTACCCGACAGAAAAGCGGAACCATCGCATGGCGCGGCGACGACGTGACCCGCGTGGCGACCTACCGGCGGGCGCATTCGGGGCTGGGCTGGGTTCCCCAGGAGCGCTTCGTCTTTCCTTCGCTGTCGGTCGAGGAGAACCTGACCGTCGTCGCGCGTCCTGGAGCGTGGACGCTTCAGCGCGTGTATCGCGTGTTCCCCAGGCTCGAGGAACGTCGGCGCAACCTCGGCAACCAGCTTTCCGGCGGCGAGCAGCAGATGGTGGCGATCGCGCGCGCATTAATGACCAATCCCAGTCTCCTGCTGCTCGACGAGCCGATGGAAGGGTTGGCGCCGATCATCGTGCAGGAGCTGATGAAGGTGATCGGCGAGCTGGTGAAAGCAGGCGAATTCGCCGTGATCGTCGTCGAACAGCACGCGCGTCTCGCGTTGCAGCTGACTCAGGAAGCCATCGTACTCGACCGCGGACGCATCGTGCATCGGTCGAGCAGCGATGCGCTGCTGCGCGATCCAGCGACGCTGGAGAAGCTGGTGGCGGTCGCCTGATCAACTCGGCAACAGTGCGCTGATCCGGTTTGATGCGAGTCCTGCTCAAGGCGCTCACGCGCATACCGCTGCCGATCATGTACGCGCTGGGCTGGGTTCTCTATGTCGGCGCGTACCGCATCATGGGTTGGCGGCGCGAGCGCGCGGAGCTGGATTTGCGCAACGCGTTCCCCGACAAGGACGACCCCGAGCGCGCGCGCATCCTCAAGCGAGCGTATCGCAATCTCGCCGATACCCTGGTCGAGGCGTTCTGGGGTTTCGGCGCATCCGCCGAGGAGCTGACGCGCCGCGTTGTATTCGAGAACCCCGAGCTGGTCGAGCAGTGCATCGCCGCACGGCAGTCGGTCGTGCTGCTTACGGCCCACTGCGGCAACTGGGAATGGCTGTCGCTGGCAGCGGGCGTGCGCTTCGGTATCAGCTTCGACATCGTGTATCAGCGCCAGCGCGTGCAGGCCATCGACGATTTCCTGCGTGAATCCCGCGCCCGCTTTGGCAGTCGCTTCATCCCCCGTGAGGAGTTCATATTCGACCTCATGAGCCACGGAAGTGATCCGCGTGCCTATGCGCTGATCGCCGACCAGACGCCCAAGCACAGGAACGATCCCAAGCACTGGACCCACTTTCTCGGGCAGGACACAGCGTTCTTCAAGGGCGCGGGCAAGATCGCGCAGTATCTCGATGCGAAGGTGATCTACGTCACCATGCGGCGCGTGCGCCGCGGGCACTACTCGGTGCGCCTGACGACGCTGGCCGAGCCGCCCTACGAGCGCGATGCCAACGAAACCATCGTCGAGCGCTATGCGAGCAGCCTGGAACGTGACGTGCGCGAAGCGCCAGCCGACTGGCTGTGGTTTCAGAACAAATGGAAGGTCGCGAAGCCTGCTGCGCCGCCGGACGCTCAGGCGTGATTCGTCATGGCGCCTTGCCCGAAGCAGTCGCTGAACGCGCGGGCCTGGCCCAGATCGCGAGCGTGGCGATGAGCGTTGGTGCGACCTCCGGGACCAGCAGCCGCCAGTCTTCGGGAAGATAGGGCGGCGGCCCTGCGCGCAACCGCGGCGCGCCGGCGATGTCGACGTCGAGTTCGCGGAACGGAGCCGACAACGCGTCGCCGGTCGCCTTGCTCATCGCCTCCTTGCAGGTCCACAGGCGCAGGAAGGCACGTCGGCGAGCGTCTGAGTGCAGTGCGGCGATAGCCGCGCGCTCGCGTTCGCCGAGAAATTTTCGCGCCAGGCGGTCGGCGGCGACTTCGCGGTGCCCGTATTCGAGGTCGACGCCGATGCGCTCGTGCGTGGCCAGTCCCGATCCCACGGCGATGAGCGCGACATCGCCGGTGTGCGATATGTTGAAATCCGGATAAGAAGATGAACTGTCGAGCTCGGGGCGGCCGCGCATGCCGCGGCGCAGCTTGACCCTCGTGGCTGCGACGCCGAGCGCGACACCGAGTGCTTCGCGCAGGCAGGCGCGACCAGTGATCCAGCGCCGACGCAGGACCTCGGTGCCGAACCGCGCCGCGCGGTGATGTTCGGCGGTCGAGAGGTACGATGCCAGCGTCGCGAATTCGACGTCGTCGCGGTCGAGCTGGCACAGCCAGAGGGAAATCGCCGGGATCGGCGCGGCGAGCGCTTGCAGGCATTGCACGCAGGAGGGGAATATATCCGATCGCCGGATGCAGAGGCGACTCTCGGCGTTCTGGTAGGCGCCGGTATCGAAGTGCATGCTAATGGCATATTCGCTAGGGTGCCAGGCACAAAATCGCGAAGCCGTGCGGATCAAGCGAGGGCGGCGCGCGCGACCCGCCGTCATCGAGTCAGACGCTAGTTCGATTTCATCCGCACACGCATCACGCGACGATTGTATTCTGCTTCAGTCTCGCGGGTGATCTCGCGCCCAGCCATCGTCCACACACGTCCGCCCTTGCGCCGGCAGGCTTCACGCTCGTATTGGCACGGGCCCATCTCGGGTGCCTTGCGACACAGCGCCTCGACCGACGCGGTAAATTCAATAGCGGTCCGTTGCTCGGCACCGTTGTTGGCGATCGCGCAAACGTAGAGCGGTCCCGCTTGAGCGGCCGCACCGGGAGACCCAGCGGCGAGCTCGGCGGGTGCAGCGGAAGTGGCTGGAATCGATGCGGCGGGTGGAGAAGGCGGCGGGGTGGGCGAAGGTGCTGGAGAGCTCGGACTGGCCTGGCCACCATCGCGCGCGCCGCAGGCAACCAGCGCAACCGTAGCGGCCAGCACGAGGGCCAGCCCGCGAATGAAACCGATCGATGCGGAGTACTGCATCAAGCTCCTGATGCGGGCACGCGATGAAAATGTTCGAGCGCGTCCCAATATAGCCCATGTGGCGCGGCTGCGGGGTTTCGAGACGGGTCAGCCTGCCGCGCCTGAGCTGGCGCCTCTTCAAATCCGGACTATTTTTTGCTATTATCGCGGGCGGTCGTCAGGGAAACTGAGAGTGGAAATAAGCGGAAATGGGCTGGCCGGCCCATTTTTTTTTCCGTTTTTTGCAGGAGCGCCGACCGTGCCGACGGCGGTGGCGGCGTCCCGGCACTTGTTAAACAATATTCAAGACCTTGAATCTCGGAGATATTCTGGAGCGTACGCTGCCTGCGATGGGTTACGAGCTGGTCGACTGGGAAGCGCCGGCTCGGGGCGGATTGGTGCGCGTGTTCATCGACAAGCCGCATGGCATCGATGTCGAGGACTGCGCTCGCGTTTCCAATCACCTGACGCACCTTTTCGCGGTCGAGAATGTCGCCTACGAGCGTCTGGAAGTGTCTTCGCCGGGTCTGGATCGACCTCTGAAAAAGGCCGCTGATTTCTCGCGTTTCGCCGGCGAGGAGGTCAAGGTAACCTTGCGCGAGAGCGTCGACAACGCACGCCGCATCAAAGGCGTGCTGCGCGGCGTCGAAGGCGAATCGATTCGCGTCGAGACCGAGACCGGAATGCGCAGCATCGCGCTTGCCAACGTCGACAAGGCGCGCCTGGTACCCAAGATTGAGTGGAGAAAGACCAAATGAATCGCGAACTCCTGTTGCTGGTCGACGCGCTGGCGCGCGAAAAGAACGTGCCCAAGGACATCGTGTTCACGGCGCTGGAATCGGCGCTCGCCTCGGCGACCAAGAAGCGGTTCAACCAGGACATCGATGCGCGCGTCGAGATCGACCGCGAAACCGGCGACTACGAGTCGTTCCGGCGCTGGACGGTCGTGCCCGACGAGGACCACGAGGAGCCAGCGCACCAGATCGCCATCACCGATGCGCTGGAGCGTGATCCGCCGCTCGCGTTAGGCGACGTCGTCGAGGAAGAGCTCGAGCCAGTCGAATTCGGCCGCATAGGCGCGCAGGCCGCCAAGCAGGTGATCCTGCAGAAGATCCGCGACGCCGAGCGCGAGCAGATCCTCAACGACTTCCTCGAGCGCGACGACAAGTTGCTGACCGGAACGGTCAAGCGCATTGAGCGCGGTGCCACCATTGTCGAGTCGGGGCGCATCGAAGGCGTGATCCCCCGCGACCAGCTCATCCCGAAGGAAAACCTGCGCGTGGGGGACCGGGTGCGCGCGTTCGTGGTCAAGATCGAGCCGCAGGCACGCGGTCCCCAACTCGTGCTCTCGCGCATCACGCCGGACCTGGTCGTGCGGCTGTTCGAGCTCGAGGTCCCCGAGATCGAGGAAGGGCTCATTGAGATCAGAGCGGCTGCGCGCGATCCCGGCATTCGCGCCAAGATCGCGGTCAAGTCGAACGATCCGCGGCTCGATCCGCAGGGGACGTGCATCGGCATGCGCGGGTCGCGCGTGACCGCGGTTACTAACGAGCTCGCCGGCGAGCGGGTGGACATCGTGCTGTTCTCCGAGGATCCGGCCAAGTTCGTGATCAACGCACTGGCGCCCGCCGAAATCTCGAGCATCGTCGTGGACGAGGAGAAGCATGCGATGGACGTCGTCGTCGATGAGGAAAATCTGGCGATGGCGATCGGGCGCAGCGGACAGAACGTGCGCCTGGCCTCCGAGCTCACGGGCTGGGAGATCAACCTGATGGGGGTCGAGGAATCGCAGCAGAAAACCGCGCAGGAGAGCGAGAAGATCCGCGCGCTGTTCATGGAGAAGCTCGACGTGGACCAGGAAGTCGCCGACATCCTCATTCAGGAAGGCTTTTCCACGCTCGAGGAAATTGCCTACGTCCCGCTCAACGAAATGCTCGAGATCGAGTCCTTCGATGAGGACACCGTCAACGAGCTGCGCAGCCGTTCGCGCAACGCGCTGCTTACCGAGGCGATCGTGCGCGAGGAGTCGGTGGAGAACGTTTCCGAAGACTTGCTCAACCTCGAGGGCATGGACACCGAGACGGCGGGCTTGCTCGCCGAAAAGGGCATTACCAATCGCGACGCGCTGGCGGATCTCGCCGGCGACGAGCTGGTCGAGCTCACCGGCCTGTCCAACGATCGCGCGCAGGAGCTGATCATGAAGGCACGCGCGCACTGGTTCGAGTCGGCCGAGGCGCCCGCGGACGCGGAGGGCGCGCACCACGGCAATTGATCAGCGCTGCACCGGCCCGCGCGGCGATCCTGCGGCAGGCTGTCGCAAGGCAAGTGCAGTCAACGAAAATGCAGTCAACGAAAGTGCAGGCGACGAAAGTGCAGGCGACGAAAGTGCTATCGAGCAATAGAGCGCAGCAGCGGAGAACACCATGGCTTTGACCACCATCGAGAAATTTGCCACCGAACTGAAAATGCCTCCGGGCATTCTCCTGGAGCAGCTTAGCGCTGCCGGAGTGGGTGGCAAGAAGGAAGGCGACAAGCTCTCCGAGCAAGACAAGACCCGCCTGTTGGATTACCTGCGCAAGCAGCACGGCGGCGTCGAGCTCAAGAAGAAGATCACGCTCACCCGCAAGCAGACCACCGAGATCAAGGCGGCCGACAGCGCCGGCCGCGCGCGCACCATCCAGGTTGAGGTGCGCAAGAAGCGCGTGTTCGTCAAGCGCGATGGACCCGAGCCTGCGCCGGCTCCCGAGGAAATCGCGCCGGCGCAGCCGGTGGTGACCGCCGCCGAACTCGCCGCGCGCGAGGAAGAGGCTCGCAAGGGCGCCGCGCTGATCGCCAAGCAGCAGGAAGACATCCAGCAAAAGCAGGATCAGGCCAAGAAACGACAGACGAAGAAGGAAAAGGAAGCCGAGGAAGCCGCTGCCAAGGCGGCGGAAGCGACCGCCGCGGCTGCGAAGGAAGCCGCGATCGCCGCGAAGCCGGCACCTGAGGTCAAGGTGGAAGCCAAGACCGAGGGCACGCTGCACAAGCCGGCAGCGAAGCCTGGCGCGAAAAAGGACAAGTCGTCGCGCAAGCCATCGGCGACTGCATTCCAGGAGGAAGCGGCGCGCCGCCGCGCACTCAAGCTGCGCGGCGATGTTACCGGTGGTGCGACGACTTCGGGATGGAAGCAGCCCAAGACGGGCCGCCATCGCCACGAGGAGGGCGAGGAGGCGAGCGACGCGCTGGGCGGGGCACTCGAACCGCTGACGCGCGAGATCGCCGTGCCCGAAACCATCACCGTCGCCGACCTCGCGCACAAGATGTCGGTGAAGGCCGCCGAGATCATCAAGGCGATGATGAAGCTTGGCACCATGGTGACCATCAATCAGGTGCTCGACCAGGAAACGGCGATGATCGTAGTCCAGGAGATGGGGCACAAGGCGATTGCCGCCAAGCTCGACGACCCCGACGCGATGCTCGCCGAAAGTGCGCAGGTATCGTCGGCCGAATCCTTGCCGCGCCCTCCGGTGGTCACCGTGATGGGCCACGTCGACCATGGGAAGACGTCGCTCCTTGACACCATCCGGCGCACCCGCGTGGCGAGCGGCGAGGCCGGAGGCATCACACAACACATTGGTGCGTATCACGTCGAGACCGCGAAGGGCGTCATCACGTTCCTGGACACGCCAGGCCATGAGGCATTCACCGCGATGCGCGCGCGCGGCGCCAAAGTCACCGACATCGTCATCCTGGTGGTGGCGGCCGACGATGGCGTCATGCCGCAGACCAAGGAAGCGATCGCTCACGCAAAAGCGGGCAACGTTCCGATCGTGGTCGCGATCAACAAGATCGACAAGCCGGAAGCGAATGCTGATCGGGTGAAGCAGGAGCTGGTCGCGGAAAGCGTGCTACCAGAGGAATACGGCGGCGACTCGCAGTTCGTCGAGGTCTCGGCCAAGACCGGCAAGGGCATCGACAACCTGCTCGACGCGATCCTGCTGCAGGCGGAAGTGCTCGAGCTGCGCGCTCCGCGCGATGCGCCGGCGAAAGGTATCGTCATCGAATCGCGGCTGGACAAGGGCAAGGGCCCGCTCGCTACCATCCTCGTGCATTCGGGAACGCTCAAGCGCGGTGACGTCGTGCTAGCGGGCGCGGTCTTCGGGCGCGTTCGTGCGATGACCGACGAGACCGGCAAGTCGGTCACCTCGGCTGGTCCCGCGATCCCGGTGGAGATCCAGGGTCTGTCCGATGTCCCCCTTGCGGGCGAGGACGTAATGGCGCTGGGCGACGAGCGCAAGGCGCGTGAGATCGCGCTGTTCCGCCAGGGCAAGTTCCGCGACGTGAAGCTCGCCAAGCAGCAGGCAGCCAAGCTCGAGAACATGTTCGAGCAGCTCGCCAAAAGCGAGATCAATTCGCTGGCGCTCATCGTCAAGGCGGATGTGCAGGGCAGCTACGAGGCGCTCGCTAACGCGCTGACCAAGCTGTCGACCGGCGAGGTCAAGGTCAACATCGTGCATGCGGCAGTGGGCGGTATCACTGAATCCGACGTCAACCTGGCGCTCGCATCGAAGGCGGTGATCATCGGCTTCAATACCCGCGCCGATGTCGCGGCGCGCAAGCTCGCCGAACATGCCGGCGTCGACATACGCTATTACGACATCATCTACGAAGCGGTCGACGAGGTGAAGGCTGCGCTCTCGGGCATGCTCGCGCCGGAGCAGAAGGAGAGCCGTCTCGGCCTGGTCGAAGTGCGCGAGGTGTACAAGATCTCCAAGGTTGGAACCGTCGCCGGTTGCTACGTGCTCGAAGGCGTGGTTCGCCGTGGCTCCAAGGTGAGGTTGTTGCGCGACAACGTCGTCGTCTTCGACGGAGAGCTCGACTCGCTCAAGCGCTTCAAGGACGACGTGCGCGAGGTGAAGGCCGGCTTCGAATGCGGTCTGTCGCTCAAGAACTACAACGACGTGGAAAAGGGCGATCAGCTCGAGGTCTACGAAATCGTGGAAGTCACGCGGACGTTGTGATTCGTCGTCCCCGCGTAGGCGGAGACCCATTTTCTTGCCATGTAACTCGAAAATGGATTCCCGCCTACGCGGGAATGATGTCTTTCGGGAGCGCCATGCATGAAAAAAAACACACAGCGCGCGCAGCGCGTCGGCGACCAGATTCAGCGCGAGCTCGGTGACCTGCTGCGCCTGCATCTGAAGGACCCGCGCATCGGCATGGTTACCGTCACCGCAGTCGAGGTCTCGCCCGACCTGTCGCATGCGAAGGTCTTTTTCACCCATCTTGCGGGCGCCGAGCACGCCGCCACGGCGGTCGAGGCGCTGCAGCGCACCGCCGGTTACTTGCGCACCGAGCTTTCGCATCGACTCGGGCTGTATTCGGTGCCGCAGCTGCATTTCGCCTACGACGATTCGATCGAGTCGGGGCTCAAGCTGTCGAAGCTGATCGACGACGCCATCGCCGACGATCGCAAGCACCCTCCCGGCTAAACATTACGCGTTGGCGAACGAAGGCAAAGACGACATGCGCTCTTCTTCGCCCGTTCAGGCCCACGGGAAGGTAGCGCGCGCGCCGAGGCGACGCATCGATGGTGTGCTGCTGCTCGACAAGGACATCGGGCTGTCCTCGAACGCGGCTCTGCAGCAGGTGAAGCGCTTGTTCAACGCAGCCAAGGCCGGTCATACCGGGACACTCGATCCCCTCGCCAGCGGGCTGCTGCCGATCTGTCTCGGCGAGGCGACAAAATTCGCGCAGCTCCTGCTCGACGCCGACAAGACTTATCGCGCAACGCTTCGGCTCGGGGTCACCACGACGACGGGCGATGCCGAAGGAGAGACGCTGATGAAGCGCGACGTCGACGCGACGCTCGCCGACTTCGAGGCGCTGCTTGGGAGCTTTACCGGCGCCATCTTGCAACGTCCGCCGCGATACTCGGCGCTCAAGTATCAGGGACGCAGCTACTACGAATACGCGCGCAAAGGCGTCGAGATCCCGCGGCCTGAACGCGAGGTCTCGATTCGCGCGCTGCGGATCGTCTCGTGGCGGGTGCCCGATGTCGATCTGGAGGTGAGCTGCAGCAAGGGCACCTACATACGGGTGCTGGCCGAAGATCTGGGCGAGGCGCTCGGCTGCGGAGCGCACCTGTCGGCGTTGCGGCGTACCGCGACTGGCGGGTTCGATCTCGCCGACGCCATGACGCTGCACGCGTTTTCGCAGCTCGCCGCTGATGAGCGCGATGCGCGGCTGTTGCCCGCGGACGCGGCCTGCGCCGCGCTGCCCCGCGTCGAGCTTGCCGCGCCCGAGGCCGCTTCGCTCATCGAAGGCCGCAGCGTGCCGCGCCCTACGCTCGCGGATGGCATCTATCGTGCGTACGCCGCGCATCGATTCACCGGCATCGCCGAAGCCGAGCAGGGCGTGCTGCGAGCGCGCCGGCTAGTCGCGGGCCAGACCTCAACGGAGCCAATCGAATCGCTTGAATCCTAAGCACTTTTCAAGTTATAATTCCACCCTTTCGCGAAGTTCGGAGCAACATAGAATGGCAGTCACGGTGCAGGAAAAGTCCAAGGTCATCGCGGCGCATCAGCGCGCGCAGGGTGACACGGGGTCGCCCGAGGTACAGATCGCCCTTTTGACCGCGCGTATCAACGGGCTGGGCGATCATTTCAAGGCAAACGTCAAGGACCATCATTCACGCCGCGGCCTGCTGCGCATGGTGTCGCGTCGTCGCAAGCTGCTGGATTATCTCAAGACGCGCAACGCCGACACCTATCGCGTCCTGATCGACAAGCTGGGATTGCGAAAATAAGCATCACCGCGAAAGAGCTGCAATGACCGACGTTGCCAAGAGCGGCCATGACGGCTCGATTCACAAAGATGTCCCGTCGCTGCACGGTGCATCGATAATCTGACAATGGTCGCGCCCCTTCGGGCACGGCCATTTTTTCTTCCCGATTCCGAGGACTAACGTGCCCATCATCAAGAAAACCATTCCCTACGGTCGCCAGACACTGACGCTTGAAACCGGCGAGATCGCACGCCAGGCAGGCGGTGCGGTGCTGGTGAGCCTCGGCGACAGCGTCGTGCTGGTCACCGCCGTCGCCGCCAAGAGCGCCAAGCCCGGGCAGGACTTTTTTCCGCTGACCGTCGACTATCAGGAAAAGACCTACGCGGCCGGCCGCATACCCGGCGGTTTTTTCAAGCGCGAAGGACGGCCCTCTGAAAAGGAAATCCTGACCTGCCGTCTCATCGACCGGCCGGTGCGCCCGCTCTTCCCTGAAGGGTTCTACAACGAAGTGCAGATCATCGCGACGGTGATGTCGGTCGATCCGGAAGTCGATCCCGATATTCCGGCAATGATCGGTGCCTCGGCGGCGCTGTCGCTGTCCGGCATGCCCTTCGATGGCCCCATCGGCGCAGCGCGCGTCGGCTATGTCGACGGACAATATGTGCTCAACCCCACCAAGACCGAGCTGACCACGACGTCGAAGCTGGATCTGGTGGTTGCGGGAACCGAAGCCGCGGTGCTCATGGTCGAGTCCGAGGCCAAGGAATTGGCCGAAGACATCATGCTGGGCGCGGTCGTGTTCGGTCACCAGCAGCAGCAGGCGGTGATCGAGTTGATCCATCAGCTCGTCGAAGAAGGCGGCAAGCCTCTATGGGACTGGAAGGCACCGGCGCGCGACGAAGACCTGGTAGCGCGCGTCACTGCGGCGGCCGAAACCAACCTCCGCGCCGCGTACGCGCTGCGCCAGAAGCAGGCCCGTCAGCAACGGCTGAAGGAAATCGTCAGCGAAGTCGAAGCGGCTTGCCTGGGCCCCGATGCGACGCCCACGCAGAAGAACGACGTCTCGAACCTGATGTTCGAGCTCGAGGCGAAGATCGTTCGCAACCAGATTCTCTCCGGCGAGCCACGCATCGACGGCCGCGACACGCGTACCGTGCGCCCGATCACGATCCGCAGCAGCGTGCTGCCGCGAACCCACGGATCGGCGCTGTTCACGCGCGGCGAAACGCAGGCGCTGGTGGTGGCGACGCTGGGCACCGCGCGCGACGAGCAGATCATCGATGCGCTGCAGGGCGAGTACCGCGACCGCTTCATGCTCCACTACAACATGCCCCCGTATGCGACCGGCGAGACCGGCCGCGTCGGCACGCCGAAGCGCCGCGAAATCGGCCATGGCCGGCTTGCCAAGCGGGCGCTGATGGCGGTGCTGCCCAGCGCGGAAGAATTCGCCTATTCGATCCGCATGGTTTCCGAGATCACCGAATCCAACGGCAGCTCGTCGATGGCGTCGGTGTGCGGCGGATCGCTGGCGCTGATGGATGCGGGCGTGCCGATGAAGGCGCATGTCGCTGGCATCGCGATGGGACTGATCAAGGACGGCAACCGCTTCGCGGTGCTCACCGACATCCTCGGCGACGAGGACCACCTCGGCGACATGGACTTCAAGGTCGCGGGCACCGATCGCGGCCTCACCGCGCTGCAGATGGACATCAAGATCCAGGGGATCACCAAGGACATCATGGCGGTCGCGCTTTCGCAAGCTCGCGAGGGGCGTATGCACATCCTGCAGCTCATGCAGGACGCGATGCCGCACGCGCGGACCGAGCTGTCGCAGCACGCGCCGCGCATGTTCAGCTTCAAGATCAATCCCGAGAAGATCCGCGACGTCATCGGCAAGGGCGGCGCGGTGATCCGCGCGCTGACCGAGGAAACCGGTACCACGATCGACATCCAGGACGACGGCACGGTGACGATCGCGTCGGTCAACGCTGACGCGTGCGACGCCGCGCGCAAGCGCATCGAGGAGATCACCGCCGACGTCGAGGTTGGCCGGACCTACGAAGGCACCGTGCTGCGTTTGCTCGATTTCGGTGCGATCGTTCAAATCCTTCCGGGACGCGACGGCCTGCTGCACATTTCTCAGATCGCCAAGGAGCGCGTCAACCAAGTCTCGGACTACGTGAAGGAAGGCCAAATCGTGAAGGTGAAGGTGCTCGAGGCCGACGAAAAAGGCCGCGTGCGTCTGTCGATGAAGGCCGCGTCGGAGGACGCAGCAGCGAGCGCGGCGTCCACTGTGCCGACCGCCGCACCAGCAGAGGTGCCGGCGACACCGACCACCTGATGTCAAGGCAAACACGTATGACGAAAAGAGGCGCCCGCGGGCGCCTTTTTCGTTGGGTCAGCGTGGTGAACGCGTACGAGCGATCATTCCACAATTTGCGCGTGGTCAACTCCAAGACTGAGTTTTGCTACCATGACGATGTCGGGGTCGACGGATCGGTCCATGAATCGGCACTGCGGGTTCGCCGCGCTGAGCAAGCCGGAGCAAGCGTCATGAGTGGGGTTCCGTGGAAGCGATACTGAAGCTGATTGCAGGCTACGTTTCGCTGGGACTCGAAGCGATTGCGATCCTCGTGATCGTGATCGGCGCAGTGGAATGCATCGTCGCCATTGCACGCCTCATACTCGAGGGTATAGCGCGCGGTGCGGAAAAGCGCACGGCGTGGCTTGAATTTGCGCGCTGGCTGATCGCGGGGCTGACTTTCCAGCTCGCCGCGGACATCGTGAGTACCACCATCGCGCCGACTTGGGATGAGATCGGGCGCCTCGCGGCGATCGCCGCAATCCGCACCTTCCTGACCTTATTCCTGGATCGCGACATTGATTCGATGCGCGGTCTGCAGCGCAAAACCGAACGGAGGCCCGACGATGCCAGCCACGCCTGACTCGGCAGATCTGTTGGGGTTGGGCGCAGTGTTCACGCTTCTTTTCGTGACCCTTGGCCCGCTCAAGATCCTCGGCCCATTCGTGCAGGAAACCAGGAATGTGGCCGCGCCGATGCTGCGCCAGGTCGCGCTTCGTGCCTTCGTGATCGCGCTGGTGGCAGTAGTAGCCGGCGGCTTCATCGGCAAGGCGCTGCTGGGTAACTGGAACATCTCGGTTGCGGCCTTGGAGATGAGCGGAGGGATCATCTTTTTCCTGGTAGGCCTGCGGCTCGTTCTGGAGCAGTACAACACGGTGCGTGCCGCACCGGAGCCGCTGCCAGAAGCACCGATGGCAGCCGCGATGCGGGTCACCTTTCCTCTGGTCGTCACGCCCTACGGCATTGCTGCGTTGATCGTCATGCTCGCGAACAGTCCCGATTCCGCGCGAACGCTGTCCGTTCTGGCGATCCTTGCAGGAGTCATGGTCCTCAACCTCCTGGCGATGCTGTTCGCGCGTCAGATCATGGCGGGGCTGATGGTCATTGTGCTCCAGATCCTCGGCGCGGTACTCGGCGTGCTGCAGGTGGCGCTTGCCGTAGAGATGATGGTCCATGGGTTGCAGGGGCTCGGCGTCCTGCCGGCGTGATCAAGCGAATCGGAGCACGAGAGATGGCCGAACCTTCCAGTACTCGAGTCAGTTTGAAGTCGGATCCGGACCGGATTTCCGTCGAGTTGTCCTCGCGGCGTACGGGAATGTCGTTCCAGCGCACGCGACTGAGCGCGGATCGCACGGCGAACCTCAAGTCGGATGGCCTTGTGCACGCCGAGAATCAATTCACGCCTTCATTGACGTTGATGGTCGCTCTATTGTTGCTGGTGATCGGCCTGTTCGCCATCGCGAGCATGCTGTACGGGATCGGGCCATTCGGGTAGGTGCCAAGGCGCACGCTCCCAGGTCCGGGTTGTCAACGCGGTCGCGCGGACCGCCAATCGTTAGGAGCAAGCCATTGCAAAGAAGAACACGCCCAAATCGCCCAAATCGAAGTCGGCGCAGCCCAACATTCTCGTGATCTGGGGTGACGGCATCGGCATCTCGAATCTGAGTTGCTACTCCCACGGCGTGATAGGCTACAAGACGCCGAACATCGATCGCATCGCGAAGGAAGGAATGATGTTCACCGATTCGTACGGCGAGCAATCCTGCACCGCCGGGCGATCATCGTTCATCACCGGCCAGAGCGTCTTCCGAACGGGCTTGTCGAAGGTCGGCATTCCCGGGGCGCCGATCGGCATGAACGAGAAGATCGTGACGATCGCGGCGTGCCTCAAGAACCAGGGCTACGCGACCGGCCAGTTCGGCAAGAATCACCTCGGCGACCTGGATCACATGCTGCCGACCAATCATGGCTTCGACGAGTTCTTCGGAAACCTGTATCACCTGAACGCCGAGGAAGAGCCCTAGATGGACGACTACTATCCGCAGAAGGATTTCCCGAACATGAAAAAGATGGTCGCGCCTCGCGGGGTGATCCATTCGTGGGCGACGCACGCGTATATCCTGTACGGTGCGTGGATCATCGCCGACAAGTTCGCCGAGACGTTCAAAGAGTTTCCGCCGGTGCAGAAACCCAATACGTTTACGATCGACGACGCGCTCACGATGATGAGGGAAGCGTCGACCGGCGGTAAGCAATAAGGGTCCGAGCTCAGACAAGAAATCCCATAAGGATCGCGATCAACATG
>DASXBS010000094.1:0-7131 GCA_036491555.1 Casimicrobiaceae bacterium
ACGATGAGCGCCTCCGCGCCCTCGCGCAACGCGGCGTGTCCCTGCGGCAGCGGGCGGCGCTACAAGGACTGTCACGGCGCGCTCGTAACGTCGTCAGTGCCCTCGCGCGCCGCGGCAGGCGGCGCATTGGCGCCCGAGACGTCGGCCGACCGTGCCCGAATCGAGCAAGCGTTGCAACAGGCGCGCCTTGCGCTCGCGGCCGACAACGTCTCGCTCGCACAAGAGCAGTGGCAGCAGGCCCTTGCGATCGACCCTGGCGATCCGGAGGCAAACTTTCACGTTGGCAACGTGCATCGCGAAAACGGCGACGCTGCGGCGGCGATCACGTGCTACGAGCGCGCGCTCGAGCGCGCGCCCGCCAACGCGTCGGTGCGAAACAACCTCGGGCTCGCGCTCGAGGCCGCGGGCGAGCGCGATCGGGCGCAGGATCAATATCGGCGTGTCCTCACATCGAATCCCGACGACCCCGACGCGCTCGGGAACGCCGCCAACGCCGCGTTCGACGCGCAGCGCTATGCGGCCGCCGAGACCGCGTTCGCGCGACTGTTCGCGGTGCGTCGCGATCTGCCGGTACCGGTGCTCGTGCGACGCGCCATCACGCTGCAGAAGCTCGGCAGGCTCACCGACGCGGAACAGGCGTTCGCTGACGCGCTTCAGCGCTGGCCCGACGACGCGCAGCTGTTGACCAACCTCGGTTCGGTGCGCATCGAGCAGAGCCATTTCGACGACGCCGACACGGCGCTGACCCGCGCGATCGAGCTCGACCCACGCAACAATTACGCGCTGTCGATGCTGGCGCACGCCCGCGCCTATGGTTGCGCGTGGCAGGATTTCGACCAACTTGTCGACACCATCGCGCGGAGGCTTGAAGACGATGGTGCCTCCACTGCAACCGGCTGGGCCTTCGCGCCGCTGCCGCTGCTCGCCCTGCCTCTCGATGCGCGTGCGCTGCGCCGTGCCGCGCAGGACTGGGGCTCGCGCTTCGCAGTCGCGTACGCGCCGCATCTCCCGACGCGCGAGCACTCAGGCCGGTTGCGGCTCGGATTCGTATCGTCGGATTTTCGGCGGCACCCCGTAGGAACGTTGATTCCCGAGCTTCTCGAACGGCTCGACCGGTCTCGATTCCATGTCGTCGCCTACGGCCTGCTGCCTCCCGACGAGGGACCCTTAGGCGCACGCATCGCCGCCGCGGTAGATGCCTTCCGCGACTTGAGCGGACTCGATCCGTCGCCGGCGGTAGAACTCATCCGAAACGACCGCATCGACATCGCTTTCGATCTGAACGGTTACACCAGCAACAGCCGACCGGAAATCTTTGCCTCCCGTTGCGCGAGCGTCCAGGTCAATACGCTGGGTTATTCGGCGACCATGGGCACACCCTGGTACGAGGGAATGCTGATCGACACTTTTTGCGCGCACGGCGCGGGCCGCGATGACTTCAGCGAGCAACTGCTGTGCATGCCGAACTGCTACTACCCCAGCGACACCACCCGCACCTTCGACCCGGCGGAGGTGACCCGCTCCGACTACGGCTTGGCTGAAGGCACCTTCGTCTTTTTTTCGCAGGCCGGGCCTTACAAGGTTCTGCCCAACATCTTCGATGCCTGGATGCGCTTGCTCAAGGCGATGCCTGGATCACTGTTGTGGCTGCGCGACATGAACGCGACCGCGCAGGCGAACCTGCGCAAGCGCGCCGTCGCGATGGGCATCGAAGGCGCCCGGCTGGTCTTCTCGCCGGTCGAGCACGGCAGCCGCTATCTCGCACGCTACACGCTGGCGGACCTTTGCCTCGATACGTATCCGTTCGGCTCGCACACCACGGTCAACGACGCGTTGTTCGCGGGACTGCCGGCACTCACCTGGGCCGGGTCGACCTTGCCGAGTCGCGTCTCTGCGAGCCAGGTGCAGGCCGTCGGATTGGAGGAGCTGGTGGTCGATTCGCTGCCTGCATACGAGGCGCTGGCGCTCTCGCTCGCGCGAGACGCGCCACGCTTGGCGGAACTGCGCACTCGTCTCGCGCGAAACAGAGCGACGTATCCGCTGTTCGACATGCGCAGGTATGCGCGCGACTTCGGGGACCGCGTCGAGGAGTTCTGCCGCATGCATCTCGCCTCGGCCAAGCCGCATCCCTCCCCGCGATCCGATCGCGCGTAAGATACTTCGATTCACAGGAACCCGATTCATGCCCTCAACGAGTTTGCCCATCGCTCGCAATGCCGGTGGAGAAATCGCTCTGCTGCTGGCGATGTCCAATCGCCACGGCCTGGTGACGGGCGCGACCGGCACCGGCAAGACCGTGAGCCTGCAAGTCATGGCAGAACGCTTTTCGGCGATCGGCGTGCCGGTATTCATGGCCGACGTTAAAGGCGATCTTGCGGGCATTTCGCAACCTGGCACGAGCTCAGCCAAGCTCGATGCACGACTCGCGCAGATCGGTGCCCAGGCACCGGCGTTTAATGGATTTCCAACCGTGTTCTGGGACGCGTTTGGCGAACAGGGCTACCCGCTGCGCGCGACCATCACCGATATGGGGCCGTTGCTGCTCTCGCGGATCCTGGCGCTCAACGACGTTCAGGCGGGCGTCCTGGCGCTGGTGTTCAAGATTGCCGACGACAACGGGTTGCTGCTGCTCGACCTCAAGGATCTGCGCGCGATGCTGTCGAGCGTCGGTGAGCATGCCGCCGAATACACCACGCGCTACGGCAACGTGTCGGCGGCCTCGATCGGCGCCATCCAGCGCGGGTTGCTGGTACTCGAGCAGCAGGGAGCGGAGCGCTTCATCGGCGAGCCGATGCTCAATATCGACGATCTCCTCCAGACCGACCGTGGACGAGTGTAATCAATATCCTCGCCGCCGATCGGCTGGTGCAGTCACCCGCGCTGTATGCGACATTGCTGCTGTGGCTGCTCGCCGAGCTCTACGAGCGGCTGCCCCGAGATCGGCGACCCCGAGAAGGCGAAGCTGGTTTTCTTTTTCGACGAAGCGCACCTGCTGTTTACCGATGCACCAAAGGCGCCGCTCGATCGCATCGAGCAGGTCGTGCGCGTGATAAGGTCCGAGGGGGTCGGTGTTTTTTTCGTCACACAGAACCCGCTGGACGTGCCCGAGACCGTGCTGGGCCAGCTCGGGAACCGGATACAGCACCGCTGCGCGCCTACACGCCGCGTGACCAGAAGGCGGTGAAGACCGCGGCGCAGACCATGCGAAGGCAATCACGGAGCTGGGAGTGGGCGAAGCGCTGATCTCGTTCCTCGATGAAAAGGGCCGCCCGGCGCAGGTCGAGCGCGCATTCGTGTTGCCGCCGGCGTCGCGGATCGGGCCGATCACGGCCGACGAGCGCAAGGCGATCATCGACGCGTCGGTGCTCAAGGCCACCTACGACAAGACGATCGACCGCGAATCGGCGTACGAGCGGCTGGTTGGCCGAGCGGCGCCGGCACCGGTGCCGGAGTCGAAATCCGGAGGCGGGATGCTCGACGCGGTGAAGGATTCGCTCGGCGGCCTGCTGTCGGGAAGCGGACGCAAGGACAGCATCGTCGAAGCCGCAGCCAAGAGCGCTGCGCGCTCGGTTGGGTCGACCATTGGTCGGGAGATCGTGCGCGGAGTGCTCGGATCGCTGCTGGGCAATCGGCGCTAACGCCGAGGACCCGTCAACCGACAGGCCGCGCTGCGATCTCGGAAAAGAAATTCTCCAGCGCGGCGATCGGCGCGGGATCGTCGAACAGCCGGCCGACATTGGTGCGGATGCGTGCCGAGAGCTCGGCGCGCCAGGCGGCGTCGGCGCACAGCCGGTTCGCGATCCGAACGTAGTCGTCGACGTCCGCTGCGATCAACTCCTCGACGCCGATCAGCCGCAGCATTCCCGCACTCTGGCGTCCGCGCATCATCGCGCCGGGCAACGTCACCACCGGCAATCCGCAATCAAGCGCGTCGACGCTGGTCTGCCCGCCCGACCAGCGCAGTGTGTCGAGCATGGCATCGCAGGCCTGGTTGATCGCGAGGTAGCCGGCGTGCGACATCTGCGGCAGGACCCGCGTGCGCTCGCGTATGGAAATGCCGGCTGCTTCGAAACTGCGCTGCAGGCGGCGCATGAACTGGTCGGTGATCACGGGATGCCGGCCCTCGAAAAGGACCAGCACGGCGTTGGGGTTGGCGGCGAGCACCCGCGTGAGCAGGGCGTCGTTGTCGGGATGGATCTTGAACAGCGACTGCGGACACAGAAGGAGCACCGCCTGCTCGGGAAGGCTGAACATCGCGCGCTCGACTGCAGACGGCAATTCGGGGCGCGCGAAGCGGCTACCGATTCCCGGCAGCCGGGTGAGCTGCTCGACGTATTGCTGCTGCGCGTCCGGCGGCTCCATGACATCGCAGCTCAGGAAATGATCGATCGTGCTGTGGCCTGTGGTCACCGGATGTCCCCACGCTGCGCACTGGCGCGGCGCCATGCGCATCGCCGCCAGCGCGAACGTGACGTGGTCCATGCCGAGCTCCGGAAACACCAGGATATCCAGCGCCTCTTCGCGGATCACCGGCACCACCGTCGAGGGCAGCGCGTCGCCGCCGATGAACGGGTGCACGCGATCGGCGCGTGCGAGTATCGCCTGTGTCACCGTATCGACGTTGCTTGCCAGCGGATAGAAGCACAGCTCGAATCGATCGCGGTCGAGGTCGGTGAGCCAGCGCGTGAAGTAATGACCGACCGTGCCTTCGCGCAACAGCGCCGAGAGAAATCCTACGCGCACGCGGCGACCGCTCACGGCGGGCGCCGGGATGGACGCGTGCCACGACGCTTCAGCGCGCTCGACGACGCGTGCGGCGAGGCGCGCGTAGCGCGACTGTAGCGCGCGGTCGTCCTCGCCCTGATAGGCGAGGAAGAAATTGCTCCAGATGAGTCCGTCGACAATGCGCCTGCCGTGCAGCTGTGCGAGCCTGCCGTCGAACTCACCTTCGAGCTCCGCGAGCCCGTCGGCGAATCCGGCGCGATGGCGCGCCACATCGGCCGCGTCGGCGTAGACCATGGGCAGCACCAGCTTCGAGGCGATCGCCGCGCGCAGCGATTGCGGGTTGCGCTCCAGGGCGTGCATGAAAGCTTTTTTCGCCTGCAGCGCATCGCCGCGCTCGGTGAGCACCAGGCCGAGATCGAGCATGTCTCCCGAACTGTCGGCGGGCGCGAGCTTCGCCGATGCCAGGTACAGGCGTGCCGCCTCGTCCAGGTCTCCGCGCGCGCGCACGAGGTCCGCAAGCGCGGTGAACGCCGGGCGGTACGCGTTCTCTGGCGGACGACGGGCGATGCATGCGCGCAACGTCGCCTCGGCTCGCTCCGCGTCACCCCGGTCGCGCTGCAGCACCGCGACATTGCACTCGGCACGGGGAAAATCCGGGCGCAGGCGTAAGGCTGTGCGATACGCGGATTCCGCCTCAACGAGCTGGTTGGCATGATGCAGCGCGGTTCCCAGGCTGTTCCAGCCGTCGGCGTTGGTCGGATCGAGCACAGTGGCGCGCTCGAGCGATGTCCTCGCTTCCGCAACCGCGCCACGCTCGAGCAGGATCACGCCAAGCGTTCGATGCGCCTGAGCGCTGCCGGCGTCGATCGCAATCGATCGTCGCAGCATGTCGACCGCGCCGTCGGCATCGCCTTGCTCGTCAAGGCACACGCCGAGCGCGTACAGCGCCCGAGGGTCGCCGGCCGCCGCTTCGACTGCCGCGCGGGCGTGCGCCAGCGCGGCATTGCGGTCTCCGCGACGGCGTGCGCATTCGACCAGGATCACCTGGGCTGCGGCGGCCACGCCCCCTCCGGGGCGGGAATCAAGCAGCGCCTGCGCCGCGGCACGCGCGCCTTCGATGTCGCCGGTGGCGTAGAGCGCCCGAGCGGCTTCCACCTGCATCGCGGTCACTGCGCCGCCTGCGCGAGCACGTGCGGGTGGGTGCGCGAAAGCGCCTCGATATACGCTGCCTCGAGCGCGCGCGCGTGCGCAGGCATGTCGACGAGCGGAGAGGCGCTCAGTCCGGCGGCGATGGCGGCCTTCACCTCGCTTCGGAAGGCACCGTCGCCGGCGAGTCGAACACACAGCGCCACGTACTCGCTGCCGCTTTGCGCAATGGTCTGTGGGACGCCGAGGTTGACGAGAATCGACGCCGAGGTGCGCTCGCTGTGCTTGCGACCCATGAGCGTCACCACCGGCACCTCCATGTCGAGCGCTTCCAGCGTTCCGTTCACGCCACCGTAGGGCATGGGATCGAGGCAGAAGTCGAGCACCGAATAGCGCGCCAGCCCCTCACTGTCGTTTCGTCCCTGCGGCAGTACCGTCACGCGCTCGATCGCGATGCCGGAAGCCACGAACAAGCGTGCGTACACGCCCGTTGCCTCGCGCGACAACGGGGAGATGACGAGTCTCGCGCGCGGAATGGCGTCGAGCACCTGCCGCCACAGATCGAGGCAGCGGCGGGAGAGCTTGAGCGGATTGACGAACGCCCCGATCAGAATGGCGTCTTCGGCGCCGCCGGTCGCGCTGCGCTGGAATGGATGCTCTGCGGCCGCCTCGACGTGGCGATAGGGATAGACGCATCCTTGCATCGGCAGCAGCCTCTCGATCAGGAAGGCCTGGTTCTCCGGCGGGTCGCAGATCGCATCGGTCAACTTGAAGTCCACCGTCGATAGTCCAAGCGCGCCCGCGCTGGCGATGTGCGTGATCTGTACACGCGCCGGCTTGCGCGCGAGGATCCCCGGCATCGCGTTCTTGGTGTGCGTCGATAGATCGACCAGGACATCGAGGTCGTCGGCGGCGATACGCAGCGCCGCCTCGTGCGCGTTGAGCTCGGCGACGCTCACGAAACTGTGCGCGAACGCTCGGAAAGCGTCGGTCATTTCGTCGGCGCCCGCGGTCGTCGCATAGCAGTAAATCGCGAAGCGCTCGCGATCGTGGTGGCGAATCGCCTGCCACACCTGCTTGCCCATCACGTGGTTGCGCAGGTCCCCGGAAAGGTACCCGATGCGCAGGCGCCCGGGTTGGCGCTCGGCGCGTGGCGGCAGCGGCGCGCCGTACACGCGCTGCGCCACGGCATCGTAGCTACGATACAGAGCGAGCTGCGCGGCTGGCTCGAGGTCGAAATAATGCATCAGGAACAGGATC
>DASXBS010000095.1:0-1587 GCA_036491555.1 Casimicrobiaceae bacterium
TTGACTATGACCTGGTGCGGTATCACCGTATCGTGCTCCGACTCCACGATGAGGACGTCGCCGGTGAATTCCCTGCACACGCGCAACGCGTTGCTCTCATCCGCATTGACAGGCTGCAATCGGTAGGTTTCGAGGGCCTGCTCCCTTCGAAGCCGCAGCTTGGGCAGCCGCCACTCGGAGTCCTTGTACAGCGCTGGCACGCGCAGCGAGAGCCACTTGACCGGGCGGAGCGCGGTCAGCAGTGCAGCCAGGTAGCCGCCATAGCTGCTGCCCACCACCGCAATCGAATCCGAATCGACGCTGTGCTGCGCCGAGAGGAAATCGTAGGCGGCAAGCACGTCGCGCATGCTGTCCTCGCGCGAGACCATTTCGAATTGCGCCTGCGTCTGGGCGTGCCCGCGCAAATCGAAGGTCACGCACGCGCAGCCAAGCGCCGCCAGCTCGCGCGCCCGCGAGACGTACTGCTGCTGGTCGCCACCCCAGCCATGCACGAACAGCACGCCAGGCAACAGCGTTCCGGGTGTGATCAGTGTTCCGAGGATATGTTCGTCTTCAACTCGAATATAAACCGGTTCATCGCGTGTCGTCGTCATGGGATTTCCGTCCATGCGTATTTGGTCAGCGGTCCGACGTTGGGATCGTTGCCGGAAAAATAGGCCGCGGCATTCGCCGGCAACACGGGCGCTGCGCCGTACACTTCGCGGGACAT
Source organism: Casimicrobiaceae bacterium (assembly GCA_036491555.1). Classification (GTDB taxonomy): domain Bacteria; phylum Pseudomonadota; class Gammaproteobacteria; order Burkholderiales; family Casimicrobiaceae; genus PALSA-1003. The sequence goes on from DASXBS010000095.1 coordinate 710, forward strand.
CGCGCGTACGCTGCGCAGTGAAGGGTCGGCGCGAAACGCCTCCAGCGCGCCGATTTCTGCGCCGCTCGCGCCACCCAGTCGCCACGATTGCTCGAGCACGCCCGAACGACGGTGGCCTGTCGCATCGAGGCCTTCCGCCACATCGTAATTACGTCGCGATGCAAATAAGCCCTCGAAGCATTGGGCAGCCGCATCGTCGTAGACACGTGCTTGCGCGATAGCAAGGCGAATGTCCTCGGGCAACGTCAAGCCCAGCAACGCGTCGAAATCGCCCTGCACCACGATCAGCGCCGAGCCGCCATAGACCTCCACGCCGCGATTGTTGGTCGTCAGCTGCTGCGTGCCGCAATAGGTCGCGACGATATCCGCTACGCGCACCTGGCCGACGCTATACGTAGTCACGTCGGTCAGATTTTGCTCGACCACCGCGCCAAATCGCGCCAATTCTTCGGCGTCGATCGCGTCAAGCGTGCGGGCAAGCTCGGCGGCGTTGGCGACGATGAATTGACCCAGCCCGGCGACTCCGGTCGCGGGCTTGACGCGCACCGGTCCGAAGGTGAGCAATCTGCGACCCGCAGTCAAGGCGTCTTGCCTCGCGAACACGCTGATGCCATCCAGGACGACGTCGGCGACGCGGCGGGGGAACTCCGGGCACCATCTCGCGGGCGCGCACGAGGCGGCGTCGAGCAAAGGGTGCGTGATCATCTTGGTGGCCATGAAAGCGTAGGGCACCACCGCGCCGAAGAGATCGTTCTCGCCGCGAATGCGAAGGCGCGAGGCCGTTTCGCTCGTCAAGGTGTTCGCGGGGACGAAGTAGGGCAGTACTGCGTAGCGGCCGCGCGGGTCGTATTCACCTGTATAGACGAAGCCCGTGAGCG
>DASXBS010000096.1:0-1814 GCA_036491555.1 Casimicrobiaceae bacterium
GATGGTCTTGATCCATATCATGCGATTATCGAGGCCACCGTCCAGCGGTCGCGACCAGTCATCCTGACCGCACTGGCCGCAGTGCTGGCATTTATTCCGCTCACGCATTCAGTGTTCTGGGGATCCATGGCCTATGTGCTGATCGGAGGCACTGCCGTCGGCACGGTGTTGACGCTTGCCTTCCTTCCCGCGCTCTACGCCATCTGGTTCCGTGTGAGCTATGTGGATGCCGTTCGTCGTAACCATGGTTCCCAGTCTGCACCTATAGCTGATCTGATTTATGAACACACCGCATGAGAGGCTGACCCGCACCACGTTCTCGCTGCCGCTCGGCGAGGTTCACGCGCTCGTCGGCGGCGCGGTCAACGCGCGCCCGCTGCTCTTCCTCCACGGCTTCCCCGATCACCCGCCGACCGCCGTCCCGTTCCTCGAGCACCTCGCCGAGACCCACCGCGTCGTCGCGCCATGGCTGCGCGGCTACGCCCCCTCTCCGATCGTCGGTCCCTACGACCTCGACACCCTCGCCGCCGACGCCCTCGCCCTGATCGATCACCTCGGCGGCCAGGTCGACCTCGTCGGCCACGACTGGGGCGGCATGATCACCTACACCGTGTGCGCCGCCGTGCCGTCGCACGTCCGTCGCGCGGTCACGCTCGCGATCCCGCCCCCGGCCACCTTTCTGCGCTCGCTCGCCTCCTCGAAGCAGTGGAAGAAGAGCTGGTACATGGGCCTGTTCCAGCTCCCAGGAGCCGACTATCTCGTGCGCCGCCGGAAGCTCGCCCTGATCGATCGCCTGTGGCGCGCCTGGTCGCCGAGCTTCACGCTCGACTCCGCGCGCCGTGACGAGCTTCACGCCTGTCTTGAGCGCAGCCTCCCCGCACCGCTCGAGTACTACCGCGCGATCGTGCGCCCGCTCACGACGTTCGTCGATCGCATGCGCAAGGCCGAGGCGCACATTGCAACGCCCCTGTTGCAGCTCCATGGCAGCGACGACGGCTGCATCGTGCCGCCGACCGACGAGGACCGTCGGTTGTTCGACGCGCGTGTCCTCGAGGTCGTGCCGAACCTCGGTCACTTCCTGCACGTCGAGGCTCCCGCCACGATCGCCGCGCGCATCGCCCGCTGGTTGGCGTAGCGCTACGCATGCGTCGGGTGCGCGGCGCGGCGCGAACCTGCCGCTGATCGCGATCCGCTCGGCAGTGCCCGAGTCGCCGGTGGTCGACCAGGTATTTCCGTCCGATCAGGCGAAGGAGGCGCTGGCGTATCTCGAAAAAGGTCGGGCCAAGGGCAAGGTCGTTGTTCAGATCAGGTGAATCGGTGCAGAGGCGGGAATAGCGTACCAAGTGCCGAGCCTACTACGCCGGCGCAACGTTTGGAGTCGCCGCAGCGATGGTTGCAACAACATCATCGCTGCCGCGCAGTGCTTGTGCGCGCTGATCAAATTGCGCGCCGCTGCTGCCGCTGATATAGAGCATTTCGGTTGAGGCGACATTGTGTGCGGTGCCGCAGATTGGATTCTGCGCGTCGTTGTGCAGATATGTGAAAGCAGCGAACTTTTCGCCCTTCTGCTGATCGGGAAGCGGATAAGAGAGGATGGCATGCTTCGTTAGTTCGGTTAGACCAATGTCCGCGGCCATGTCGTCGACATCGGCGCGATCGTTCTGTCGCATGAGAAAGAATTGGCGCGAGTTGCCAAATACTGCGGAACGAATGCGGCTTTCTTTGAAGCGACCGTATTGCTGAACAATCGAAATGTTCCAACAGTTGAACTTCCGCATCTGGGCATAGCTTTCTTTCACGATCTGTTCGCCGCC
>DASXBS010000097.1:0-1844 GCA_036491555.1 Casimicrobiaceae bacterium
GAACGAAAAGAGCATTGCAGCTACGCGATCGCAACCACGCACCTCGGAGCGCGAGATCGAGGTCTGCGCCCAGTGTCACGCGCGCCGCAGCCAGATCGGCGAGGGATACGTTCCAGGGAAACCGTTTCTCGACTACTACAGGCCGGCGCTTCTTTCCGCGCGGCTCTATTACCCGGACGGCCAGCAGCGCGACGAAGTCTACGACTGGGGATCGTTTCTCCAGAGCCGGATGTACGCGGCCGGCGTGACCTGCAGCGACTGTCACGAGCCGCACGGCGGCAAGTTGCGCGCTCAAGGCAACGCGGTCTGCGGTCAATGTCACTCCCCGGCGCGTTTCGATCAGCCGGCCCATCATCATCATGCCTCGGGCAGTACGGGTGCGCAGTGCGCGAGCTGTCACATGCCGACGGCGACTTACATGGTGATCGACCCTCGCCATGACCACAGCCTCCGAGTGCCGCGTCCGGATCTGTCTGTGCGACTCAGCACGCCGAATGCGTGCAACGCTTGCCATGCGACGCGCGACGCGCGTTGGGCCGCGGCGCAAATCAGGAGCTGGCTCGGGCACGATCCGCAAGGATATCAGCGCTTTGCGGACGCGTTCGGCGCGTCGAACGCGGGCGCCGTCGGGGCCGCCAAAGAACTGCGCGCCGTTGCGGTCGACGCGAGTCAGCCTACGATCGCCCGCGCCACGGCAATCTCCAGGCTTGATGCCAATGCCAACAGCGCGACGCTCGATATCGTCGTGGGCGCGCTACGCGATGCCAATCCACTGATGCGCTTGGGCGCGCTCGATTCGATCGCGGCGGCTCCGCCCGGGTTGCGTGCACGCTACGCCATGCCTCTGCTGTCCGATCCGCTGAAATCGATCCGTATCGGAGCGGCGAGCGCGCTCGCCGACGTGCCGCTCGGCTCCGCAAGCCCGGACCAACGCGCTGCGTTCGACCGTGCCGCCAAAGAGTACGTCGAGAGCCAGCGATACAGCGCCGACCGCGCGGACGCGCGCGTGAGGCAAGCCAGCTTCGAGGCTCGCCACGGCGACGCGGTGCAGGCCGAGGCGGAGCTCAAGCGTGCGATTGCGTTGGATCCGTCGTTCGCCCCCGCGTACGTGAATCTCGCCGATCTGTATCGTGCTCAGGCAAGAGAGGACGACGCAGTGCGCGTGCTGCGTGTCGGGCTCAGTCACGCGCCGCGAAACGCATCCCTGCACTATGCGCTCGGGCTGGCGCTCGTTCGCGCAAAGCGAAGCGATGAGGCGCTGCAGCAGTTCTCGCTGGCGGCGAAGCTCGATTCGACCAATGCGCGCTTCGCGTACGTCTACGGAGTGGCGCTACACTCGGCCGGCCGCGTCGACGCAGGGATCAAAACGCTGGTCAAGGCGAGCGCGGCCCACCCTGCGGACATCGAGATTCTTCAGGCACTCGCTGCGTTCGCGCACGAGCGAGGAAACGACACGGAAGCGCAGCGGTATGCGGAGCGACTGCGAAGCGTCGAAATGGAGAAGTGACGTGGGAAAATCAAACCTTGGAAAGCGAGCGCCTCCTCATTGCTGTGTCCAAGAGTGTGCCAACGCCGATTTGCATGCCCCTGCATTGCACTGCGTTCGACTGCGATGGCGAGTGTGCGCGGACGCCGTAAGCAGTTGATATGACGTTAAATTTAAGTTCTCAGTTTACGGACTGTTAATCCGCCGCTCTGACTGTCTACTTGCTCGGCGGAGCAAATAGCTCATTTGGATGCCTGTGGTGCGCAAATACGCAATCGACGTTGGTGTGAGTTCGGTAGTTTGTACGAGCCGCGCTCTGGCATGGGCCACGGACGGGAAGGGGCCGAGCAGAGGAGGG
>DASXBS010000098.1:0-12826 GCA_036491555.1 Casimicrobiaceae bacterium
CGCAATCAGCGTCACCGTCATCTGGATGTTGTCGCCAGGCATCACCATCTCGGTGCCCGCCGGCAGCTCCACCGATCCCGTCACGTCAGTCGTCCGGAAATAGAACTGCGGACGATAGCCGTTGAAAAACGGCGTGTGCCGACCGCCTTCTTCCTTCGAGAGCACGTACACCTCGCAGGTGAACTTGGTGTGCGGGTTGATCGAGCCCGGCTTGGCGAGCACTTGTCCGCGCTCGACTTCCTCGCGCTTGGTGCCGCGCAGCAGCACGCCGACATTGTCGCCCGCCTGGCCCTGGTCGAGCAGCTTGCGGAACATTTCCACACCGGTGCACACCGTCTTCAGCGTCGGCTTCAACCCGACGATCTCTAATTCTTCGCCAACCTTGACCACACCGCGCTCCACGCGCCCGGTCACCACCGTGCCACGGCCGGAGATCGAGAACACGTCTTCCACCGGCATCAGGAACGGGCCGTCGATCGCGCGCTTCGGCTCGGGAATATAGCTGTCCAGCGCGTCGGCGAGTTTCATGATCGAGCCTTCGCCCATGTCGCCGGCGTCACCTTCGAGCGCCATCTTGGCCGAGCCGATCACGATCGGGGTTTTGTCTCCCGGAAATTCGTATTTCGAGAGCAGCTCGCGCACTTCCATCTCGACCAGCTCGAGCAACTCTTTGTCATCGACCATGTCCGCCTTGTTCAGGTAGACCACGATGTAGGGCACGCCCACCTGCCGGGCGAGCAGGATGTGCTCGCGTGTCTGCGGCATCGGGCCGTCCGCCGCCGACACGACCAGCACGGCGCCGTCCATCTGCGCCGCGCCGGTAATCATGTTCTTGATGTAGTCGGCGTGGCCCGGGCAGTCGACGTGCGCGGTGTTGATGGTAATGCCGCGCGCCTTGTCCTCGGGCGCGTTGTCGATCTGGTCGTAAGCCTTCGCCTCGCCGCCGAATTTCTTCGACAGCACCGAGGTAAGCGCCGCGGTCAGCGTGGTCTTGCCGTGATCGACGTGACCGATCGTGCCGACGTTCAGGTGCGGCTTCTTGCGTTCGAACTTGCCCTTGGCCATTTCCGGACTCCTGCTTTTGTGTTGATTTTGCCATTCGAATCATCGAGCTCCGCCCGGGATTCGAATCAAACTAGTCCGGACAAAAGTAGGGGTTCACTTTTGTCCGTCGTTCTCCTGGTGCCCACGGCGCGGATTGAACGCGCGACCTCTCCCTTACCAAGGGAGTGCTCTACCACTGAGCTACGGGGGCGGTTTCTGCCCTTGCTTCAGGCCCGCCTCTTTGCGGACCTTTTCGATCAGTCGACCAACCCTCGCCTCCGTGCTTTGGAGCGGGTGAAGGGAATCGAACCCTCGTCGTAAGCTTGGAAGGCTTCTGCTCTACCATTGAGCTACACCCGCGCATCAAACAGCGAAGCCCTCTGCCCCGGCTCGTCCCTCTTGCCCTTCTGCTGGTTCGTGGTGTTCTTTGTTGCGCCTGCCGATCCCGTCGCTTGCGTCCCGAGTGGTGGAGGGGGAAGGATTCGAACCTTCGAAGGCAGAGCCGGCAGATTTACAGTCTGCTCCCGTTGGCCACTTGGGTACCCCTCCGACGAAACCGCATATTTTAGCAATTTCCGTTCCCGACTGTCAAACAAGGCGCTTTTATGAGGGTCGGATCAACGCAATAGGGCGCTTCGCGGCCGGCTAGAATCCCAGAAATGGACTACGACTTCATCATCGTCGGTGCGGGCTCGGCGGGCTGCGTGCTGGCCAACCGACTGACGTCGAACGGAAAACACAGCGTCCTGCTGCTCGAAGCGGGACCCGCCGACGGGTATCCATGGATACACATTCCCATCGGCTACGCCAAGACCATGTTCAATGCGCGGGTTAACTGGTGCTTCTACACCGAACCCGAATTGCACATGAATGGGCGCAAGGTCTATTGGCCGCGCGGCAAGACCCTCGGCGGCTCGAGCTCGATCAACGGCCTCATCTCGATCCGGGGACAACGACACGACTATGACGCCTGGGCCGCGGCCGGCAATCAAGGCTGGAGCTACGAGGAGGTGCTGCCGTATTTCAAGCGCCTCGAGCACGCGGAAACAGGAGATCGGGCCTACCATGGTTTGCAGGGACCCCTCTGGTGCTCGCCCATACGCGAAGCGCATCCGCTGATCGAGGCGGTTATCGCCGCTGGCGGCGAGATCGGCATTCCGCGCAACGACGACTTCAACGGTGCGACCCAGGAAGGCGTGGGCTACTACCATCTGACCACGCGAAACGGCCGGCGTTGCAGTACCGCGACCGCGTATTTGCGCCCTGCGCGCTCCCGGCCCAACCTGCGCGTGGAGACCGGGGCACGCGCCCTCAGGGTCACCTTCGACGGCACGCGCGCGACCGGCGTCGTCTATCGTCGCCACGGAGCCGACGTGGCCGCTACCGCGCGCCGCGAGGTGCTGCTGTGCGCCGGCGCGCTGCAGACTCCAGCGCTACTCCAGGTTTCGGGCGTCGGGCCCGGCGACTTGCTGCGCTCGCTCGCGGTGCCGGTCGTGCATGCGCTGCCGGGCGTCGGCGCCAACCTGCAGGATCACCTGCAGGCACGCGTGATCTTCCGGTGCACCCGGCCGATCACGACCAACGACGTGCTCATGAGCTTCTGGCGCAAGCTCGGCATGGGCATGCAGTACGTATTCCGGCGCAGCGGCCCGATGGCGATCGGCATCAATCAGGGCGGCATTTTTGCCCGCACCTGCGCCGACGCCGAAACCCCAGACGTCCAGTTTCATGTAGCGACACTTTCATCCGACATGGCCGGATCACCGACGCATCGCTTTCCAGGGTTCACGATGTCGGTATGTCAGCTGCGCCCGCAATCACGTGGCACGGTGCGTATCAGGTCGGCCGATCCGCTCGAGGCGCCGGCGATGCAGGCCAACTACCTGTCGACCGAGCACGACCGGCGCACGCTGGTCGCGGGCATCCGCCTCGCACGGTCGCTGGCAGCCACCCAGGCGCTCGCGCCCTACGTGCACAGCGAATACCGGCCCGGACCGAGCGCGCGCAGCGACGACGACCTGCTCGAATTCGCACGCAATACCGGCGGCACTATTTTCCATCCCAGCGGATCGTGCAAAATGGGGCCCACGAGCGACCCGATGGCGGTCGTCGATCCCACGCTTCGCGTGCATGGGCTGCAGGCGTTGCGTGTCGTCGATTGCGGCGCGATGCCGACGCTGGTATCGGGCAATACCAACGTGCCGGTGATCATGATGGCCGAGAAAGCTTCGGATATGATTCTCGCCGATGCCGCGTCCGCCTGAGCCCGAGCCTGACTTTTCCCAACGGAGAACCGCATGCCCTGCTGCCACGTCGACTTCGCGTTCAACGAGTCCAGCGACAAGGCGTTCACCGTCGGGATGCCGACCTTCACCTTCGGCGCCGGATGCCTCGCCGAATCTGGTGAGCAGGCGCGCGAGCTGTCGCTGCGCCGCGTCGCACTGTTCACCGATCGCGGCGTCGCCGCGTCACCGCACCTGGGCGTGGTCCGCGATGCGCTCGCCGCCGCGGGCGTCGAGGCGATCGTGTACGACGAGGTCAGCATTGAGCCCACGACCGCGTCGTTCAAGTCGGCCGCGAAATTCGCCGCCGAAGGAGGTTTTGATGGATACGTCTCGGTCGGCGGCGGCTCGGTGATCGACACCTGCAAGGCGGCCAATCTCTACGCGTCGTACCCCGCCGATTTCATGAACTACGTGAACGCGCCGATTGGCGGCGGCCAGAAAGTGCCGGGCCCGGTCAAGCCGCACATCGCGTGCCCGACCACCTGCGGCACCGGATCCGAAACGACCGGCATCGCCATCTTCAACATGACCGAGATCAACGCCAAGACCGGGATCATCTCGCGGCGCCTGATCCCGACCATCGCGTTGGTCGATCCGGACGTCACGGCGACGTTGCCGCGCAACGTCGTCGCCGCGAGCGGCTTCGACTGTATGAGTCACGCGCTGGAAGCGATGACTGCGCGCCCATGGCCGCGCCGGCTCAACCCGGCGCGCGGTGCCGGCCGGCCCGTATCGCAGGGTGCGAACCCATTCTCCGACGCGCTCGCCGCGGAGGCCCTCCAGGGCGTGGGCAAGTTCCTGGTTCGCGCGGTGAACGACGCGGGCGATGCCGAGGCACGCACTGAGATGATGTACGCCGCGATGATGGCCGGCATCGCCTTCAACGCCGCGGGCTGCCACCTGCCCCATGGACTCTCGTATGCGGTATCGGGACTCGCGCGTGACTTCGAGCTCCCCGGATATCCGAAGGGAAAGACGCTGGTTCCACACGGCATGGCGGTCGTGCTCAACAATCCCTCGGTGTGGCGCTACACCGCGCAGTGCAGTCCCGAGCGCCACGTGCACGGTGCCGCGTGCCTGGGCGTGGCCACGCGCGACCTAAGCAACCTGAGGCCGGGTGATGCCGTCGAGGCGGGCGAGGCGCTCGCAGGGCGCGTGGTGGAGCTGATGCGCGCCGCCGCGATGCCCAACGGACTGTCCGGACTCGGCTTCGGTGCCGGTGACGTCGATGCGCTGGCCGCCGGCGCCGAGCCGCAATGGCGCGTGATCCGCAACGCGCCCAGAGACGTCACGCGCGATGACCTGAAGGCGCTGTTCAGCTCGGCGATGCGCTACTGGTAGCGATCCAGCCGGTCACCCGCGGCCAGAGGATAAGACTCCATGTGCTCGCCAGCGTGAGGAGCGAAAGAAAAACCGCCGCACTGCCCAGATCCTTCGCACGCTTGGACAAGCGATGCGTGTCCAATCCGATGCGGTCGATCGCCGCTTCAACGCCGGAATTCAGCAATTCCACGATCAGCAGAAGCATCACAGAGGCGATCAACAGCGCACGCTCGCCGGGACTCACGGTTACAACGCACGCCAGCGGAAGAAGGATAACCGCAATGAGGATTTCCTGCCGGAATGCGCTTTCGTGGTCAAAGGCGAGACGCAGTCCGGACAGCGAATAGAAGAATGCATTGAGCAGGCGCCGCAGTCCGCGCTGCCCTTTATGAGGGCTCTCCCTTTCCTCCGCGAGTTTCTCCACCGCGCGCATCGTTTCGAGCATCCTTGGCGTCTGGCGATGTCGCGACGGTAGTGCGATTTCATTGCAGCAGAGAGTCCGCTGTGTGACCTTGCCGTGACATCGCAGCCCGAGCTGCGCGCTGTCACGGTCTCATCACGGCATCGTCATGATCGTGTCGCCATCGGAGCCTATGGTGCCGCCATGCGTTCGACTAGGCCCTGACCCTTCGATGATTCCGGAGCCCGCGTCTTCACTACGGTTTCGGGCGATATGGATCTCGGATACGCATCTCGGCACACCCGGATGCCAGGCGGAACGGTTGCTGGATTTTCTCCGGCGTACCGAGTCCGATTATCTCTATTTGGTCGGCGACATCATCGACGGATGGCAGCTGCGCCGACGCTGGTACTGGGCGCAATCGCACAACGACGTCGTCCAAAAGATCCTGCGCAAGGCGCGCAAGGGGACCGAAGTCGTCTACGTCCCCGGCAACCACGACGAGGCCGTGCGCCACTTCATCGACCTCGCGTTCGGCGACATTTACATTCGCGACGAGGCGGTGCACCGGACGGCGCGCGGGCTACGCCTGCTCGTCGTTCACGGCGATCTTTTCGACGGCGTGGTGCAGCACGCGAAGTGGCTCGCCTATCTGGGCGACCGGCTCTATACGCTGACGCTGCGCCTCAACCACTACTTCAACCGCCTGCGAGCGCGCCTGGGCCTGCGCTACTGGTCGCTCGCGCAGTTCCTCAAGCACAAGGTTAAGAACGCGGTGAGCTTCATTGTTGCCTACGAGGAGGCGCTCGCCGCGGAGGCGCGATCGCGCAATTTCGATGGCATCGTGTGCGGTCACATCCACAAGGCGGAAATTCGCGACATCAACGGGGTCCTGTACTGCAACGATGGCGACTGGGTCGAGAGTCTCACCGCATTGGTCGAAACCGTGGACGGCGAGCTCAAGATCCTGAACTGGCACGACGTGCTCCCGAACTCCTATCACTCCGACAAGGAAGACATCGATGCGTATTCTGATCGTCACCGACGCGTGGTCGCCGCAGGTTAACGGCGTCGTCACCACGGTGCGCAACACCGTCCGTGAGCTGGAGGTCCGCGGCCACACCGTTGGGCTGGTCACACCGGAAGGCTTTCGCACGCTGCCGTGCCCCACGTATCCTGAAATACGGCTTGCAGTGGGTCCGGGGCCGCGCGTGTCGCGCATGATCGAGGAATTCGAGCCCGACGCAATCCACATCGAGACTGAGGCGCCGCTGGGACTCGCCGCGCGCAGCCATTGCCTGGCTTCAGGTTACCCGTTTACGACGGCGTACCACACCCAATTTCCGGAGTTCGTGCACGCCCGCTGCCGCTTGCCGGTAGGCGTCACCTACCGAATGATGCGCTGGTTCCACGCACCATCCGCAGCCGTCATGATTCCTACGCCGGAGATGCATCGCCGCCTGGAGGCGCGCGGCTTCGCCAACCTCGCGCACTGGTCGCGTGGCGTCGACAACGACCTGTTCGCTCCGGCGCCGCAACTCAACCTGCCAGGACGGCCGATTTTCCTGTACGCGGGCCGCGTGGCAGTTGAGAAGAGCATCGAGGATTTTCTCGAGCTCGACCTGCCCGGGAGCAAATGGGTCGTTGGTGGCGGACCCGCGCTTGCCGGACTCAAGGCTCGATATCCGGATGCGATCTTCCACGGCATGAAGTTCGGCACGGACCTAGCGTACTACTACCAGCAGGCAGATGCCTTCGTGTTTCCGAGTCGGACGGACACCTTCGGGCTGGTGCTCATCGAAGCGATGGCCTGTGGTACCCCAGTCGCGGCCTACCCCGCCAGCGGTCCGGTCGACGTGGTCCGCGATCTTTCGGTCGGCGTGCTGTCGACAGATCTACGCGAGGCTGCGATGGCCGCGCTCGACCTGGATCGTACGAGGGTACGTCGCTATGCTCTGCAGTATTCGTGGGCGAAGGCGACGCGGCAGTTCGAGTCCCACCTGCGCCCGGTCGTCACGACGGCGGCAGCGTGACTACCGCGGTCCGATCAGGACTTCCAGGCGCGCCGCGTTACGCGCACCGAGAGCCTGGCTGACCTGGAGCTCAGAAGGGCTCCCATTTGCGGATCACCGAAATGGCCGCGCTCGGCATCGGCAACAAATTGCGTTACCCAGGTTCGTCCCGCGGTGCCGAAGTAGGCGTTGCCCCGGCGGTTGACGACGTTGGTCACCCAAACCGTGTACCGAATCGACCAGTCCCTGTCGCGGGATCGTTCATCGCGCCTGACGTTGATCGTGAATTCCTCGTGCGTGAAGCCGAGGCGAGTGAGCTCGGCCTCGAAATCCTGCCGCTCTCCCAATTGCTCCATCACCCGCAGATCGCCTTCGCAGCGCACCGACATGCCGATCTCCGCCTGCCGCTTGCCGCAGAGAGTCGCTCACTGGGGTTACAGGCGTGTGACAACGCTCAGGGAGGTTTAGACATCTCGCCCGCAGTGAGCTTATAGCGTCGACATGTCGCCGCGCGGGGTCCCCTCCGGGGGCGCGGCAACGTCCGTATCCGATGGATGCGCATCGTCATCGCGCAACCTGCGCACGCGACGCGGCGGGAGGACTACGGTGAAGCTGCTTCCCTTCCTGGGTTCGCTCTCGATCAGGAGCTCTGCCTGGTGGCGGATGAGCACGTGCTTGACGATGGCGAGACCCAGACCGGTGCCGCCAGTGCTACGTGAGCGACTGCGGTCCACGCGATAAAAACGCTCGGTCAGACGCGGGATATGCTCGGCGGCGATCCCGATTCCGGTGTCGGTCACGCTGAAAATGCCGCCCCGCTCGTCCGCCCGCCACGACAGCGCGATCTTGCCGCCTTCCGGCGTATAGCGCACGGCGTTGCTGACGAGATTGCCAAACGCGCTCCCGAGCTCGTCGCGGCTTCCGAGCACGCTCACCGCATCGTGGATATCAAGGGTGACATCCTGCTTTCCGCCGGCCAGTGCCTTAGCGTCCGACGAAAGCTCGAGCAGCAGCGGCACGATGTCGAACTCGATCTCCGCCGCGATGTTCTGCTCGCTCTCGAGCGACGACAGCGTAAGCAAGTCGTCGACTAGCCGTTGCATGTTCCTCGCCTGTTCCTGCATCAAAGCGAGATAGCGCTCCCGCTTCTTGCCGTCGAGCGAGACGTCGGCGAATGTTTCGAGGAATCCGCTAAGCACCGTCAGCGGAGTCTTCAGCTCGTGCGAGACATTGGCGATGAAGTCCCGGCGCACCCTCGCCACCGCCTCGAGGCGCGTGACGTCGCGGCTCATCAGCAGCCTCTCCTCCACCCCGAAAGGAACGACCTGCACGGAGAGCATTGCTGCACCCTCGCGCGTCGATTCGAACAGCACCGGCTCGTGAAATTCACCGCCGTTGATGTATTGCACAAACGCCGGGTGGCGAACGAGATTGGTGATCGGTGTGTGCAGATCGCGGTGCAACTCGATGCCCAGGTGCGACTCCGCCCGGGGGTTGGCCCACTGGATGCGGTCGCGATCGTCGAGCACGACCACGCCTTCAGGCAGCGCCTCGGCGCCGCTCACGAAGCGGTCCAGCGCGAGCCGCAGATCGCGCTGTCGGGCGCTGCGCATGCGAACACGCTGGTAGAGCGCTGCGTACATGAGTCCCCACGCGCCACGACCTTCGGGAACAGGAGCTTCGATCGAGCCCAATGCCCAGCGCAACAGCGCGCGCAGTTGCGACGCGTGCCAGCCGATCACAGCCAGAAGCCCGGCTCCAATGACCAGGCAGGCCGCAGTTGCACCCGACACGGCACCGGCGAGCGCGCCGAGCGCGAGCACGAGCACTGGAGCGAAGGCCACACGCAGCCAGAATGCCCACATGGATTCGCAGCGCGTCTACTTCAGCGCGGAAAGGCGATAACCGCTGCCGCGCACGGTTTCGATCATCGCATCGTGACCCGACGGCTGCAGCGCGAGGCGCAGTCGGCGAATGTGCACGTCGACTGTTCGCTCCTCGATGTACACATGATCTCCCCAGACCTGGTCGAGCAGCTGCGTACGGCTGTGTACGCGTTCGGGGCGCGCGATCAGGTACTTGAGCAGACGGAATTCGGTCGGACCGAGCGCGACCGCATTGCCCTCCGCGAACACCCGATGCGCAAGGGGGTCGAGCTCGAGCGTTCCAACGCGCAGCGTTTCCTGCGCGGCCTCGGGTGCGCGCCGGCGGAGCACCGACTTGACGCGCGCCTTGAGCTCGCGCGGACTGAACGGCTTGGTGACGTAATCGTCGACCCAGGCTTCGAGGCCGGCGACCCGGTCGGCCTCGTCGCTGCGCGCCGTGACCATGATGATCGGAAGCTCGCGCGTGCGCGCATCGGCGCGCAGGGTGCGCGCGAAGGCGAGTCCCGACTGTCCGGGAAGCATCCAGTCGAGCAGCACCAGATCCGGCAGCGCGGCACGGATCTGCAGTTGCGCGGTTTCCGCGTCGGCGACGGTGCATACCGCGAAGCCGGCGTCTTCGAGGTTGACGCGCAGCAACTCCTGAATGGCGGGCTCGTCCTCGACGACCAAGATGGAGGTGCTCATTCGCATTTCTCGACGCCGCGACAGCCAGGCATCACTCGGCCACCTCGGCGCGGATCTGCTCCGCCGTCGCGTGACGCACGTCCTTGCCCTTGACCACTTGCACCACGTTTTCCGCGATGTTCTTTGCGTGGTCGCCGATGCGCTCGACCGACTTGGCGATGAAAACGATTTCCAGCGCCGGCGTGATCGTGCGCGGGTCTTCCATCATGTAGCTGATGAGCTGGCGCAGGATCGAGCCGAATGCGAAGTCGATGGCTTCGTCGTTGCTGACGACCTGCGCCGCGGCCGAGACGTCCAGGCGCGCGAAGGCGTCCAGCGCGAGCTGGAGGTTGTCCTCGGCGAGCTCCGCGACGCGCGCGACCTCGAGCGCGCGCACGCTGGACAAACGCTCGGGACGCTGGATCTGCTGCGCCTTGTACGCGATCTTCTTGATTTCGTCGCCGGCGCGCTCGAGCTCGTTGACGATCTTGACCACGGTGAGCACCATGCGCAGGTCGATCGCCGCCGGCTGACGCTTGGCGATGATCTGGCTGCACTGCTGGTCGATCTGCACCTGCATGCGGTTGATCGCCAGCTCATCGGCGGCGACCTTGTCGATCAGGTCGACCTCGGTGTGCTTCAGCGCCTGGATGGCGCGCGTGAACTGCGTCTCGACCAGCCCGCCCATGGCCAGCACGCCCGAGCGGATTTCCTCCATCTCGGCGTCGAACTGCTTGTAGGTATGCTCAGCCATCGCGTCTCCTTGGCTTCGAGGTCAGCCGAAGCGGCCGGTGATGTAGTCCTCGGTTTCCTTGCGCTGCGGCTTGAGGAAGATCTCATCGGTGGCGCCGAATTCGATCAGCTCGCCCAGGTACATGTACGCAGTGTATTCCGACACTCGCGCTGCCTGCTGCATATTATGGGTGACGATGGCGATCGTGTAGTCGTTCTTGAGATCGAAAATCAGCTCTTCGATCTTCGCAGTCGAAATCGGGTCGAGCGCCGACGTCGGCTCGTCGAGAAGCAGCACCTCGGGCTTCACCGCGATGGCGCGCGCGATGCACAAGCGCTGCTGCTGGCCTCCCGAAAGCGCCATGCCACTCTGCTTGAGCTTGTCCTTGGATTCGGTCCACATCGCCGCCTTGGTGAGCGCCCATTCGACGCGCTCGTCCATCTCACGCCCCGACAGGCTTTCGTACAGGCGGACACCGAAGGCGATGTTGTCATAGATCGACATCGGAAACGGCGTCGGCTTCTGGAACACCATGCCCAC
Source organism: Casimicrobiaceae bacterium (assembly GCA_036491555.1). Taxonomy (GTDB): domain Bacteria; phylum Pseudomonadota; class Gammaproteobacteria; order Burkholderiales; family Casimicrobiaceae; genus PALSA-1003. Next base: position 10,887 of record DASXBS010000098.1, read on the forward strand.
TTTCGCGCGGAGCATGTTGAGATCGACTCCGTTGTCCAGCAGGTTGCGGCCATTGAACAGGATCTTGCCGGTGGCGCGCTGTCCTGGGTAGAGCGAATACATCCGGTTCATGGTGCGCAGCAGCGTCGATTTCCCGCAGCCCGAAGGTCCGATGAAAGCGGTGACGCGGCATTCGGCGACGTCGAGGTTGATGCCCTTCAAGCCCTGGAACTTGCCGTAGAAGAAGTCGAGGTTGCGGATCGACATCTTCGGCGGCAGCGCCTGTGCGGCGCTGGAAATCGGGGTGGCACGCGCGGCCACGGCTTCGAAATTCATCGCTCCTGTCTCCGCTTCTCGGTCATTTGATTGCGGCCGGACGCAGCACGGTTCGGGCGACGATGTTGAGTACCAGCACCGCCAGCGTGATCAGCAGCGCGCCGGCCCACGCCAGGTGCTGCCATTCCGCGAACGGACTCATCGCGAACTGGAAGATGACCACTGGCAGGTTGGCCATCGGCGCGTTCATGTCGGCGCTCCAGAACTGGTTGTTCAGCGCGGTGAAGAGCAGCGGCGCTGTTTCGCCGGAGATGCGCGCCACCGCGAGCAGGATGCCGGTGATGACCCCCGCACGCACCGCCTTCAGCGTCACCATCAGGATCACCTTCCACATCGGCGCGCCGAGCGCGATGGCCGCCTCGCGCAGGCTGTTCGGCACCAGGCGCAGCATGTTCTCGGTGGTGCGCACCACGACCGGAATCGCCAGCAGCGCCAGCGCGAAGGAGCCGGCCCAGCCCGAATAGTGCTGCGCGTTGGCCACGTAGACGGTGTAGATGAACAGGCCGATGACGATCGACGGCGCCGAGAGCAAAATGTCATTGATGAATCGCGTGACGCTGGCGAGCCAGCCCGACTTGCCGTATTCCGCGAGGTAGATGCCCGCCATCACGCCGACCGGCGTGCTGATCAGCGTGGCGACGCCGACCATGACGAAGCTGCCGAAGATCGCATTGGCCAGGCCGCCGTCGCTGCCCGGAGGCGGCGTCATCTGCGTGAACAGCGTCGGCGACAGCGCCGCGAAGCCCTTCACGAACAGCGTGAACAGGATCCAGAGCAGGAACGTCATGCCGAACGCCATGGTCACCAGCGACATCGCCAGGTTCCAGCGGTTGACCAGCAACCGGCGATGGTAGAGCACGCTCTTGCCGTTATCGCTCACGATCGGCCTTCACGTCTGGCGACCTTCGCCCTTGGCCAGTTGCGCGAGCAGCAGCCGCGAACAGGCAAGCACGACGAAGGTCAGCATGAACAGCACCAGCCCGAGCGTGATCAGCGAGGACAGGTGCACCGGGTCGGAAGCCTCGTTGAACTCGTTGGCGAGCGCCGAGGCGATCGAGTTGCCGGCCTCGAACAGCGACGGCGATATGCGGTAGGCGTTGCCGATGACGAAGGTGACTGCCATCGTCTCGCCGAGCGCACGGCCGAGCCCCAGCATGATGCCGCCGATGACCCCCACCTTGGTGTACGGCAGCACGATGTTCCACACTACTTCCCAGGTGGTGCAGCCGATCCCGTACGCCGATTCCTTGAGCACCGGCGGCACGATTTCGAACACGTCGCGCATCACCGCGGCGATGAAGGGAATCACCATGATCGAAAGGATGATCCCGGCCGAGAGCATGCCGATGCCGTTGGGCGCGCCCTGGAACAGCGGACCGATCAGCCAGACGTTGCCGAGCGTTTTCGCTAGCAGCGGCTGCACGTAGTCACCGAAGAACGGCGCGAACACGAACAGACCCCACATGCCGTAGATGATGCTCGGGATCGCGGCGAGAAGCTCGATCGCGGTGCCGAGCGGACGCTTGAGCAGCGGCGGGCACATCTCGGTGAGGAACAGCGCGATGCCGAAGCTGACCGGTACGCCGATCAGCAGCGCAATCGCCGAGGTCACCAGGGTGCCGTAG
>DASXBS010000099.1:0-8144 GCA_036491555.1 Casimicrobiaceae bacterium
CCACATTCTGTTGCGGAGTGCTTTGCAGATTGCCCGCCGCCTGCGCCCTCGCGCGCAGCGACTGCACGGTCTGCATCACCTGCGGCTCGTTGGCGAGGAACGCGTCGCCCAGCTGCTGCGTCCATTCGAGCTTGTCGTTCATCATCGCCAGTACTTGCGGAAACGCGGTGAGCGATAGCACGCTCGGATCCCAGGGCTTGTCCGCAAGCGCCTGATTGAGCGCATCACCCTGAAGTCCGGGATTCTGCTGGACGAATCGCGCAGCAGCGACGACGTCGAGTGGATACGTCGACGCCATCAGCACTTGCGAGAGCAACTGGTCGGGATAGAGCGCGATCGGAGCGAGCAAGGCGTCGAGCTGATCCTGCGGAAGCACCGCCGCGGGGACGGCATTGGCGGGAGGGGGGGGCGAATTCTGGGCGATGCCGTGCGCAGGTGCCAACACGCAGAGCGAGAGCACGAAGGCGATCCAGTGTTTTGTTGCGAGCGTCATGAGGCCTCGATTATGGAATGCCGGGCGCGTCGGAAAGTAACCGGCGTGCAATGGACGTTCATTCGTCCGCGTCTTTGATGCGCACAACGCGCATCCGCTGCGGCGGGATTATGCGCCCGTCGCGCGATACGGGCGCAATCAAACTGTTTCCGGATGTGTGGCCTCGGTCGCGGCCGGGGTCAGCGATCGTTCGATGACCGCGCCACCCAGGCAGACATCGGCATCGTAAACGACCACGTATTGCCCCGGCGTCGGCGCCCACTGCGGCTGCGCGAAATCCACCTGGCAGCGCTGCTCGTCCTCGACTCCAATCCGGCACGATGCCGGCTTCATCCTATAACGCGTCATCGCGGACAACGGTTTACCGGCGGCAGGCGGTAACCCGGCGATCCAGTGCATAGCACCCGCTTCGATCCGGTGCGCGTAAAGCCGCGGATCGTCATGACCCTGCACCACGATCAGCGCGTTGCGCGATCGATCCTTGGCGGCGACGAACCACGGGGCGGCGACGCCCTCACGGCTTCCGCCGATCCCGAGACCCTGACGCTGGCCCAGCGTGTAATACGCGAGACCCTGGTGCGTTCCGACCACGCTGCCCTCCAGTGTCTGGATCGGACCCGGCTCGCGCGGAAGGTAGCGCGCGAGGAAATCGCGAAACGGGCGCTCGCCGATGAAGCATATGCCGGTCGAGTCCTTCTTGGCATGCGTCGGGAGATTCTGCTCCCGTGCGATGGCGCGCACTTCACGCTTGCTGATCTCGCCGAGGGGAAACAGCGACGCCGCCAGCTGGTGCTGCGTAAGCTGGTGCAGGAAGTAGCTTTGGTCCTTGGATGTATCGACGGCACGTAGCAACTGCGTCGCGCCATCGATGGTGCGAACGCGGGCATAGTGACCGGTCGCCACCGCGTCAGCGCCCATCGACTGCGCGAGCTCGAGGAATGCCTTGAACTTGATCTCGCTGTTGCAGAGCACGTCCGGATTCGGCGTGCGCCCTGCGCGGTATTCGGCGAGGAATTGCGCGAATACGCGATCGCGATATTCGCGCGCGAAGTTGACGGCTTCGAGTTCGATGCCGACGACGTCGGCGACCGACGCGGCGTCGACCAGATCGACACGCGACGTGCAGTAATCGTCCGTGTCGTCGTCTTCCCAGTTTTTCATGAACACGCCGACGACCTCGTGCCCAGCGCGCTTGAGCAGCCACGCCGCCACCGACGAATCGACTCCGCCGGACATTCCAAGGACGATGCGCAAACGTCGAGTCACAGGGTTCTCAATGGCATCTCATTGGGCTCTCATTGCCCTTTCTGCTGTTTCAGCAACTTCTCGCCTTCCGGCGTATTCATCGTGCCGCGCGGAGGCGCAGGACGGGTCTTGGAATCGGCCGCGGATTTGCTGATCGCCAGACCACGGGCGTGCGCGTCCGGGTTTCCAGACTTGGCGATCGTATCGCCAAGGTTCTGCTCGTCGGTGCGCACGGGCTTCTGCGCGGCCGCCTTTTCGTCCGGCGTCATCTTGGCGTACGCGCCCTTGCGCGCCGCGGCGTTCTTCACCTTGCCCTGATCGGCTCCGGTCGTGGCGGCCGAGGTCTTGTCGTCGGCCAACGCGGCCACTGAAACGAGGACGAGCGCGCCGGCCATCAGGAGCGCGGATGCATTGTTCATTGCCATCCTGAGAAGTCGCGGGTACGCAAAAAAAGCAGGGGTCGACGCCCCTGCCTACACTTCAACAGCCATGCGGCAACCGACGCATCGACTCCGCCGGACATCCCACCACGATGCGCAGATGCTGAGTCATCCAAGTTGACGACGGTGCGAGCGTGCCGCTGCCACCTACCATCAGAAACGAAAAGGGCAGAAGCCCTCGGCCCCTGCCCCTCTTGAAGCTGGAACTGGGTTACTGCCCCGAAGACTCCTTCTTCAGGGCCGCGTTGCCAGCGGGCGTGTTCAAGGTGCCCTTGGCTGGCGCGGGACCGGCTTTCGACGCCGCCGCTGCCTCAGCGCCCTGCTTGGTGTTGTAGCGATCGCTCTCTTGCGCGACTGCTTCCAACGCCGTTAGGTCGGATCTTTTCTTGGCCCTCGCCTCCTTCTTCCAGGTGGCTTGCTCTTCCGGCGTCATCTTGTCCCACTTGGCCTTGGCGGCGGCCCGGGCGGCTTTCGCTTCCTGGCTTTCCATCTTGGAGATAGGCTTCATGTCGTTGCCGGCGAGTACCGACACGGAACCGAATGCGAATACGCTGGCGCACAGTGCAACGAGCAGCTTGTTCATGGATTCATCCTCAATGTTTGGTTCGGGTCTATCCGTTTTCCGCGCTTGCCCGAACCAGGTGCTCGGAGTCCGGAAACGTAAAAACCGCAATGATTCTATTGACTTTTGGCTCAAAAAGCAACGACCGAACTGCCATCGTGAGGGTCGTTGCAGTCAGACAAGGACACTACTTGGTCGCGCCCATCTTGGGCGTTTCCGTCGATGCCGGGGCATTCTGCGTCGTCGTCGGCTTCTTGCTCTTTTTCTTCGTCTTTTTGGTAGTGGAATGGCCCGTGGACGAAGTCGTCTTCATGTCGCTGGTGTCGGTTTTGGCCGATCCCGCGGGAGCCGCCATCTTGTCCGTTGCCGCGGGCGCAGCAGTCGCCGGAGCAGGCGCCATCGTCGTGGCGGCCGGTGCCTTGGCAGGAGCAGCGGGGGCAGCGGTTTGTGCGGCAGCCGTCAGCGACACGGCAAATGCGCCAGCAATCAGCGCGCTCAACAGCTTGGTCATGGTTTTCCTCAGTTTGGTTGGTTGGTCGACACTCATCTGGAATCGTGTCGCCGCCATTAACGGCAGTCCACACCCGATGGTTGACAGACCCAGGAAAGGATCGAGCGGAGTGCCTCGCTGCCTCTTGCGCTAGCGCCAGCTCAGCATCGGCCACCCGCGTGCGCTGGCGTGGCTGGCGAGCACTGCGTCCGCATCGACCGCCACCGGATGCGTCACCGCCTCGAGCAACGGGAGGTCATTGTGCGAATCGCTGTAGAACCACGATTGCGCGAAGTCGGCCAGGACGTGCCCCTGCCCCGACAGCCAGGTGTCGACGCAGCGGAGCTTGCCCATCTGGAAGCACGGCGGCCCGACGATGCGTCCGGTGAAGCGGCCCTCGATCATCTCGGGCTCGGTCGCGACCAAGTGGTCGATACCGTACATGCGCGCGATCGGACGCGTGACGAAGCTGTTGGTGGCGGTCACGACGGCGATCAGATCGCCGGCAGCGAACCGCGCATCGACCACCGCCTGCGCAGCGGGCAGCAGCATCGGCTGGATCTTCTCGACCAGGAAGCGCTGGCGCCACACTTCGAGCTGCACGACGTCGTGCTCGGCCAGCGGACGCAGCTGAAAATCCAGGAACGCGTGAATATCGAGCGTGCCGGCCTTGTAGTCGGCGAAGAAAGCGGCATTGCGCGCCTCGTAGCCCTGCGCGTCGAGCACGCCGAGCTCGATCAGGAACTGCGCCCAGCCGTAATCGCTGTCGCCAGCGATCAGCGTGTTATCGAGGTCGAACAGCGTCAGGCGCCGCGCCGTCGATCCCACTCGATTTCCTGCTGCATCCAGTCCTTGATCATCGGCACGGTGATCGGCCGCTTGGTCGCCAGCGAGCGCCGGTCGAGCGCATCGAGCGTCGCGAGCAGCGAGCGCATGTCGCGGCGTCCGTGACGCAGCAGATAGTCGACCACGTCCGCCTGAAGCGAAAATCCGCGCTCGCTCGCGTACGCCGCCAGCGCAGCGGATTTTTCCTCATCAGTCAGGCTTAGCACTTCGTAGACGAGTCCCCAGCCCAATCGCGAGCGCACGTCCTCGCGCAGCGGCAACGCCGCGAGCGGGACGCGCGCCGCGGCGATCATCCTGCCGCCGCTCGCCTTGAGCGCGTTGAACAACGTGAATATTCGACCTGCCGCGTCGTCGCCGGCGTCGTCGATGCGATCGATGGCTACCAGCGCGGGCGGCGTGAACGCGGCGTCCATCTGCAGCTCGTTCGGATGCGCGACATAGAGCGACGAACGCCCGGCGGCCTCGACCAGCGCCGTGGTCGCGATCAGCAAGTGCGTCTTGCCCGACGCTGGAGCGCCCCACAGCAACACGCCGGTCTCCGCGCCTTCGCCCGTGGCGAATCCGGGAATGGCAGCGAGCAGTTCGGCGTTGCGTCCGGCGAGGAAGTTCGCGAGCCGCGGCGGCTCCGGCGCGGCGAGCTCGAAGACGAGTTGTTCCACTACTGGTACAGGTCGGACTCGTGGTAGACCGCGCGCAGATGCCGCAATCCGACCAGCAGCGCAGCGCTTGCCGGCAGTGCGAACAGCACGCCGGCGAAGCCGAACAGATGTCCGAACGCGAGCAGCGCGAAAATCACCGCCAGCGGATGCAATCCGATGCGATCGCCGACCAGCCACGGCACCAGGATGTAGCCTTCGAGGAGCTGCCCGATCCCGTACACGGCGAGCACCGCGAGGAATCCCGGCCAACCCGTAAACTGCAGCAGCGCCGCAACCACGCCGAGCACCAGCCCGAGCCCGAAGCCCACGTAGGGGATGAACACCAGCAGCCCGGTGAGGATGCCGATCGGCACCGCGTGCTGCAGTCCCGCGATGCTGAGCGCGATCGCGTAGTACATGGCCAGGACGACCATCACCCAAAGCTGACCGCGGATGAACTCCGCGAGGATGTCGTCGATCTCGATCGCGATGGTCCGGGCCTTGCCGAACCAGCGGCGCGGCAACAGTTCGCCGAAGCGCCGCACGATGACGTTCCAGTCGCGCAGCAGGTAGAACATCACGACAGGAATGAGCATCAGGTTGATGATGATGGCCAGCACCATCGTGCCGCCCACACGCAGCCCGTGCATGAGTCGAACCGATGCGTCCTGTGTCCCGCCGATGCCCTGGGCGATGAACCTGCGCACCGCCGGCATGTCGAGTTGAAGCACAATCCCGAATCGCTCCTCGAGCCAGGGAGCGATTTGTGCGTAGGCTGCGGCGAAGATCTCGGGAAGCCGCCGGGCGAGCTGGATGAACTCCGATTGCATCAAGGGAAACAGAACCAGCACGAGCGTGACGATCAGCACCAGCATGATCGTCATGATGACCAGCGTTCCGATGGTGCGCGACAACTTGCGTCGCTGACCCCAGTTCACCGCCGGATTGCCGAGATAAGCGAGCATCGCGCCGATGAGAAACGGTGTCAGGATCGGTCCGAGCCAATGCAGCATGGCGGCGATGACCAGCACCGTGCCGACGATCCAAAGGTAGTGCGGCAGGCGCAGCACGCGCTCCTTCACCACGACGGCGGCCGCCGCGATCACGGTTGGCTCCGTGGTTGGGTCGCCCGGTGAGAGGCTGGGAGGCGTCATTTCCGGTAAAATCGGCTCGAAAAAGTCGCTCACTGTACCGCGCGGGCAGCGACGACTCAATCATTCGATTGCCTTCCATGCCCGATGCCAAGACCTCCCTTTCCTATCGCGACGCCGGTGTCGACATCGACGCGGGCGATCGGCTGGTCGACGCGATCAAGCCGTTCGCCAAACGCACGATGCGCCCCGAAGTGCTCGCCGGCATCGGAGGATTCGGGGCGCTGGTCGAGTTGCCCAAGCGCTATCGCGAACCGGTGCTGGTCTCGGGAACCGATGGCGTCGGCACCAAGCTGAAGCTTGCCTTCGCGCTCAATCGGCACGACACCATCGGCATCGATCTGGTGGCGATGAGCGTCAACGACATTCTCGTGCAGGGCGCCGAGCCGCTGTTCTTTCTCGATTACTACGTATGCGAGCGGCTCGATGTCGCTGTCGCGAGCGACGTCATCAAGGGCATCGCCGCCGGCTGCGAGCAGGCGGGTTGCGCGCTGATCGGCGGCGAGACTGCCGAGCACCCCAAGGCTTTCGTCGAAGGTGAATATGATCTTGCCGGCTTCGCGGTGGGCGTGGTCGAGAAATCTCGTGTGGTCGACGGCACACGCATCGTCGCCGGCGATGCGCTCATCGGTCTCGCATCGAGCGGCCCGCACTCAAATGGCTTCTCGCTGATCCGGCGCATCATCGGCAAGAGCGGCGCGGACCTGCGGTCACCCTTTTCGGGAACGCATGGCGCTCGCCCGCTCGGGGCCACCCTGCTCGAGCCAACGCGCATCTACGTGAAGCCGGTGCTGGCGCTGCTGAAGGAATTCGACGTCAAGGGCATGGCGCACATCACCGGCGGCGGCCTGACCGAGAACACGCACCGCATGTTTCCCGAGGGTCTGCGCGCGAACGTCGACGCTGCTTCCTGGTCGCGTCCGTCCATATTCGACTGGCTGCAGCGAGAAGGCAACGTCGCCACCGACGAAATGCATCGCGTATTCAATTGCGGGATCGGTTTTGTCCTGGTGGTTTCCGCCGCCGATGCGCAAGCGGCGCTTGCCCGCATGAATGCGCTCGGCGAGCATGCGACGCTCATCGGCCACGTCGAGCGCGCCGGACCCGGTCCGGCGTCGACCGTGGTCCGCGCCGCATGAAGCGCGTCGCTGTCCTGATTTCCGGTCGCGGTTCGAACATGGCGGCGCTGATTAGCGCGGTCCGAGACGGAAAGATCGATGCGACGCTCGTTGGCGTGATCAGCAACCGCGCCGACGCTGCCGGGCTCGCCATCGCGGCGCGCGAAGGCGTGGCCACGCAGGTCGTGGAACACCGTGCCTACTCGGATCGCGCGACGTTCGAGGTCGAGCTTGGCCGCGCGATCGATGCGCTCGAGCCCGACCTGATCGTGCTCGCGGGATTCATGCGCGTGCTCTCGGCTGCGTTTGTCGAGCGCTACGCGGGCCGGCTCATGAACATCCATCCCTCGCTCCTGCCGGCGTACCCTGGGCTGCACACCCACCGCAAGGCGCTCGAGGACGGTGTCCGCATCCATGGCTGCACCGTTCATTTCGTGACCGCCACCATCGATCACGGGCCGATCGTCGCGCAGGGCGCAGTGGCCGTGCGCGACGACGACAACGAAGCCAGCCTCGCCGCGCGGGTTCTGGACGTGGAGCATGCGATCCTGTCGCACGCCGTTCGCTGGTTCTGCGCCGATCGGCTGGTCATCGGCGGCGGTGCGGTGCGCGTTAAGCAAGGCAGGGCCGACGTTCCTGCGCTGATCGTGCCGCTCGCCGAATGACCCACGTCGACGCTGACTCGCCCGACTGATCAATGTTCACGCCCGACAGCACCGCCATGGTGACGCACAAGGGATGGCGCGATCCGCGCCGCGTCCTCGCGGTCGCGCTCGCGCTGTCGGCGCTGGTGCATCTGGCGCTCACGCAGTGGCCGGTGCATATCACCGAGGATGGTGAGAGCACGCCGCCGCTTGCGGTCGCCATCACCGAACTGCCTCCTCCGCCCGCCCCCGTCGCCGCGCCGGTGGCCAAACCCAAGCCCAAGCCGCGGCGCGCCCCGCCGGTGGCGACTGCCGAGGTGCCTTCGGCCAGCGTGGTTCCCGAGCCCGCGCCCGAACCCGAGCCGGCGCCGGCCGAAGCGCCACCGTCGGAGCCGCCCACGGCGCAGGCTGATGCGCCGGAGCCCTCCCCCGAGGTCGCCACCGCGCCGCCTCCCGAGCCGATTCCTCCGAAGGCTCTGCCGCCGCGCGTCGATCTCGCGTATCGAGCGTTTCTCGG